>ONQL01000011.1 GCA_900319985.1 uncultured Methanobrevibacter sp. | reverse complement strand
ACATCACTGCAATGTGTTAATTGTCCGATTAATTATATATAATTTAAAAATTAGAATATTAATTAATTAAAATTATTTGGAGAGGAAGAGTATGAAAGGCGATGTATATTATGGGAAAGGTATAAGGGAGTTAAAAGATAGCCATCCTGACTTATTTGAATTGGTATCTAATATTAACGATACTGTATGGGACGGTAAGGTTTTAGATTATAAAACTCAAAAATTAATTGCTATTGGTATTACTGCTTCCCGTGCAGATCCAAGAGCTACCAAAAAACAAATGAGGAGTGCAATTGAAGTATTGGGCATTACCAAAGAAGAGATTGTTGATGTTTTGAGGGTTGTACTGTTAACTTCAGGTATGCCAGCATTTTCCAAGTCACTTCAAATTTTAAATAGTGTCACTGAAGCTATTGAAGAAGAAAGAGAAGATAAAGCTTAAATTTTGGTTTTAAGCATAAAATAAATTATTTCATTATCTTTTAATATTTTAAATTAGAGTTTAATTTAAAATTATTATTTTCTGGAAAAGTTGGAGCAATCTAACTTCCAAATTTTTTTTTTTGTTGCGAAAATAATGTCGTTTTTATTTTAATGTAAGAGTGATATTTGAAACATGAATTGGTCAAAAAAAGAAGGTTTGTAGATGTCGATGCATCTACTTTTTAATTATTGCAGTTTTCTTTACCGTGTCTTTAAGATATGTAGCTTGGTAAGCTACTTTTTTACCAACTTTGAGGTTTTTCAAGACATTTGATTTGATGATAGCCTTTGCAACACCTTTTGAGTTGGTTTTTGATTTGTAGTTTTTTCCATTGAATTTAAAGATAATCTGCTTGTTTTTAAGATATTTGCCGTTGACTTTTGCCAAACTTGCAGTCAATACCAATTTTTTGGCTGATTTTTTGACGGGTGCTGATTTAAGAGTCACCAGATGATTTACAACAATCTTATTTTTAGCATTTAATCCCTTATAACGAATTTCAATGGTATGTGTGCCCACTTTAAAGTTTTTGTCTATTGTAACTGCAATAACTCCGTTTTTACCTGTTTTAAGACTTTTCTTTTTATTGTCAATAATGACGGTTACCTTTTGCCCTTCGGTTTCAGGATTTCCATCATCTCCAATGATACGGACTTTATAATTGGCATTGCTTGCATAATATACATTTAAATTTCTATTGTTTTCAATACGTTTTACAATTTTCAATGTCCTTGTTGCATTTCCTGCAATTTCGGAGGATATATGTACCACATATGTGTCTGTATTTAGGTTTGCTTTAACATTTGCAATGCCGTCACCATCAGTCATTGCATAATATTGATTTGACAGGATATTAAATGAAATCAATTTGTTTGAAATGCCTTTTCCATCTTCATCTATCAATTTAATTTGATAGTCGTAATCACTGTTTTGAGCGCGAGTCATGTCATATGCATAAAGTGATGCTAATTTGACATGGATGTTGATTTTTGTTTTATTGGACTCGTAGCTGTCATCACCACTGTAAGTGATTTTGGCTGAATGATTTCCTGGTTGCATTTTTGGAAGTACAATTATGCAGCTTCCGTTGTAAATTGAAGAGGTGTATGAATTATCATTCAATTTTACTGTAACTGTTCCTGTTGCATTGTTTGGAAGAACTATTAAAATTTCTGCATTTTCATCACATGTAATGTCCATGTCTGTGATGTTTAAAGAAACATTCTGCTTATAGTCGGTTTCATTGTTTTCATTTGCGATGATTTCGTTTAAGATTCCTTCCCTAACACCGTTTTTACAGAAATGCAGATATGTCACATTGAAATATTTTGCAATTGTTTTTGTAATGATTAAACCTGGTATGAAAGTATTGATTCTTTCTGCATTGATGTTCAATATACTTTCATAATTCTCTCTTGTTGGTGCATTGATTTCATCGAATAATTCATCCAACATGGAAATCGGAATATGGTCTGAATCATTATCAATGTATTCAAGATAAACTAAAACTTTTTTAAGGGTTTTGGAGGATCCTCCAATGCCGAACATATCGTTCCTTTTTATGGTGTTATTTACAATAAGTTTCTTTAGCTCAGACAATACTCTGTTTTCAATAGCTTTGGCTTCTGTTTCATTTGGAAACATTCCGTTGACATGCTCTTTGTAGCATGAGCTTACACCAAGGGGCATACTTTCAGAGGTTATCACTGTCTTATTTACAAAATCAATTACTTCACAGCTTCCTCCTCCTAAATCAATGATAATTCCATCATTTGTTGTTAGTTCTGTGTCTTTTACAGAGTTAAAACTGGTGCTTGCTTCTTTTTCACCACTTAATAAGTGAATGTCTAATCCGACTTTCTTTTTGACAGCCGCTATTACTTCTTCGGTATTGTCAATCTTTCTCAGGCTGGCTGTTGCAAATACATATTTGGTTTTAACTTTAACCAAATCCATGGCTTCATTATAATCCTTTAAAACAGACACTAACTTATCAATGCCTTCTTTTGTTAAGTTGTTGTTTTTAACGTAAATGGATGTTACTGATTTTTCAGATAATGAAAACACTGATTTAGGTTTTCCATTATCTTTGATCTTGAATATTTCCAATACCATAGTGTTTGAACCGATATCTACAATTCCATATAATGGATTTTCACTTTTTAGTGTCTCTTCATTGCTTTTTTCTAGAATAATGTTATTCTTATTGGTGGATATGTTTTCATCATGGGAATTTTCTTTGGTATTGTCCACTGTGACGGTTAAAATACTGCTGTTGTCTGAAACTAGATTATTGTTGGATTCAATTGTTATCTTTTCATTAGGGTTTTCTACACTTGCAACATCAAACGTAGAATTATCTTCAGCATTTACTGCAGAAACAGCCAATAAAGAAATAATAAATAATGCAATTATCATTATTTTACTGTTCAACATAATTTTTCCTCCATTTAAAGTTCTAATTAAATATATATCTATAAGATATTATTAATCATTTTTGGATGGCTCAAAGCACTGATGTGGTTGAAAAATGTAATATACTCTTGATATTTTTCCCTAAAAGAAATTAATTCTTTTTTTTGGTGATGTCCAAAAATTAGGAAAGAATTTGACGTATCATCATTAAAATGCAAAATCCGATAAATAAAAGCATTCCCGGATTTACAATTACTGTTTTAAATGGTTGGTTGAGTGTTATTTTTCCGGGAATATCTTCCAATTTGATTTTTTTGTATTGACACAACTTTATCAGTGTTATTAAAAATGAAATTAATATTACCAATACATAAATTATTATGGTGGCCAAGTCTAAAGGCTGTATTGCTCCGGAAATTAGGTTTTGTGCACTTTTTCCAACAAATAGGCTTACAACGGATCCCATCATGTTGACTATGATGTGGAGTGTTATGGTATACTTTATTTCTCCTGTTTTTATATAAACATATGCAAAAAATCCTCCCAATAGGAATGCGTAGAAAAATTGGTTTAGATTTCCATGGATTAAACCGAATATCAGTGCTGATAAGAGTATTGAGACTTTGGCTCCATATTTTATGGTTCTGTCGATTAGCAACTTTCTAAAGAATATTTCTTCAAAAATTGGTCCGATTATGCTTATCAGGAATAGATTTAGCCAAATGTCTGTTGAGTTTATTAATGTTTGCACGGGATTTATCACGTCAAACGGTGTAAAGGAGTTGATTGCTGCAGTAATTGCTAATCCTATGATGTTTCCTATCCACATTAATGTTATTGTTATTGCAATGTATGTTACGAATTTTTTAATGGATAATGATTGTTTTTCCAGCTTTTGTGAATCTATTTTTTTCATCAAATAGATAAAAATTGGAAAAGGCAATACATAGTTGCAGATAGCTGAAAGAATGGTGAATGAATTAAAATTATCGATTATATTTGAATTTAGTGCCCCAATTATAATCATTATAATTATCTGGATTATTATTGTAAGTATTGCATAAATCAGATAATTGAATCCTATTTTTGAGAAAAATTTTTTATGAATATTCAAAAAATCACCATTAATTTTCTAGGTTTGTATTATTATTTATTTTTCTTTATAAATAATTTGGGTATTTCAAAATATTTATATAATATCATTTATATATTTAGGTATACCTAAAAATAGGGTGTGTAATATGAAAGGTAGGCATGGTATGGGTCATTCATCAATTGGCTTGGAATTGAGTATGCACTTGTTTTCTGAATTATTAAGGTCATCACACAAATCACGATGGCGTATTGGAACAGATATTCAAAAATGCACATTATGTGGAAAATGTGAACTTGTTTGTCATTATCAGGCGATTACTGTAAGCAGGCATAATAAAACATGGACATTAAATAATAGGCGATGCAACCAATGTCTGAAATGTGTCATGTCATGTCCTACACGATGTCTGACACAGGTCAGATTATAGTTTTCTAATTTTGGTTAGTTAAAGTTCCTATTTTTAATTTAGGTCTGGTTTTCTGACTTGTCTAAACTATTTTTTGGCTAACAAAAATTATTTTTTTAGTTTAACTAAATATTATTCTTTGATTTACCTAAAAAAGCTTTAAAAATCGAATTATTTATATATGATGAATTAGTTAATGTATTATGTAAAATAACTTATGCAATTAAATTGAGGATGTAGGGTTGATAGGTTATTTTCACAATTAATCAAATTACTTTTTTCTGAGCTTCAAGTAAATATTGTTACGCTATTGGATTATGTTTAGGTTTACCTAAAACTTATATATTGTTTTGAATATAATTAATAGTGTAATTGTTATAATTTAGCTTTGCCTAAATTATTTCAATGAATAAATAATTTTTTTTAGGACGTGAAATGATGTTACGTGATGATATAATTAACAAATGTACAGAACACAAACATGCACTAATTTTTGCAGCAGGAATTGCAACTGCTATCGTAGGTAAAAAAATATTGGAATCAGACGCAGTAAAAGACGCAGCAACCAAAGGTATGGCTTCTGTAATGTCTGCTAGAAAAGATGCTGAAGAATGTTTCCAAGACATGAGGGAAAATGCAGAAGACATTGTTGTCGATGCTCATCAAGATGACAAAAAAGAAATCTACGTTGAAGCAAAAGAATAATTTTATTTTATCAGTAAGGTAGTAAAATGAAATTTAAAGTAATGCATGACAGTGCGCCTCGTTTGAGAGTTCGCGCTGGAAAATGGGCCTTCACCAAGGAGGAAGGTTACGGCATAGCTTCATTACTTTTAGATTATGATTTTATCCAGGATGTTTTCACTTCTCACAGGAATGGTAGTATTTTGATTTACTATGATGGTGATGTTGAAAGCAAACAGAAGATATTTGACATTTTATCCGCAATCACAATGGATGACCTTTTTGAAGCCGAACCAACTCAAACTCAGGTTTCAAAAGAGATTACTGACGATTTTTATTTGAAATTGTCTAAGATGATTGGTCGCAGGCTACTTGGAAGATGGTTCCTTCCAATGCCGATTAAAAATGCATTAACAATATTCCGTGCGGCAAAATATATCTGGTATGGTTTGGATAGTTTGACAAGTTTCCGTGTAGATGTGGCTCTGCTTGATGGTGCTGCAGTTGCTGGTGCTTTACTGCAGAAGCAATATCAGCCTGCAAGTTCTATGATGTTCTTATTGTCCATCTCCGATGCATTGGAAGACTACACAGTACAAAAAGCTAAAAGCACTTTAAAAGATAGTTTAGCTCTCAATATTGACACTGTCTGGGTAGTAGGAGAGGATGGTGAAGAAAAACAGGTATCTGCAATGGATATTGATAAAGGAGATAAAATCAAAATCCATATGGGAGACATTATTCCTGTCGATGGAAAGGTGGTCGATGGTGAAGCAATGGTCAATGAAGCTTCAATGACCGGCGAGCCATTGGCAGTACATAAATCTGAAGGTAAGACAGTTCATGCCGGAACTGTTGTTGAAGAGGGAAATATAATTGTTGAAGTTTATTCAATGAATAAGGAAACAAGATTAAACAAAATCATTGATTTGATTGAAAATTCGGAAGATTTAAAGGCTGAAACTCAAAGTAAAGCCGAAAAGCTTGCTGATTCAATTGTTCCATACAGTTTCCTTGCAACAGCACTGACATACTTGATTACAAGAAATGCGTCAAAAGCACTGTCCGTACTTATGGTTGATTTCTCATGTGCCATTAAATTAACCACTCCGTTATCAGTAATATCTGCAATGCGTGAGGCATCAGATAACCGGATGATGGTTAAGGGTGGAAAATTCCTTGAAGCATATGCAAATGCAGACACCATTGTGTTCGATAAGACCGGAACATTGACCAATGCAACTCCAAAAGTTGTTGAAGTTATTCCAATGTCTAGAAGATACAAACGGGATGATATTTTAAGAATGGCTGCATGTATCGAGGAACACTTTGCTCACAGTATTGCTACTGCAATTGTAAAACAAGCTGAGGAAGAGGGTCTTAAACATGAGGAGGACCACAGTGAAGTTGAATATATTGTAGCTCATGGTATTGTGACTGAATATGATGGTAAACGTGCAGTAATTGGTTCAAAACACTTCTTATTCGATGATGAGAAAGTTAAAGTAACTAAAGCTCAAGAAAGAAAAGTTAAAAAAGAGGCTAAAGAACATTCTGTAGTTTATTTGGCCATTGATGGAAAACTTGAAGGGCTTATTTGCATCGATGATCCTGTACGTGAAGAAGCAAAATATGTCATAGAGGAACTTAAATCATTAGGTATCGAAAATGTCATAATGCTTACTGGAGACAGTGAAAGTGGTGCTAAGGCAGGAGCCAAAGCATTAGGAATTACCGAATATAGGTCACAAGTACTTCCGGAAGACAAATCCAAGATTGTTGAAGAACTTAAACAAGAAGGTAAAACCGTTATTATGGTTGGAGACGGTATTAATGATTCACCTGCATTGGCTGCGGCAGATGTGTCTGTTTCAATGAAACATTCCTCTGATATTGCCCGTGAAGTGGCGGATATATCATTGTTGTCCGATGATTTGTACGACCTTGTAACACTTAGAAAATTGAGTGTTGGAATGTTGGATAAAATTAACTCTAACTATCGAAATATTGTAGCTGTAAATGGTTCACTTTTAGTTTTAGGTGTAATGGGCGTAATTCAACCGTCAACATCTTCAATGATTCATAATTTATCTACAATGTTATTTGGTGCAATGAGTACCAAGTCTGTTTTAAAAGACAATGATTATTCAAACGATATTGAAGTAGAAGCTATTGAAGTGGCTGATGCTTCATAATTTTTCTTTTTTTCTAATATTTTTTAAAGTTTTTATATTATGTTAACCTAATATCAAATGTATAAAAATTTTAATTTAAGTGGTGAAATGTTTAATAATTATAATAATAAGTTTGTCCCAATAATTTTACCGATAATTTTAATATTTATTTGGTATTTATTAACTAATGGTTTGGGATTGTTTTCTTCATATATCTTACCGGGACCTATTGATGTAGTCAAGTCTGCTGTGGTTGTTATTCAAAATGGAAAATTACTCACCAATACTGTGGATACATTATTAAAAGTATTTGCAGGTTTAATTTTGGCATCTGTAGTGGCTATTCCTCTTGGGATTTTACTTGGTTGGTATAAGGCTTTGGAAGATTTATGTACTTTTGTAATCAGTATTTTAAGACCGATTCCTCCTGTTGCATGGATTCCATTTTCAATTTTATGGTTTGGAATAGGAACCGTTCCTGCAGTATTTATCATTTTCATGGGATGTGTATTCCCTATTTTGGTATATACTATTGATGGTGTTAAAAGAACTGATAAGGTTTTAGTGGAATCAGCTCAAACCCTGGGAGCTAAGGATTGGAATGTTTTAAAACGTGTGGTATTGCCTTCAACTGTTCCGTATATTGTTTCCGGTTTAAAAGTAGGTATTGGAATTGCATTGATGTGTACAATTTCCGCTGAAATGATTGGTTCAAGTAGTGGTTTAGGTTATATGATTTTAACCGCAACAAATCTCTTTGATACAGGTACAACTGTTGTGGGTATGTTGGTAATCGGTTTAATTGGACTTGTATTCGACTTTATATTTACAAGAATTCAAAACAGAATATTCTGGTAGGTGTTATGAATGTCAATTGAAGTAAAAAATATTTATAAATCCTTTGAAGGTAAAAAATCAGATAAATTATCTGTTTTGGAGGATATTAATTTAACTATTAATGACGGGGAGTTAATTTGCCTTTTAGGACCGTCAGGTTGCGGTAAAACTACTCTTTTAAGATTGATTGCAGGATTGGATCAACCTACTTCCGGAGAAATTGTTGCCAATGGTGAAGTCGTTGAAAAACCGTCTGGTGACAGAGCAGTAATTTTCCAGCAATATTCACTGTTTCCTTGGTTAACCGTTCTTCAAAATGTAACTTTTGGTTTGGAAATGACAAATCCCGGAAACAAAGAAGAAAATATTGCAGCTGCTGAGAGATACTTGAAGAGTGTTGGTTTGATTGAATTTAAGGATAGTTATCCTCATGAACTTTCAGGAGGTATGAAACAAAGGGTTGCAATTATCAGGTCTTTACTTAATCATTCTCCGATTTTGTTAATGGATGAGCCGTTTTCTGCATTGGATATGCAAAACAGACACAAGCTTCAAGAACAGCTAATTGGAGTTTGGAAAAGATTTGAAAATACAATTGTTTTTGTAACTCACGATGTTGATGAGGCTGTTTATTTGGCGGATAAAATAGTTATATTGGATAAAAATCCGGGTAAGATTGCAAACATTGTTGAAGTCAATATTGAAAGACCAAGAAAAAGGGATTCTGAAGAATTCATTGCTCTTCAGGACTCCATTGTTGAAAATTTAGATATGGGAGATTAGTTTTTTACCTATATCTCATTTAATTCTTTTTTAATTTTTAGAATTTCATTTTTAATTATATTGGCGCATTTTTCATCATTTTCATTAATGCGCACTGTACATTCTGCTTTTAAATCGTGCTTTTTCAGCAATTGTTGTACATTCAGATTATATTCGACTGTGGCATTTTTTGTTTTTAATATAGTTTCTGGACAACAATTTTCACAGCCATTGACTGCGATTACGGTATTGTCTTTTGCAAGGTCAATGAATTTTTGATAATTTCCACCACTTGCTACAATACAACAATATTCAATATCTTCCCGTTCAATGCTTAAGTCATATACGCTTGTTCTTGTAATCGCTCCACGAGGGTTCATGCCGCTGCATGCACATAATACTGTTTTTTCACTCATGTTATCACTATAATTTAGAGATTAATGTTCCGTAATTTCCATTTTTAATTCCCTCATAGACATAATCAAGGGATTTTAAGATTGATGTTTTTAAATCATTGTTTTTTGCCAGATATGCAACAATAGCTGATGATAGATTGCATCCGGTACCGTGGAGATTATCTGTTTCAATTAGTTCCTGTTTTACGGTTGTAACTTCATTATCAATGTGGATTGTATTGATGCCATCTAGATGGCCTCCTGTAATAATATTGTCACATTTTATTTTTTTAGAGGCTTTTATTGCATCTTCTTCATTGTTAATTTTAAAATCAGTTAATTTTTCAGCTTCTGAAATGTTTGGGGTTGTTAAAATGCATTGCGGAAGTAAATACCTATTCATTGCATTGGCCAAATCCTCCTTGGTTAAATCTCCACCTGAAGTGGCAACCATTACAGGATCAATCACTGCTTTTAGATTATATTCCTTAATCTTTTTGGATACCAGCTTAATTATTTCGGGTGAGTATAGCATTCCTGTTTTGATGAATTCAACTTCATAGGAATCCATTACGGAATCAATTTGCTCTTCAATGTATGATTCATCTACAGACATTGTTGAAAAAAATTTGTATGGATTTTGAGCAGTCAAAGCGGTTACCACACCTGTTCCATAAACTCCGATTGCTTGAAATGTTTTCAAATCAGCAAATACGCCGGCACCACCTGACGGATCAACTCCAGCAATACTCATCACTATCATTTAATCAGTCCGGGTGACGTTTATTCTTTCGCTTCCGCGTGAAGGTTCGAATTTTACCTTCAATTCTTTTAAGTATTTTCGGGTATGAGTTTTTTCGCCATGAATCATTATTTCTCCCAAATCTTCAGCAGTATTGACATCCAGTGCCATGAAAAATGAATCATGAACCTGTGGATTTAATTTTTTTCTTTCAGCTGCTTTGACATGTTCCTTGTAACTGAATCCTTCAAATTTGGTGTGTATTCCCATAGGTTTCATAATCATCATGTTTGTTCCACCACCTTTTGAAGGAACAATGATGAAATCGAGGCTCTTTCCAGCATCGATCAGCATCTGGACATTGGTTTTTCCGATTAATGGGATGTCTGATGGAACAATAATGACTTTGCGGGTTTTACCTTTGCAAAATTTCATTGCCTGTGTTAATGCTTTGTTTAAATTGGAATTTTCATTTTCCAAAATTGTGTTCAAATTAAGACTTTCAGCATAGGATAAAACGTCTTCGTCTCTGCTTATGATGAAAATTTTATCAACATATCTTTTCAATGTGTCGGTAACATCATGCAGCATCACTTTTAGGAGCTTTTCTCTTTCTTTTTCGGATAGGAAAGGGGAAAGTCTAGTTTTAGCGTTTTTGAACTTGCTGACTGGAATTATTGCATAGACATTATCCATAGTATCCCTAATATGTTTTAGCTATTAAAGCAATGTATTTGGCATCATTATCACTAGCTATGCATTTGCCTTCAGATATTTCTTCTTGAATGCCTAAAATGTCATAGCCGGTTTTTTCTTCAATTTCCTTACCTATTGCTTCGTCTCCACACCAGTTAAATTTAACGATGTTTCCTGCTTCGACAAGTTCTGAAATTTCATCCAAATTCTCTGTAAATTTGACATGCTCCTCTTGGAAGTTCCATGCCTGTGCGGATAAGTCTTCGGAAGATTTTTCAAGTAATTCAAATACATTGTCGGCTAATGACACATCAAGCGCAAGTTCAATTTTTTCTTCCTCATCCCTTCTCATGGCTATTGTGATGTTGTTTTCCAAATCACGAGGACCTAGTTCAAGCTTGATTGGTGTTCCTTTCAATTCCCAATCGTTGAATTTTTTACCTGGTCTGATGTCTCTGTCATCAAGGTTAACTCTTAGACCTTTAGCTTCCAATTGTTCCTTGATTTCAGCGCATTTTGCAAGAACTTCCTCTTTTCCTTTCTTGAATAAAATTGGAATTATTGTAACTTGATTCGGTGATACTTTTGGTGGAAGGCGCAGGCCTTTGTCATCTCCATGAATTCCAATTATTGATGCGATTACTCTGTCGGATAACCCTGCACAGGTTTGATAGACAAGTTTGTGTTCGCCGTCTTTATCTTCGAAGGTAATGTCAAAGGTTTTTGCAAAGGTTTGACCTAGATTGTGGATAGTACCAATTTGCAATGTCTTACCGTTAGGCATGATGACATCAAAAGCCATTGTGTAGTCCGCCCCCGGGAATTTGTCCCATTCTGGTCTTTTGGAAATTAAATATGGGATGGCTAAGTCATCAAAGAACTCTTTATACATTTCAATGAAGTCTTGAACTTGCTCATCTGATTCTTCTTTAGTGGCATGGGCAGTGTGTGCTTCTTTAAATGTAGTGATTTCCCTTACTCTAATTAAAGGTCTAGTGTGTTTTGTTTCATATCTGAATGTATTGACGATTTGATACATTTTGATTGGAAGATCAATGTGTGTTCTAATCCATAATGAATACATCGGATAGATTGCTGTCTCACTGGTTGGTCTTAATGCAAGATGTTCGTTCAAATCTCTTTGACCACCTTTTGTAACCCAGTATACTTCCTCTTCGAATCCCTTTACATGTATGCCTTCTTTTGCAAGTTCACTTTCAGGAACAAGCATGGGGAACAATACTTCATCATGGTCTTTATCCAATAATTTTCTAATGATGTTCATGGAATGCTTTCTTATCTGAAAACCGTATGGCCTCCAAACTGCCATTCCTTTAATAGGATATCTTGAATCAGTTATGTCTGCTTGTTCTAAAATGTCATGAAACCATTCATCAAAATTTTCCACCATATCACCTAAATAATATTTTATAATATTAAATATTCTGTTTTTAATAAGTATTAAAGTTATTTGATTATATTCTGTTTTGATAGAACTGGTTACCGGATATTTTTAAATATTTTTCATATGGAATTTTTAAGAAAGTTATTTATAATTATTTTATACATATATATTAATGTATAATTTACTTTAGGAGATTTTTATGAGTAATAGGAAAATACAAATGCCCCGTGAAGTTTACATTGATCCAGGTATTGTAAAAGATACTGGAGATATTTGTAAGTCATTGCATTTAGATAAAAAGATTTTAATCGTTACTGGTGAGCATACTTATGATATAGGTGCGAAACCTGTAATGGATAGCCTTGATAAACAAGGTATTGAATGGGATGTTATTAAAGTAAATAAGGCAAATTATGATTCAGTAAATGAGGTCGAAGAGCTAATTACTCAGGACACTACCGTTATTGGTATCGGTGGCGGAAAAGTAATTGATGTAGCTAAATTGGCTTCACATAATCGGGGTGTTTATTTCGTATCCATGCCTACAACTGCTTCACATGATGGTATTGTATCTCCTTTAGCTTCAATTAAAAATCCTAATACTTCCACATCTGCCAAGGCACAGTCTCCAATCGCTGTAATTGCCGATACTGAAATTATTGCACAGTCTCCATTCAGACTATTGTCTGCTGGATGTGCTGATTTGATTGCTAATTTTACAGCTATTAAGGATTGGGAATTGGCTCACAGGCTAAAATATGAACCAATCAGTGAATCTGCTGCTGCGCTGTCAATAATGTCTGCTCATTTAATTACTGATAATGTTGCAAACATCAAACCGAATCTTGAAGCCAGTGCCCGCATTGTCATGAAATCATTGTTCAGTGGTGGAATGGCAATTAGCATTGCAGGCTCTTCAAGGCCAGCCAGCGGATCGGAACATCTGTTCTCCCATGCATTGGATAAGATTTTGGACAAGCCCGCCTTACATGGTGAACAATGTGGTATAGGTACAATATTGATGATGTATCTTCATGGTGGTGATTGGAAAGCAATTAGGAATTCTTTAAAGGCCGTTCAGGCTCCAACCACTGCGGTGGAGTTAAATATTCCTGAAGAGGATGTGATTGATGCATTGGTAATGGCTCATAAAATCAGACCTGAAAGATATACTATTTTAGGAGATAATGGAATTTCAAAAGAAGCGGCTTATGAACTGGCTTATAAAACAGAGGTGATTTAGATGATAACATTAATTGGTAAAGATTTAGCAAAAAAAGGTCAGGAATTTGTTTTTCTAGGTCCGGCTGATAAGTGTGAAAACTGCAGGTTTAAATCATCTTGCGTTGGAAACTTGGAATTAAACAGAAAATATGTTGTAGTGGATGTTAAGGATAGTGAACAGAAATGTCCAATACATGCTGAGGGAGCTGTTGTTCCTGTTGAAGTCGATAGGGCCAAAATTGATTTGTTGACCACTTCAAAAAATATTTTTGAAGGATCTACATTTACTTATGAAGCTCATGACTGTGATGAGAAGTGTGATTTTCATGATTTGTGTTTCCCTGATGGGTTGCAGGAAAATGATAAATGTATTGTTTTAGAAAACAATGGAAAACATAAGGAAGAGTGTAAAAAAGGTTATAAACTTAATAATCTTACTTTGGGGTTTGTGATTTAAATGAAAAGTGCTAGCAGTAATGATTCTAGTAAGAAGAATGCAGGTTATAAGGCTGCTGAATATGTTAAGGATGGTATGGTTTTAGGACTTGGTACAGGTTCAACAACACATTACTTTATAGAAAAAGTGGGTATGAGAATTAAAGATGAAGGAATCAACGTAAAAGGAATTCCAACTTCATTTCAATCATTATTAATAGCCAAGCAATGGAACATTCCGATTACTACTTTGGAAGAAAATGACATTGATTTGTCAGTGGACGGTGCTGATGAAGTGGATGGTGAATTCAACTTAATTAAAGGTGGTGGAGCGGCACACACCAAGGAAAAAATTGTTGACTATGCTGCAAAAGAGTTCATTGTCATTGTCGATGAATCAAAATGTGTTGAAGAGTTAGGTACATTTCCAGTTCCTGTTGAGGTATTGCCTGATGCATCTCGTATGGTCATAAAGGAACTTGAAGATATGGGTGCTAAATGTGAAATAAGAATGGCTCAAAGAAAAGATGGTCCGGTAATAACAGATAACGGCAATTTTGTCATTGATGCCAAATTTGAGAAAATAGAATCACCTGAGCATTTGGAAATTGACTTGAATACAATTCCTGGCGTTGTTGAAAATGGAATTTTCTCACAGATGGTCGATAAGGTCATTATCGGAACTGAGGACGGAACTAAAGAACTGTAGGTGATTTGATGCCAATACCTTATGGTGGTTTTCCTGAATTGAGGGATATGGTTTACAAAATTGCAATGTTACTGGGCATTTTAATTGTAATTTATGGTGTATTGTGGCTTTTGGCTGAATTAAATGTCATTCCAGCAGTATTTTTTTCAATATTTCCTCAGATAGTTTTAATTTTAATTGGAATATTTATAGTGTATATTGCATATTCCCGTAGGAATATGTATTAATCCTATTTTTAAAAAAAGAAAAATTAAAGAGATTAATTGAAATCTCTTTATTTTATTGTTATTTTTGGTTTAGCTGTTTTTCCGGTAAAGTATTTGTTGCCTGCAAATTTAACAACTGCAGTGTATTTGCCTTTTTTAGTTAATTTGGTAATTTTAAATGTAGCTTTACCTTTTGCATTGGTAGTGGCTTTGTAAGTTTTGCCTTTAACTTTGATAGTAACTTTTACTTTTGCGATTGCTTTACCTGATTTGGATTTTAAGGTTACGGTATATTTTTTAGTTTTTGTTTTAGCTTTGAAAGTCTTTTTAGATGCAGTTAATTTGGATGCTTCTTTGGTGACTTTTATTGTTGCGGTTTTACTAGCTGCTTTATAAATGTCATCCCCAGCGAATTTAACGGTAGCTTTTAGAGAACCTGTTTTTGTTGCTTTAAGAGTTACTTTAGCTATACCTTTTTGATTAGTTGTTGATTTGTATGTTTTGCCGTTAAATGTAACAGTAATACCTTTATTCGCTAAAAAGTTACCGTTTGTATCTTTAATAGTTACTTGGTATTCGCTGCCTTTTTCAATAGCTTGTAGGTAGAATGTTTTTCCGCTGGCAGTTATTGCAGCTGTAGTCCTATCATCTTTAGCGGTAATGGTAGCTTCAGCATTGCCTGCTTTGTTGTAATAATCGCTTGAAGTATGTACATCAGCAGTATAATTTCCTGGAGTTAAAGTTAAATTAATGGAAGCAGCACCGTTTGAATCAGTTACAGCTATGTATTTTTCACCGTTGAGGTTAATGGTTACTGGTTTATCAGCTATAGCATTACCTTTGCTGTTTTTTAAAGTAACTTCAAAAGTTCCTTTTTTGTATCCTACTGTCACATCATTTGCTGTTAAGTTTACAGCTTGTGAATCTTTATAGGTTCCAATTACTTTTTCAGAAGATTGGTATCTGGTTTCACCTTGAACAATGAAGTATTCAAATGTTGGAGGGAATGGTAATTTATCGGGTTTGTAGGTATTTGGGCCGATAGTTACATTGTAGTATCCATCACCAAGTAAGACAGCTATTCTGCTTCCGCTTAAAGTATTGTTAAATATATATTCATTTCCTGATCCGTAACATGTAATTGAACTGATTTTTGAGTTTAAAATAGTATTTTCGTATACTTTGTGTCCGGAAGAATGTAAAAGATAAATACCTTCTTTTGCACCAGAAATGGTATTGTTAAATACGGTAACATTAAATCCATTAGCCTTGAATCTCACATCGATTCCGTGGTTTTTAGCATTGGTTACAGTATTATTAGCAATAATGGAAAATTGTGATCCAAAACAGATGATTCCTGTTGTATATTGGTTTGATACTTTGTTGTTAGTGATTATTGAGTTAGGACAGCCATTTTTTTGGAATCCTATAAATAATCCCCATGAAGCTCCATCAATGTTACATTCAGTAATTGTGAGGTTTGCACTGTTTTCTGCGAAAATACATGCAGTTTTGTATTCTTCATTATTTGGATTGGAATAATTTGGATAATTACTGATTAAATTTAAATTGCTTATTACGGCATTGGTGTTGTTGATGGAGTATATGATTGATGAGTAAAGTAATGCATTGTATGTATTTGGTAATCCTATAGAATTGATTATATCTTTATTTGCACTTGTTAAACCTTTTAAAGTTGCATTATTACCAATAATTTTAATGTTTTTGTTAATGTAAATGCAGATGTCTTCAAATATTGCGTCCTTTTCAAAGATTAATGTATCTCCATTATCCATTCCATTAATTGCAGTTTGGATTTGGGAATTTGTCATTCCAGCAGAAATTGTCACATTTTTACCTGTTGGTTTTAAAATTGCATCATAATCAACAACAACTGGGGTAGGTGTTTCAATTCCTTTATATTCAACATATGTTATATTGGTTAATCCACTATCAGTGTAGGTACCCATCATTGCAGATGTACTCGCATAGTCTCCTTTAGCTTCAGCGACATAAAATACGAATGATGGTGGCATTGGTAAGTTGTCTAGTTTCCATTCGTTTTCACCAATGGTGATGTTGTTATATCCTGTGTAAGCACCACCAACAGGTTGACCTCCGCCTAAAAGAACTCCAATTCTTGAATTTAATAATTTATTATTTTTGATAGTTATGTGGCTAGCGCCGCAACATGTAATTGAGCTTAGGCTACAATTCATTATTGTATTTCCAGTCACAACATGTTTCGCTGAGTGTAATAAGTATATGCCTTCTTTTGACCCAATTACTGTATTGTTTAAAACTTTAACATTTGGTCCGACACCATGCCTTACATCGATTCCGTGGTTTTTGGCATTGGTGACTGTGTTGTTTCTGATTATTGTTCTTGGTGATTGGAAGTTAAATATTCCGGTAATTAACTGATTTTGAACTTTATTGTTTTCTATAATCCCATCAGCACAATTTTGGAACCAGATACCCCAGGAGCATCCGGTGATGCTAGTGTTTGTAATTATTGTATGGTTTGAGAAATAATTGTAGATTACACAATTGCTGTATCTGGAATCGGCTCCCTTATCAGTTCCACTATTTGGGCCTGCAACTATTTTGATATCTTTTAAAACTAAACCATCAGTTTTAAGGAGGTATAATGTTGCGAGGTTTGCAATTGCATATCCTCCTTCTGTGGTTTTATTCATGATAATTTCAGGAGTTGTATTTGCAGATGGTCTGTCATATCCGTATAATGTAGAACCATTACCATTGATTGTGATGCTTTTATTTACATAAATACAGATGTCTTTATACTCTCCTGTTTGGAAGTTTAAAGTATCTCCGTCATTTAAACTATTTATTTTAGTTTGAATTTGATCATTAGTGTCTGTAGTTTCGATTGTAATTTCTGCATTGCCTAACACTTCGTTATCTTCAACAGTATCTGTCATGTTTTTAGCGGATACTGCGCTTGTAGCAAAAAATACAATCAATACTAGTGTAATTACTAATATTAAATTTTTATTATTCATTTTCTCCTCTCTAAATTAATTATATATTAATTACTTATTTTTATTCATAACTTTGATTCTATCGATAAGTAATTGATTATATATTGATTTTTATATTATTTAAATGGAAAAGTCTTGAATTTTTGATATAACATTGTTAAGTATTCTAATTCTGTGAAATAAGGGTTATGTCGTTGATTATTCATGATATAATGCTGTTATATTGGTTAGATTTATATATGTTTGTCATCAAAATTTTAAATGTTAATCAATATTTTGCATATGGATAATTTTTTTTGTTTTTAAAATTTTATTCCATTTTTAAGAATTAATATATAAAAATAAAAATTGGGAAGTTTTCAATATGGATAAAAAAGTATTTAGTATTTTTATATTCTCATTATTATTCTTATTCTTTGTTTCTTCAGTTAGTGCAGTTAACATTGAAGATAACAATATGACAAGCCTTTCCGATGGAAGTAATACTAATCAGAATATTGCTAATGACATATCAAATGATGAGATTCAATCAAAATTTGATAATGCAAAAGATGGGGATACATTTGTGTTTATAGATACGGAATATAATGATATTTCTTTAGTTGTAGATAAGAAATTAAATATACTTTCTAAAAATGCAAGTATTGTATATTCTTCTGATAAATTAACTGATAAGGCAAGAGATTTAGGTCTGGATAAAACTTTCGGATTTTATTTCACATCAAAATCAGCAGGTAGTGTATTGTCTGGAATAACTATAGTTGCATCCAATAGTGATTGCGGTGTTATTGTGGACAATACAAAAAATGTTTTAGTTAAAGATAATTTGGTTGTTGGCGGGAAAAATGGTATTTTAGTAAAAAATTCTGATAAGATTACTGTATCGGGCAATGATATTTCGAAAGCTAGTCAAAATGGTTTGCAGCTTAAGGATGTAAAAAATTCATTAGTATCTAAAAATCAGATTTCATATAATGGATTATCTGGAATAGAAACTTCCAATATATATTATTGCAATATTACCAATAATACTGTCCATCACAATAATTTAAATGGCATTTCAACATTTAATAAATCTTCCCATATCTTAATTAACAGAAATAATGTTTTCGAGAACACTAATGGAATTTATGTCAACTCAACATCATCTAATGATGTGGTAAAAACAAATTCCTTAACAAATAACAGAAAAGATCCACGTTCAAGCATGGGAGGATTTGAAACAGGCAATGGTTTTTTACTGGGTTCAGGATTTAAAAGTTCTGGAAGCACAATCCTTAAGGTTGAATATAACTATTTGGCACATAATGAATTCTATCAGGCTAAAAATTACTGGGAAAATGAAAACTTTGAATTGGGTCAAAACTGGTATGATTCAAATGACCCTTCAAATACTTTCGTATGTCCAAGGCTTTTGGCATCGTTAATGAATTTGGATACTTTATCCATCAGTAACACTCTAACTCTTCAATTAAGAGATTCTTCAGGAAGAGCTGTAAATGAATTTGCAACTTTTCAAACAAATGTTGAAGTAGATGGGCATAGATATACAGTTACAGTTAATGACGGACAGGCAACAGTTGTCAATGATTTGGACCCCACTGTTGACCATAATGTACAAGTTGAAATCGGTGGCCAGTATTACAAGTATGATTTTCATGCTTCCGGAGAAAAAGGCGAGTCAACAGATTCAAAATCAACACCCTCAAGCGATGGACAATCAGGTTCCCAAAATAATGATGGAAATGAAGGAACTTCTGATGTGAATGGAAATTCGAATTACCAAGGTAATTCACAAGGAGGAAACTCTTCAGGATCCCATGTGGCAAATTCACAGGAATCAGGTAACTATGGAACCAACAGTTCCAATATTCCTTCTCAGGATACATCAGATAATGGACATGATGCCTTATCTAATGGGGATTTAAATGCAGGGGACAGCGGAAGTGGTGAAACTGCTAAGGAAGGAAAATCATTTGAAATTGTTCCTCAAGTAACAACATCAAAAGAACTTACAAATACCTCAGGGCTTATAGTGATGTGCATATTATCTATAATGGGGCTTTTAATCTATGGATATCGAAGTAGATTAAATAAAGAAGAATTTTAATATTCTTTTTCTTTTTTTTCTTTTATTTATATTAATATGTTTCAATAAATTATTAGTAATGACAGTCAAATCTTATTCTTTAAAAATCGATACTAACAAAAGTTTTGAAATTATTGATATCACTTCACAAATTAATAATCTGATTGATATTGATAATGGAATCATCTCAATTTTTTCAAAACACTCTACTTCAGCCATTGTGGTGAATGAAAATGAATCCGGTCTTTTAAAAGATTTGGAATTTACATTAGATAATTTAATTGATGGTAAATTTTCATATAGTCATGATAGAATCGACAACAATGCAAGGTCACATTTGAAATCCTTTTTGCTTTCTTCAGGTGAAACTTTACCTATAAAAAATGGAAAATTGGATTTGGGTACATGGCAATCAGTTTTTTTCATTGAATTAGATGGACCAAGAAGCCGAAGAACAGTAACTTTGACAATGGTTGGTGAATAATTGCAGAAATGGACAATAATTTTGATAGCTATTATTATACTATTGCTGATTTTCATAGCTATTTTCAGTAATTATGATGCCTCACCTGCTGCGAACAATTACTCTGAAATTGAAACACAGATGAGAAAATTGTGGTATTAAAAAAAAGAATTAAAGAATTCATTTATTGATGAATTCTATTTCAAAAGCAATCACAGGATAGTCTAAAGTGAAATTGGTAATCACTTCAGGTGAAACTTCACCAAAGAATCCTTTGATTATACCTTTTTGGGATTCACCGGTTACGTCAGCTACCCTACCTTCAATAAATGTCTTGTTTTCGCTGTCGGTAATTTCCATAGTGTATCCGAGATTACTTAAAACACTTGTCATCACTGATTTGATTTCTGTAAAGTTTGCAGTTGAATGACAAATCAATGCAGCTAATTTTTTAGAAGATCTGGTTTTGTTTTCTTTGGATTCATCTAAATATAAGACATCTCCGATTTCAAAGATTTTTTGAGGTAAATCTTCATGTTTGTTGTCTTCTAAAAATTCCATTAGGCTATTAATCAAGCTGGTTCTAATCATGGTTCTGTCGATTGTAATAGGTCTTGCAACTTGAACATGATTTTCTTCCGGCTGATTCATTTTTTCATAGTGTGCTTCCTCATTGGTGAGCATTAGGCTCATAACTTCCTGAAATCCTAGTCCAATCATTACTTCACGGATAGTGCTTTCTGCCTTAAACCAGTTGTTTTCATAAGCAACGGTATTGATTTCAGGCAATTTTGCTTCAACGGAATTTATGTGATATTGCACTGCGATATTTTCAACGACATCCACTTCATGCAATATGTCAACTCTATAGGCAGGTATTATGGCTTTAACTTCATTATCGTTGTTTATTTCAGCATCAAAACGTGCTTTAAATAACAATTCTTTAATGTCTTCAGCGGTAAGTTTAGTTCCGCCGATTAAGCTGTTTGCAGTATCGACATGAACGTTCATTTCTTGGGGGGTCAAATCTGGAGTTTTGATGGTCTTATCACTATATCTGACTTCCATTGTTTTAATCTGGCCGCCAACTTCTGCAAAAGAGCAACAGATGATATTCAATGCCTGGTTAACTGCCCTCTCGTCAGTTCCGGTAACGTCAACAATAATGTTTTTAGTGTCTTCCTTGATTTTTGTCAACTCACCGTTGATGATTGGTGGCATGGACAATACATTATCGTCTTTATCAAGAATTAATGGATATTTGTCAAAGTCTTGGATTAAATGAGCATAATCAACTCCTTTGTCATGTTGGGTTAAGATTTCATCTGGAGTCATTTCAAAGTCTTTTTCTAAAGGAACAAAAGCATTGGCGTCTTTTGGTGTTGCAATATATTTGAATGGAGCATTTACAACATCTGCATTATGGATACCGATAGCTACTTTTTTCCTGTCCCTTCCGATTACCCAATGGAGGTTTTCCTGGAAGTCCATAATGTATTTGAGTTTATCGCCAGTAAAATCAACATTATCTATTTTGGCAAATCCGATAAATGGTCTGATTTTTGCCACATCTTCATCCACTTCAACATATTCTCCGGAATCTTCTAATTTATACTCTGGAAAACCAATTTCCTGACCGATAAATCCTTTAAAAGACCTGGCTACTCCCTCAACAGATAAATTGTCCGGTCTGTTAGGGAAGAATTCAACCTTTATTTCTTCATCGTCATAGTCCTCGATGTCACTGGACATCATAGGCAATGTATCTATTAGCTCATCTTTTTCCATATCTATTCCTAAGTCTTTTAAATCTTGATATTTAAATGTAATAACTGGCATTTAATAACTCCATTATTTATTTCTATAATCCAAAAATCATTATGAAAAATAGAGATTCAATTACAAAATGTAATGCTCTATGTTCTAGTTCACCCATATCGCGTATTAATACGGTATGTGAAACATCAATTACAAAATGAATTAGGGCTGCTAAAATTCCAATAATCGGATTTAAGAAAACTATTGACAAAACAATGAAATGAAATCCCGCTTCCATTATTTCATGTGCTAACCAGGTCTGCCAAGTTGTTTTGGTAGTTTGTTGAATCAAACCTCCCAGTATTATGTAGAAATTGTTAAAAACTTTCCACATAATGTGTGTATGCAAAATATCACTTATAGCTAATACAATAGCAACATAAAACCATATTAAGTTCATTTTTATACAGTCCTTTGATTTATTGATAATATTAATAATATGATTTTTGTATATAATATATTTATCTATAATGTTAGATTTTACTTAATATTTTTAAATAATAAACAACATATCTAATAATATTATTTTTATCTACATTTATTCCTAAAGACTATGATTTTAAAAAAGAAAAAGTTTGGGAGCAAAAATGGGAAGATGAAAACATCTACAAATACATTGGAGATGGATCTCGTCCTAGATATATTATAGATACTCCCCCACCATACCCAACAGGTGCAATTCACTTAGGACATGTCCTGAATTGGGTTTATATTGATATGAATGCACGATATAGAAGACAAAAAGGATTTGATGTCTTGTTCCCACAGGGATGGGACTGCCATGGTCTTCCTACAGAGGTTAAAGTTGAAGAAACTCATGGGATTAAGAAAAATGATGTTTCAAGAACTCAGTTCAGACAATATTGTATTGACTTAACCACAAAAAACATTGCAAGCATGAAAGCGGACATGAAGGCAATGGGTTATTCACAGGATTGGACTCGCGAATTCGTTACAATGAATCCTGAGTACATGAAAAGAACTCAATATTCCTTTTTGAAAATGTATGAAGATGGATTGATTTATCAGGGAAAACACCCTGTAAATTGGTGTCCTCGTTGTCAAACAGCTATTGCTTTTGCGGAAGTTGAATATTCGGACAACACCACCTTTTTAAACTATGTTAATTTCCCTCCTGCAGTTGAAGATTCATATGAGGATATTGCATCTTCACAAGAATCAGGCAAGCAAGCTGATCCCAAAGAAGAGGGAATTTTAATTGCAACAACCAGACCAGAATTGATGTCTGCATGTGTAGCTGTTGTAATTCATCCTGAAGATGAAAGATACACTCACCTTTTAGGAAAATATGTTGAAGTGCCTTTATCACACCAAAAAGTTAAAATCATTGCAGATGAAGAGGTAGATCCTGAATTTGGTACAGGTGCAGTAATGATTTGTACATTTGGGGATAAAACTGATGTAAGCTGGGTTCAAAAATATAACCTTGAAGTCATTGATGTCATTGATGATGCAGGTACATTGACAGCTGCTGCTGGAAGATATGAAGGAATGGATCTTCAAACATGTAAAAAACAGACTATTAAAGATTTGGACAGTGAAGGATATTTATTGAAAAAAGAACAAGTTGACCAAAATGTGGGTCAATGCTGGAGATGTAAAACTCCTGTTGAAATTCTTCTAAAAGAACAATGGTTTGTAGCTGTAAGGGATTTAATTAAAAAGACCAAAGTTGCAGCCGATGAAATGAATTGGGTACCTGAACACATGAAATCTCGTATGGTGAACTGGGCAGATTCCATGGAATGGGACTGGTGTATTTCAAGACAGAGAATATTTGCAACTCCAATTCCGGTATGGTACTGTAAAGACTGTGGAAACGTCATTTTACCTGAAGTAGATGACTTGCCTATTGACCCTACTGTCGATAAACCAAAACATGCATGTGAATGCGGATGTGAAGAGTTCGTACCTGAAGTAGACGTATTGGATACTTGGATGGATTCCTCAATTTCACCATTGTCCATTGCAGGATGGCCTGATGAAGATTATGTAAATCATTTCCCATCAAACATCCGTCCGCAAGGACATGATATTATTCGTACATGGGCATTTTATACTACTCTTAGATGTTTGGCCTTAACCGGTCAAAAACCGTTTGATGATATTGTAATCAACGGTATGGTATTTGGTGAAGATGGAAACAAGATGAGTAAATCAAGACCTGAGTTTGTTGTTGGGCCGGAAGAGGTCATTGAAAAATATGGTGCCGACTCTTTGAGGACTTGGGCTGCCAACAGTGTGCCTGGATCTGATGTAATATTTGATTGGAAAGATATTAAGCATGGATACAGATTCCTCAGGAAATTCTGGAACGCATTCAGATTTATCAGCATGCAAATCTTTGATGAAAAAATATCCTACGGGGATGTTAAAGATAATTTGGGACCACTTGACTTGTGGATTTTATCCAAATTGAATAATCTTAACAGAACTGTAGATCAGGCATTTGCAGATTACAACTTTGCAGAAACAATTACTTCAATAGAAAGATTCTTCTGGCATGATTTCTGTGATGAATATATTGAAGCTGTAAAATACAGACTATACACAGACGTATCTGATGAATCAAGACGCGCTGCAAAATACACATTAAGAACAGTTGTTGAAACTTCATTGAAATTGCTTGCTCCGATTGCACCGTTCTTCACTGAAGAGGTTTATCAATACTTCTCAGATGAATCAATTCACACTACATTATGGCCGGAAGTATATGATGAATTAATCAATGAAGAAATTGAAAACAAAGGGGAAACTACTGTTGAGTTAATTGATGAAGTAAGAAGATTCAAATCCTCTGCAAAAATACCTTTAAATGCTGAACTTGCTGAGGTCAATGTCTACACTTCAGACGACGATTTGGTTGACGTATTTAATCAGTTCGATGCAGATATTAAAGGAACTTTGAAAATCAATGACTTGGCAATTAGCTCTGGAAAACCTGAAGTCCATGAAAAGATAATTGAAGTTGAACCTGACATGTCTCAAATAGGACCAAAATTTAAGGGTGATGCTGGTAAAATCATAGGTTATTTAAAATCCACTCCAATAGATGAAATTGGAAGTGTTTTAGATGAATCACATGAGCTAACTATTGGGGATATTGTAGTTCCTGAAGATATGTTAAACATCAAAAAGGAGATTGTCGGAGCATCCGGTAAAAAAGTGGATATCCTACAATCTGAAAACTTGGATATGATTGTGGAAGTAATTAGATAATTACTTTCCCATTAACTTTTTTTAATATTAAAGCTATTGCATAAGTTATGGCAAAAATAAGTGCTGTCCATATTATTGAATGAATTATTGGTTGATTGTGAACCAATAAGAATGGATAAGGACCTTCTACTATTTTTAAAGCATTTAAAATAATCATTATTATTCCATAGATTGTTGTAAAATACAGTCCATGAATCGCGTGCAGGTTATCATATCTTTCAACAAAAACAAATGATAGAATTGCTAAAACAGGACATAATGTGTGGTGGTATAGCATAGATTCATGGAATAATAGATAATATAGTCCAAAATCGGTTGTCCCGGTCAATACTGTTAAAACGATGATTAATGTTAATGTTGTTGAAACAATCGCAATGTATCTGAATGACTTAAACCATGACGGCTGTTCCTTATTTTTTGAAATATATATTAAAAGGATTATTGAGGATATCATTAATAATAGGTTGCTGTCTTCGGTATAATATTCTAGTGATGCAATTCCCAGTTCTTTGAAGACTAATACAAATCCTATAATCTCTAGAATAACCATCAGTAGGTTGATTGTTATATTGATATTTTTATGTGTTATTTTCATTTTCAATCTTTAAATATGATGATTTCATGTTATTCAAGGTCATTTTCTATTTCTTTAATAACACGAGCGGGAACTCCTACTGCAAGGGAATTATCTGGAATATCTTTATTGACAACGGCCCCAGCACCGATTACAACATTATTTCCAATGGTAACTCCTGGGAGAACTGTAACATTGGCACCTAACCAAACATCATTGCCGATTCTAATGCTTTTGCCTTGAGCCAAATGTGCACGTCTGCCTTTAGGGGATAGGGGATGTGTGGCAGGGGTAATAGTAGTATTCGGACCAATCATCACATTGTCTCCAATGTAAACTTCTTTAACGTCAAGAATTGTTAAATTAAAGTTTCCAGTAAAATTATTTCCAATGTGGATGTTTTTCCCGTTATCAAAACAAAATCTTTTTGCAATCCAGACCTTTTCACCAACTGAACCTAAAATCTCGCTTAATATTTCATGTTGCTTGTCCAAATCATCTTCTGCAAGGGAATTGAATATGTTGGCATTTTCAATAGCATGCAATTTCATTAAGGATACTTCTTCATCATCATAGCAATATTCAAGCCCTGCTTGCATTTTTTCAAGTTCTTTCATAATTAGGTTTTTGTTAATTTTTAATTATAAATATTATTCAAAAAAAAAATAAAAATTCAGTGGAGAATTATCCTCCACCTGGTATGGTATATTTATCGTTGACTCCATAAAATATTCCATCGCCTTTTCTTTTTTCAGTTACATTTAATAATGCATTATTGAATATTATATTCAACAATTTATATCCGTCTTTATCAATGAAATCTGTTAATGGAGTGTTATTTTCCCTTATTTTCAGCACGTCTTTTTCAATATCGAAGCATGATCCATATAGTACTTGTGTTGAATTTTCCAAAACGGATTCAGGAGGGTATTTTTCAGTCAAGTCTTTTGATTTTAAATACTCTTTATACTGTTTCCATTTGTTCTTAATTTCTTTTCCTTTATTTGTTAATTTGGCATTTTGCAAAATGTCTTTATAATTTGCACCGTCAAATCCATTTTCATTTTTAAGAGCTTTAACAAATTCATTGTAATCTTTTTCGAATTTATTTGCAATGGAAGAGTTATTGCTTTGCTTTGCTATGGATTTTAAGTTGAATTTTTTATTTTTATTCATATTTTTAAGCAAGTTGATAGCGGATGTTTCTGAAGTCTTCAACTCTCCTTTGTTTGTGATTCTGAGAGTCATGCTTTTCATAACTTCCATATCCTGAGGAGTTAGTTTTTTACTAACTTCGTATGAATCATCCAAATCTATATCGCATTTGATTTGATCTTTATTGATTAAATCAAGAATTGTAAGGGACAATGCATTCACGCCAATTCCATTATTTTTTGAGAATAATATTGATACCATGGGGTATGAATCATCGCTAGGGATATTTTTAATATTTTCATCATATTGCTTATTGTTTAAACCTAACATAATGTTCAACCCATTTATTCATCATCTTTTAAAGATTCTAGGTATGCTTCATGAATTTCTTCTATTAATTCATCGTTTCCTTCAATTATTGGTCCGGTGTAATCACAGTCTTTGCAAACGCACTGTGACCAATTTTGTGGGATAATCCAATCAACATTTTTAGATCCGCATCTTGGACAGATTTTATGCATTTTCATTTCAAACTCTCCTATATTTTTTTCAATGTTTATATTAATTAATAATTTTTAATAATGTAATATATAAATTTTTTTTGAATGTAATTGTTCACTTTCATTTTAAATAGTTAAAAATAATTTTAATTAATTAATTAATCTGAAAATAAACGCTTTTAAATTAATAGATTAAGTTTAAATTATATTGTGATTAAAGTTACATTTTTTTGGATTGCTTTAAATGTCAACTTATTTGTAATACGAAATTGAAAACTATTTAAAAGTTAATAAAAATATTTAATAATATATTGTTGAAGATTAATTGTCTAATTTAAAAGTGTAATAATGAAATCCAAAATAAAAAAAATATTGATATCATTTGTATTGATTATATTTATTAATTTTGTATCTAATTTAGATATCCTTTTGGATTTTGGTATGGTTCGTCCCGATATTGGTTTATTATACGTTTTAGGATTATTTTTAGGTCCTTATGGATCTTTAGGTGCAATATTGGGAGATATGGTGGTTGGTTCTATGGATGGGTCTTCATTTATAGAATTATTCTCTTCAGCTGTTTTTAGTTTTGGAGTTTCCTATTTGGCATATAAGCTTTGGTACTCAGGATTTAAATCTAAAAAAGTTACAAAACCAATTTTGGATAATTTTTATCATTTTTCACTATTTTTATTAAGCATATTGGTATGTGGATTTGTTTATGCAGTATTTCAGGGATATATATTGGAACTTTCTCTTAATCAAAGAATAGCTGAATTCGGTTTTTTTATTTATTTCTTCAACTTTATTAATGTGGCATTTATTTTGGGAATAATAGGTATTTGGCTTTCTAAAAAAATTGATTTTATTGACACTCCAAAGGTATTCAAAAAATCATTCAATAAAAAATTATATAGGATATTGTTTTATTCTTTGATAATCATTTCAATACTGTTATTTATCTCATTTATATTGGATATAGATTATAATATCGTTATTTTGGAATTAATTTTAGATGTAATTTTATTATTTGCATATTTAACAAAACCATTTGAGCATAAAATCGAATCGCCGGACAAAAATACAATAATTGAAAAGATTATCAACAGTTTTATCGTAATAACATTGGTAATTGCTGTTTTGGGTGTATTGATTACATATATGACTTATAATTATGTAATAGATACAGATATTAATTTATACCTGCAGATTATGCCTGGCTTTATCATAACCGACATTGTTTTACTCATATTTTTAATACCAACTATGTTTATTTTAAAATATATAGAAAATAAAATAATCGTGCCTATTTCATCATTTTCGGAAATTGAAAAATTCATTAAAGAAAATGAAAAAATTGAAACTGAAGGATTAGTCAATCTTTATTCCAGATATGTTGATGAGAATAATGAAATTGGAATTCTTGCTCGGTCATACACGGAGTTAATAGAACATAATAATAATTATATTGAAAATATTAGGGAAATTGAAGGTGAAAAAAAGCGTATTGAAACCGAACTTGATATTGCAACTAGAATTCAGGCTTCCAGACTTCCAACCGAAGCAATTAAAACAAATGAATTTATAGTCAATGGTTATTCGCATCCTGCTAAAGAAGTTGGAGGAGACTTTTTTGATTATTACATGTTGGATGAAGATAACTTGGCTATTGTAATTGGTGACGCATCAGGCAAAGGTGTTCCAGCAGCATTACTTGCAATGATTACTCAAGTTATGATAAAACAATTGCTCAATGATGAAATAAATCCATCTAAAGTTTTATACTTATTGAATGACCAGTTATGTGAAAATAATTCTGAATCCATGTTTCTTACATTATGGCTTGGAATTTATAATAAGACAACTAAAAAATTAATATTTTCAAATGCGGGGCACAATCCTCCATTGATAAAATCATCTGATAAATTCAAATATCTGGATATTGATTCTGGTATTGCACTTGGTGTTATGGAAGACTTTGAATTTGTGGATGACGAATTGATATTATCAAATGAATTGCTATTGTATACTGATGGAATAACTGATGCAAACAACAATGGTGGGGAAATGTACGGTGAAGACAGGCTTTTAAATTTCTTCAATGAATTTGAAAGCAATGATGATCCAATTGATCAATTGCTTAATGATATTCATAGTTTTACAGAAGATGCAGAACAATATGATGACATGACTTTAGTGTATTTGAGGATCAAATAATCAGATTAGCTTGCGGCATTGTAAAAAATGGGATTTTAAAAAAACTGAAATGAAAAAAAGTTAATTATATAAAGGGAGTTGAAAGCAGAATATCAAGTCCTGCTTTCAAATAAGGTAAATAATAAATCTATTTTCTTTTTAATGCAACATAACCGCTTAAACAGCAGTTTCACCGAGTAATATTAATCACTGGTTGTAATGTAGTGTGAGTAGCAGTTGCATTATCATTTAACACGTGCTATGTTAATTTCAATTAACATACCTAAGCACATGTAATTATATGAATAGACCAATATATAAAGTTTTTCGAGTGTAAGCACTCACTTGCATCTTAAAATAATAAAAAAATAATAAATAGAAGTTTATTTTAAAAAATAACTTGATTAACTCTTTTATTCAATTATTTAATGGGTTTAATAGATTATTAGTACATTTTTTAAATTTCAAATTATTAATTTCTTGAAGACATTTCAAAATTTAATTGAATATCTGGTTAAAACTTTATAGATTCTTAATTTTAATGATAAGCATTGCTATATCATCAGATAATTCTTTATTATTGCAGAACTTGTTGATATCATCTTCAACGGATTTTATGATGATGTTTAATTCATTATCCTTATTTTGATTTAATATTTTTTGCAGATTTCTTTCTCCATAATATCTATCATTTCCATTGTTTGCATATGTAACTCCATCAGTATATAAGAATAATGTATCATTAGGTTTTAAATGAATGGTATGCTTTTTATAATGTATATTTTCCATTCCTGCTAAAAGCAATCCTGGTTTTTTATTTAAATATTCAAAATCACTACTATTTCGCTTAATTAATGGTTTTTTATGTCCTGCATTAACATAACATAGTTCCCCAGTTTTTATATTAAGTTTTGCAAGTAAACAACCAACAAACAATCCTTTAACGTTATTTTTACAAAGTTCGTTATTAAGCTCATATAATGCATCAGATAAATCTGAATAATGTGTAGCATAATCTCTAATTAATGTCATAGTTTTTACCAGGATTAATGCAGTTGAGACTCCTTTTCCGCTAACATCACCTATTACAAATCCAATATGTTCTTCATCGATTTTGAAATAATCATAAAAGTCTCCACCAACAGTGTGTGCAGCTTTCATAAATCCCCAAAGACTTATATTATTATGTTCATTGAATTTTTCAAAATCAGTTGGAATCATTGAATATTGGATTTGATGAGCTAATTTGAGTTCTGTTTCATATCTTTCTTTTTCTTTAGTTACATTCAACAAATTTGCACGGTAATCCACAAATTCTTTTTCCATATTGAGCATGGATTCAGATAATGATTTTATTTCATTATTTACTGTAATGGAATTTAAATTATTAACTAGATTATCTAAATCAACATCATCATTTATTTCTTCAAATAGATATGCAGATAATTGATTGATTGGGTTTATAACTTGTTTTTCCAAAAAGTACATGTAAATAACTAATGGTATTAGGATGGCTAAGAAGAACCCTGATAAAAGAACCAAATAATTTAAAAATTCAGATGCAATTTCATGTTCATAAATTCCAAGTGCTGTTAATGATACTAACAGAAGTGTGGGGATTATTATTAAAATAATGAATATTGAAATAAATGCCTTATAGAATATTGTAAGTTTCTGAGTATTCTTTATTTTAAAAGTACTTTCGTCAAGTGGTTTAAATAAAAATATTGCGTACAATATTAAAATTAAAAATAAACAAAGATTATTTGGATTATTTAATGTGGCTATGGAAAGAATTATTGCAATTATAAATGCTAAATAATATAATCGATCAGGCATAAATTTTTTAATTTGTTTTGGAGTATATACTGCAATATTTAATTTTCCAAATAGGCCCATACCTAATAATAGCAAGATTAATCCTAATATGAAAATCATGTAATAACTTTCAAGATTTAAGTCGAAAGTTGTATTAAATATTTGCTGAGAGAATAGGTATGTTTGCAAAATCATAAATAATACAATAATAACTATTTTAGCAAAGCTGTAAAAACTGTTCATATTAGGTATTTCAAAACCTCTTTTAGATTTTGTTAGGTACCATAATTTCCAAGGCATTATCCCCAATACAAGTATGGATGAGAAACTAAAGAAGATTACTGTTGCATTACTCATGCCCAATCCTAAAATCCAATATAGAAGTTCAACAAGGCTAAATCCTAATATTGCATATGGACCTAATAATAAACTTAATATAAGTAAAGCAGATAATTCTAAATGAATATAATTATTATCAAACCAGAAGTATCCAATTATGATAAGTATTATATTTATTATCATTGAGATTAATACAATAAATTTTGGTGATTTGAAAAGTTCTTTATAATCCATTTTCTACCCACCCATTATATTTTATAATTAGCATTGTTATATCGTCATATTGTTCGCTGTTATTGCAAAATTTATCAATGTCTTTGGTAATTTCATTTATTATATCGTTTAATTTTTTATTTTTATTTTCATTGATTGTTTCTTTTAAACGATTTTGACCATAAAATCCATTATAATTATCATTTGCTTCTGTAACTCCATCAGTATATAAAAATACCATATCTCCGGCATTTAGATTAATTTCATGTTCGTTATACTTAATTCCTTCCATTCCACCAAGAACCAGATTCGGATGGGTTTTCATGTATTCAAAATTATTGGAATCCTGTTTAATCAATGGTTGATTGTGCCCAGCATTAACATAGGATAATTTTCCAGTTTTTAAGTTTAATTTTCCAAGCCAGGTTGTTACAAATAATTCTTCGTCATTTCTTTCATAAGTTAAATTATTTACTTTTTCAATAACTTGCGATAAATCTTCATTGAATTTTGTATGATTTTCAATTAAATACATTGTTTTAACCATGAATAATGTTGATGGAATTCCTTTACCACTAACATCGCCGATGACGAAATATACATGGTCTTCATCGATTTTGAAATAGTCATAAAAGTCTCCTCCAACTTCACTTGCAGGTTTCATATATGCATATATTTCAAATGATTCATTTTTTGTTATTTCATCGAAATTTTTTGGCAGCATATTTGATTGCATCTGGCTTGCCACATCAAATTCTGTTTTAAATTTTTCTTTTTCAGAAGTTGTTATTTGGAGTTGATTTAAATTAGTTCTAATTTTATCATATAATGTTACAAAGGAGTTAGCTAACAATCCAATACTATCGTCATTTGTTATGTATTTCTTTAATTTATAAACTGATTCAACTTTATTTTTAGTTTTAAAGTAATTATCCGCAGTATTTATCATGTCATAAAGTGGATTAGTTATTGTATTTTCAACGAATCGTATATAGATTAATGAAACTAATAATATAAACACGCTTGTGAATGAAAGAATGATTAAAATCTGATATGATGGATCTATTTTAGGAACATACGATAAAATTAACATATTGAAATAGTTAAAGTTCAATACTATTGTCAAAGTTATAATAGCTAAGAAAACCAATATCATTTCCTCAATAATTGAATAATTGTCCTTTGTTGGTTCAACTTTCACATCGAAAGTATTGAGATATAACAGTATTGAAGTAATTATTGTAATAAAGATGAAAAAATGTCTTATGGATGTAATATTCATAATAAATTCCTTAAATAGGAAATAACCTGTACATATTAAAAGTACTGCTAAAAGATAATTTTGATTAATATTGATTTTTGAAATCTTCTTTTTGGGAGTTTGTAAAGGTATTTTAAGGATATTGAAAGAACTAATTAGCAATAATCCAAATATTATAGTAAACGTAATAATATTTAACATGTAAGGTACATTAAAGTCTACATCTGAAATAGAATAGGAATAATTTAAATTATGGAAAAGTGAAAAAGAGATAACTAAAAATGAGAAATATACTATTGAAATTAGTATTGTTATTGATAAAAATTTAATAATATTATAAGTTGAATTAAATCTAGGAGTATCTTTTTTTCCTCTATTGAATGTAGTATACCATAATCTATAGGTTAATGCTGAAATAAAAAATGTGATTGTAAAATCTATTAACGGAGCGGGTAGTCCTATTCCTTCAAACACTTCTCCGACCAATGTTCCTAATGCAAAACCTAAAGCACCCGCAGGACCAAACATCAAACCAAATATTGGGCCAAGAGCAATATCTGCATATATATAATATCCTCCTATATGTTGAACTTCAAAGAGATAATTAAATATCAATTCAACAGTAAATGTGAAAAGGATAATAAACCATTTTTTGGTAAATAATTTTTTAATTATAGAGGTATCCATTGATAATATTTTTAATAAATATTATATATATACATAGTTATATATAATTTTGTCAAAGATAAAAGAGTACCATTGAATTTATTATATTGGAAGGCTGGTTTTGATGAAGATTGAAAAGGATTATCTTAATTTAGAAGATGTTTATGAAATTCGAATTTTTAATGCTACTGAAAAGGATTTTTATAATTCAACACCACAGGAATTTGATATTGAAGACGATCCAATTCAGGAATTCATCAATAATATTTCAGATGATGTTCATATATTTATTCCATATAAAAATGGAAAAGATTTCATTATCCAAAAATCAAGCTGCAATCTTCTTGAGACATACAATTTATCGCAAGAAGATGTAAAAGGCAGACTATTAAGTAAGATTTCACCATTATTTTTTGATAGTTTACATGATAATTTATTTGAGATTTATACAAACCACACTACAAAAAAAATTAGGTTTGTATATTATGATACTCAGAATGAATCCATTAAGAAAAGTACTGCAAAAATAGTTTTTTATATGGAAAAGATATTTATAATAGTTACGAATGCTTATGGAACAACAAGTAATCCTGGCATGGTTGATATAACTTTGGATGAAAACCAAAATAACATAATGGAAAATCTTTCACAAACTGGCAGTTACTATAAAATAAATGGAAAATATACTTGGTCTCAAGGAATATATAATATCATCAATCGTCATAAAGAAGAATCCGATGATTACCACAATATTGTTTTAGATTTGGCGATTCCAGAGGATAAATATAAAGTTGATAAAATTTTAAATATCACAAACAAAGAAACTTCGCAATGTGATGAAATTCTTCGGATTGTGGATGCGGAAGGTATTTTAAAACTTATTGAAGTTACTGTTTATTCTTATTTCGATGATAACGGTATCTTTATTCGTCAAGGTTGGATTAATGTCCTTACACAGAGACATAATGAAAGTAGTGAATCTATTGATTTTTTATTGGATGGTTCTAAAAGCAGTATGAAATTAGCTTGGTTAATTGAACCTTTAAATAAAAAACTATATAGTTTCTCCAAAGGTTTTTATAATTTGATTGAAAAGGATTATGGTGATTATGCCCATTCCCGTGAAATTTTAAATAATATTGTTGAGAAAGAAGTCGTTGATGAACTTAAAAAGCTGGCTGACGGTGACATAACTAAGGTTGACGAAACATTGACATATAAAGTTGATGGAAACCCTCAAAATGTAAAGATTGTTAATTTGTATATTGAAAGATTTGAGTATAATAATAATGTGCATAGTCTTGGATTTTTAACAGACGTTACTGAAGAGATGCAGAAAAAAGAGCAATTGATTGAATCTAATGAACGACAGCTAGTATTAATTAAGGAATTGCATCACAGAGTGAAGAATAATCTGCAAATTATTAATAGTTTTTTAAATATTGAAAAACGGGCTTATAAAAATTGTCCTGAGTTAATTGTTGAACATATTCAAACACGTTTAACTTCCCTTGCATTGCTCCATGAAAAAACATACAATTCTCCAGATTTTAAAAATATTAATTTAAAGGAATGTTTAAGTGATCAGGATATTAGCACAAAAGATTTAGTTAATTCTCCCATGGAAATCGAGCTTAAAACATATGTGGATGAAAATATAAACGTATCGATTGAAGTCATAACTCCATTACTCTTAATCATTGATGAACTAACAATGATTGTTATAAGAAACGCATTTCCTGATAAAAGGACACTAAACAAAAGGATAATTAAAAAAGTAACAATGTTGGATAAGGATACTGCTCTTTTAACATTTGAAGAAATAGGTATTGAAATTAAAGATTCAAACAACATTACTGATACCATAGGATGTGAAATAATAAAAGGCTTAACAAAACAGTTAGATGGAACCATTACTTCAATAAAAAATGAAAACGGAATTGTATATGAATTAGTTTTCCCTATTGAAATGGTGCATACAATTCACTAATCAAATTCAAATATTTCAAAATCAAAAAAATTAAATTTTATTTGAAAAATGATGTTTAATATTATGTTGGTAAAATTATGAATTTATTAGGCAATGATAATAAATTATTAACTTCCTATTTTAAAGACTATATTCTTGGGGCTGTAATTGCTGTTATATGTACTATTTTAGTGGTTATTCTAAATGGAATAATTATCGGTAACTTTTTTGGCAATATTGGTCTTGCAGCATTCGGTTTGACATTGCCTATCATTTATGCTAATTTGGCAATAGGGTATATATTCTCATATGGAGGTTCTATTGTTGCATCTAATAATATGGCTGATGAAAAAAGAGTAAATAACAATTTCACAGTGGTATGCATTGTCGCAGCAATTATTGGAATAATTTTAACAGTTCTATTATTAATCTTTACATCAGATGTTGCGCAAATATTGGGGGCTTCCGGTGAATCATTTAATTCAACAGTATCCTTGATGAAGGGATTTTTTTTAGTAATTTTACCATTGATGTTTTTGTATATTTTTATAAATTATTCAAGAATCGATGGATATCCGTCATTAGGCCTTTATGCGGGTTTATTGTTATTTTTGTTAAATCTCATTTTAAATTTAGTATTTGTAATGATATTTAAAACAGATATTTTTGGTGTTGGACTGGCAACTGCATTAAGTACCATAATTACAGTACTATTCTTATTGAGTCATTTTCTTTCAAAAAAAAGCACATATAAATTCCAAAAAAATTTAGAATTTAAAATGGAATTGTCTCAAATAATCAAATCAGGACTTCCAAATGCGTTAAATCAAATTTATAATATGCTTCGTACTATAATTACAAATTATTTGGGAGTAATGGTAGGCGGATTAATATTTTTAGGTGCTCTTTCTATACAGTCAAATGTTTATTTATTACTGTGCAGTGTAGGTGTTGGAATTGGATCAACTACTTCGGCTTTGGGAGGATTATTTTATGGTGAAAAAGATAAAACCCAATTGGAACAATTATTAGAAATATCAATTAAATATGCATTGGTCATTATTTCAATAATTGCCTTAATTCTGTTTATTTTTGCTCCTTATTTTGTTTATATGTTTGGAAAAAATCCTGAGGTGTATGATGTCGCAGTAAGGGGCCTTAGAATATTTGCGTGGTCTCTACCGTTTTCAGGAATATGTTTCATTTTATTGAACTTTTATAATGCGACACAACAGTTAAAAATTGCAAATTATATAAGTTTTGCTCATAGTTTCTTGTTTTTATCAGCATTTGCAATCATATTTTCATTTCTAATGGGGGGAGATGGTATTTGGATAAGCTTTGTATTATGTGAAATTGTTACTTTGCTTAGTTTATTTTTCTTAATTAAATTTAAAACTAAAAAATTCCCCAAATCTTTAAGTGATTTTGTAATAATGGATGAAAATCTCTTTCCTTGTGAAGATACTTATGCAGTATATGTCGAATCTGAAGATGAGTTGTTAGATGTTGTTGAAAATATTGATAAAAATTTGTTGGATGATGATTTAGACGATGGAACAAAATTGAAAATACAACTAATTCTTGAGGAAATGGGTACAGCTATCTTTGCCCATGCGTATAAATCTAAGGAAGATAAATATCTAAATATTAGGATTCTTTATAAAAATACTGAAGAGATTATTGTTTATTTCCAAGATAGTGGTGCTCCTTTTGATATTGAAAAAGATTTTGAGAAAAAAGAAGACTTGGGGATTAAAATTATCAAAAACTTTTCAAAAGATATAGAACATAATTATAATTATAATGTTAAACTAAATAACAATAAGATTATTATCCCTAAAAATTAAATTGGTGAATTTATGGATATAGAAAAACACAAAAATGGAAAAAAATTAGATATTAAATTAATCGGCAGATTAGATACAAAAAGTTCCCCCGAACTTAAAGAAGTGCTTGAAGACAGTTTAGACGATGTCGAAGAGTTAACTTTTGATTTATCTGAATTAATTTATATTTCAAGTTCGGGGCTTCGAGTAATTTTATCTTCTCAAAAAAGAATGGACAAACAGGGATCCATGAAAGTAACTAATGTTCAGGATATTGTTATGGAGGTATTTGAATCAACAGGATTTGTAGATATATTGACTATTGAATAGTTATGAGGTTGAATTATGGATTTGGGTGATATTGATATTTCTGAATTATCCTTTTCAGAGCAATTTTATTTAAATTTTATTTCACAGGGAAATAATGTTCGTAAATCATTAGATGTCATGACACAGAATCCTATGGAATACAATACTGCGTTGTTAATGAAAATTATAAAGGATAATGAAAATACCGAATATGGACAAAAATATGATTTTGCAAATATTAAAAGCATTGAAGACTATCAAAGTAAGGTTCCTATAACTGATTATGATAGTTATGCCGATTACATTTATAGAATGACTGAAAATGGGGAAAAGAATTTACTAACCTCCTATGAAGTAATTCATTATGCAAAATCTTCCGGCACAATGGGAAACCCTAAAAGGATACCTATCACATCCCTTAATCAAGATATCAATATGAAATATAATTATGCTTATCTATTTAATTTGTTTGCTGAAAAAGTTGGTTTGGAGTGGATTAAATATCCATTTTTAAATTTAACTGAACTTTCTATGTCCAAATTACCCTCTGGGGATACTTATGGTTCTATTTCTGGTAAAATAATGGATGTTTTTGGAGATATGATTTCTGAAATTACCACATCACCCACCGAAGCTTTAATTCCTCGTGTTGGAACTAACATTCGTTATATTCACGCACGTTTTGCATTAGTTAATCCTGACATTTCATTTACAATATCTAGTTTTGTCAGTTTGTTTTTAGAATTTCTACGTTACATTAAAGGCAATTGGGAACTATTGGTTAATGATATTAAAAATGGTACAATTGATGAATCCATAAAAATGCCTAGTGAAGTTCGTGAAAGTTTGTTTGGAAAAATAGAACCGATGCCGGAAAGAGCGGAGGAACTTAGAAAAATATTTGAAGAAGGTTTTGATGAGCCTATTGTTCCTAAAATTTGGCCAAGAATGTCGCTTCTTATAGGATGTGGGTCTGGAGGATTTAAGAATTATCTTAAGAAAATTAAAGAGTTCACGAGTCCTGATTTTAATTTTGCATTAGTTGGATTAACTGCTTCTGAAGGTATATTTTCACTTTTTACAGATTTAAACAATCCTGATTCCGTTCTCATACCTGATAGTATGTTTTATGAATTTTTACCGGTGGATGCTAATGATGACTATGGTAAAATAGTGACTATGGATAAATTAGAAGAAGGAAAAGAATATGAAGTCATCACAACTAATCTTTCTGGCTTTTATCGTTACAGGATGAAAGATGTCGTTCGTTGTATTGGAAGATATAATAACACTCCAATGATTGAATTTTTATACCGTCTGGACCAATGTTTATGTTTGGCCGGTGAGAAAGTTAACGGAGAAAACATAAGAGCAGCAGCATATAAAACCGAAAAAGATTTTGGATTCGATTTAATAGAGTTTTCAGTTTATGTTGATTCTGACTCATCGCCTATGAAATATGTTTATTTAATGGAAGTTGAGGATTTTCCAGAAGATGTAACAAAAGAATGTATTCAGGAAAAATTGAATGAGAATTTCTGTGCAACAGATTCTGTTTTACGTAATAAAATTGAAAAAAGCATAATTGGAAAAACAGAGCTCTATTTCTTGCAACCAGAAACATATTTGCTTTATAAAGAATTAATGGTTGCCAGAGGAACTTCCCCTGCTCAAGTTAAACCTCCTAGAATCTTAAGAGATGAACAGGATGTAAGTTTCTTTAATGTTTTAAGAGATGATGAATTAAATAAGAATAATGGCTTAAATATGGAAGAAATTATTTTAAAATCTAATATAGAAAATTTAGATTCAATTTTATTGAAAATTGAAGAATTCCTTGAGGATAAAGATGTTTCAATAAAATCCAAATTAAAATTGGAGTTAATAATTGAAGAACTGTTTGTAAATATTTGTAATTATGCATATGAAAAAGAAGGGGAAATAAAAATCCAATATGGACTTTTAGAAGATCCTTTAAGGATAACAATGAATTTTATAGATTGTGGAGTAAAATTTAATCCATTGGATAAGGAGGCTCCTGATTTAACTCTTGAAGCAAATCAAAGAGATATTGGGGGATTAGGTTTAACGATAGTTCGAAAAAATGCAGATGAAATTGATTATAAATATGAAAATAATCAAAATATTCTAAGTATTGAAAAAATATTTTAGTTGTCTTATAATTCAAAATGATTGAATTCCTAACTTTAATTAACTAAAAAAATTAAAGTTTATATTAGAAAAGTTTAGAGAGATATGACAAGTATCATATCTTTTTTGGTTGGTTAAAATGATTCTTAAGGTTAAAAATATTTCAGAAATTGGGGGTGTTGTAAAGGCTCCTCCTTCCAAAAGCTACTCTCACAGAGCTGTAATACTGGCTTCACTGTCTAAAGGTACTTCTAAACTATATGATATGTTATACTCAGAAGATACTTTAGCTTCAATTAGAGTTTGCAAAGCTTTAGGTGCTGAAATAAATAAAAATGATAATTATTTGGAAGTTATTGGAACTGGTGGAAAATTACATAACTCTTGTGAAAATCCAATTGATTTGGCAAATTCTGGAACTACTTTGAGATTAATGACTTCAGTTGCGGCGCTAAGTGACAATGAAGTTATTTTAACAGGGGATGACTCTTTAAAGACCCGTCCAATGGGTCTGTTGATGGATGCTTTATGGCCTTTGGGGGTTGAAACTGAATCATTGAATGACAATGACAAAGCACCAATATTAATTAAACCAGGTTATACTGGTGGTGAAACAAACATTATGGGCAATGTTAGCTCACAGTTTATTTCATCAATTATTATTTCGTCACCTCTCTCAGAAAGTGGTGTAACTTTATATGTTTTGCCTGAATTTAAATCAAAGCCTTATGTTAACATGACATTGGATATCATGAAGAAATTTGGTGTGAAAACAATTACTGGTTATTATTTGAAACATGATGTCTGTGATAATCAGCATCAAAGTTGCAGAATCGATGAGTTCATTGTTAGAAAACAGGAATATTCTGCTTGTGATTATACTGTTGAAGGAGATTATTCATCTGCTTCTTATCTTTTAGCATTAATAGCTATAAATGGTGGAAAAGCCAAAATTAAAAATTTATTTAGGGATTCGAAGCAGGGAGATAAATATATTCTCGATATTTTGCAGAGTATGGGTGCAACTGTCATTCGTGGTGAGGATTATGTTGAGATTGCATCTAATGGTGTTTTGAAGGCTATTGACGTTGATTTATCAAATGCTCCTGATTTATTGATAACTGTGGCAGTGCTTGCCGCAATGGCTCAGGGTACTACCAATATCACTGGTGTTGCTCATGCAAGAGTTAAGGAAACTGATAGGATTGATACAACTTGCAGGGAACTTGAAAAATTGGGTTGTAAACTTGAAGAGCATGAGGATGGAATGAGCATTACTGGCGGTGTTAAATCAGGTGTTGTGGACTCCCATGGAGACCACCGTTTAGCTATGGCATTTTCATTAATTGGTCTTAAGCATGATATAACGATTACTAATGGGGAAGTATTTGATGTGTCCTTTCCTAATTTTATAGAATCAATGGCTGAACTTGGATTTGAATTGGAGTTAGAAAATGAATAAAGAGGAAAGAGTAATTGAACTTATAAATCAATTGGAAAATACCTTTGAAATTAGAACTTTTTTGGATCATGACCCATATAAGGTATTGGTTAGGACAATTTTATCTCAAAGAACAAGGGATGAAAATACTGATCAGGCTACTAATAATCTGTTTGAAAAGTATCCTGATATTTATGCAGTGGTTGAGGCTCCAATTGATGATGTTAAAGATTTGATTAAGCCTGCCGGTTTTTACAATGTTAAAGCGGCAAGGATACAGGAAGTTTCACAAATTTTAATCGATCAGTATGGTGGTGAAGTTCCGGATACTGTTGAGGAACTGGTTAAACTTCCTGGAGTTGGCCGCAAAACCGCTAATTGTGTTATGGTTTTTGCCTTTGAACTTCCGGCAATTCCAGTTGATACTCATGTTCACAGGATATCCAATCGTTTGGGTTTGGTTGATACAAAAGATCCTGAAGATACTGAAGTCGAGCTATGCAAAATAGCTCCTGAGGATTTGTGGATTAAACTCAATGACTTGATGGTTCAGTTCGGTCAAAATATCTGCAAACCGATTGGTCCTCAGTGTGAGATTTGTCCATGCACTGAAATATGTGATTATTATAAAGAAAATATTTAATATTTTCAACTTATTTTTTTTAGTCATACCAAAACATTTATTAAGTAAAACATTGTTATATAACAATAGTTATTATAACAAATGTTATATTAACTTTTAAGATAACCCTTTTAATATACCATTAAAAACAATTAAATATATAGGAGAAATATATTATGGCAAATATACCAGAATTAAAAAGAGGAGTTCTAGATAGTATTACTGATGCTATCGGAAACACTCCAATCGTAAGATTAAATAATTTAACCGAAGGATTAGAAGCGGAAGTTGACGTAAAAATCGAATCATTCAACCCAACTGGTAGTGTAAAAGACCGTGTTGCAGTTGCAATGATTGAAGATGCAGAAGAAAAAGGTTCACTCAAGCCTGGTGCAACAATAATCGAGCCAACCAGTGGAAACACAGGTATTGGTCTTGCATTTGCAGCAGCTGCAAAAGGTTACAAATTAATTTTAACCATGCCCGACACAATGTCTATTGAAAGGAGAAAATTCTTAAGCGTTTTAGGAGCTGAACTTGTTTTGACTCCAGGTGCTGATGGAATGGGTGGAGCTATTGCAAAAGCAAAAGAACTTAACGAAGAAACTGAAGGATCAATCATTTTAGGTCAATTCGACAACCCTGCAAATGTCAAAATCCATGCTGAAACCACAGCTCAGGAAATCTTAAGGGACACAGAAGGTAATGTGGATATTGTTGTTGGAGGTGTAGGTACTGGTGGAACAATTACTGGAATTGGTAAAGTTTTAAAAGATGCTGTTCCAGATGTTAAAATTGTTGCAGTTGAACCAAAAGACTCACAAACATTAGGTAAAGGAGAAAAAGGACCTCACAAAATCCAAGGAATCGGTGCAGGATTTGTGCCTTCAATTTATGATGCTAGTGTAATTGATGAAATTATTCCGGTTGAAAATGAAGATGCCGGAAACACATTACTCGCACTTGCTAAAGAGGAAGGTATATTTTCAGGTATTTCATCTGGAGCTGCAACTTGGGCAGCATTGGATTTAGCTAAAAAAGAAGAAAATAAAGGTAAAAGAATAATTGCTATTTTGCCGGATAACGGTGAAAGATATCTCTCTGTAGAATGGTTATTTGATTAAGAATAACTATTTATACTATATGTTATATTATATAATAATATAAAATTTGGAGATTTCAAATGTTCGATGGTTTAAGAAGTGAAATTCAGGCTGTTAAAGATAAAGACCCTGCGGCACGTTCTACATTGGAAATATTTTTGTGCTATCCGGGTTTTTATGCCCTGATATTTCATAGGGTAAGTCACTGGTTATGGAATCACTCTCTTAAACTACTGGCCCGTATGAATTCCAATTTAGCCAGATTCATTACTGGAATTGAAATTCATCCCGGCGCTACATTTGGAAAAAGAGTTTTCATAGATCATGGAATGGGTGTTGTTGTTGGTGAAACAGCAATTGTTGGTGATGATGTACTGATATATCAGGGAGTAATTCTTGGTGGTACCAGTACTGAAAAGACAAAAAGACATCCTACCATTGAAGATGGAGTGATTATTGGTGCAGGTGCTAAAGTAATGGGTAATATTACAATTGGAAAATATTCCAAAATTGGTACTGGTGCAGTCGTTCTGAAAGATGTTCCTGCGGAATCCACTTGTGTTGGAGTTCCGGGTCGTATAGTCAAGCATAAAGGTGTACGCAAGAAAGTTGACCTTGACCACGATAAACTTCCAGACCCTGTGGCTGACGCATTGAGGACACTTGAAAAACATCTTCAAGACAATGATAAACGCTTTGAGATTTTATTTGAAAAACATGGAATCTGTTTTAGTGAAGATATCAGAGATGAACAAGAAGATCTAGAGGATCTGTTTAAAAAATAGAAGGGATTTTTATGAAACCGCCTTGTGAAATTGTAGTGTGGTATGTAATACCAGCAATTAGATCTGAATTAGCAAAAGAACTTTTAAACTTGGGAATGAAACAAAAGGATGTTTCTGAGCTTATGGACATAACCCAGCCGGCAGTGTCTCAATACATTACTGATAAAAGGGGCAGTGGAATTAAGCTTGATGAGAATGTGAGGGGCATGATTCATGAATTTGCTCGTCAATTGTCTGAAGGAGAGGCCACCAAGGCAGATTTAATTCCAAGAACCTGTAAAATTTGTAAAAATGTGAGAACTGTTGATGTCTTGCAGCAACTTGAGATTGATAAATCTGAGCTAGGTGATGATTGCAAAAGTTGCATAGGTTCTGAACTTGAAGCTAAGTAAATTTGTAAAATATTGGAAAAAATAGTAAACTATATAAACTATTAACTACCAATATTTTATTATCCTATTAATTTTACTGGCAAGTTTACCGAGTGGCTTAGGTGTGTGGCTGCAGACCATAATACGGGGGTTCAAATCCCTCACTTGCCTTTTTTAAATACTATTTTTTTGAGGTTATTTTTTATGGACGTCTATTCAACTTTAACTCGTAGTAAAGAGAATTTTGTAACTATTAATGATAACAGAGTTAACTTATTTGTATGTGGGCCCACTGTTTACGATGATGCACACATTGGACATGGAAGGACATACATTTCATTTGATACAATAAAAAGATATTTGGAATACAGTGGATATGCAGTATTCTACATACAAAACATCACTGACATTGATGATAAAATCATCAACCGATCAAAGGAAAGTGGAATTCCAGCAAATGAGTTAGCCAGAAAATTTGAAAAAAGATATATTGAAGACATGAATAAATTAAATGTCAATGGCGTTAATTTATTTGCAAGAGCAACTGATCATGTTGCAGAAATATTGGACCAAATTCAAAGATTAATCGATAAGGGTTTTGCTTACGAAACTGAAGATGGGGTTTACTTTGAAATTGAAAAATTCCCTGAATTCGGTAAATTATCCAACAGAAATATAGAAGAGTTGGAATCTCACAGAGATTTGGCTGATACAACCAAGAAAAATCCGCAGGACTTTGCGCTTTGGAAAAAACGTGAAGGTGTAGATGAACCTACCTGGCCGTCCCCATGGGGTGACGGAAGGCCTGGATGGCACATTGAAGATACTGCAATTACTGAATACTACTTCGGACCGCAATATGATGCTCACGGGGGAGGTCTTGACTTGATTTTCCCTCACCACGAAGCGGAAATTACTCAAATGGAAGCTGTAAGTGGAAAAGCTCCTATGGTTAAATTCTGGTTGCATACTGGTTTTTTAAACGTTAATGGAGAAAAAATGTCAAAATCACTCAATAACTTCATTACTATTCGTGAATTATTGAAGGACTATGCTCCTGAAACATTCAGATTCTTTGTACTTTCAACCCACTACAGAAGCCCGATTGACTTTTCAAAGGATTCACTTCACCAATCTGAAAAAAGCTTGGACAGAATCAGGAAATACTATGAGCTTTTAGATGTTGAAGTGGAAGAAGAATTTACTAGTGACTATGAAGTTTTAGCCAAATGGAGTAAAGAATTCTTTGACAGTATGGATGATGATTTTAACACTCCAAAAGCTATTGCAGCAATATTTGGATTAATCAACGATTCCAAAAATGATTTGGATAATTTATCTGATGATGATAAAATAGCTATCAAGGCATTCCTTGATGATGCAGCTCATATTTTTGGTGTCAGTTTCGAACTTCAGGATGTCAATGCAGGATCTGATGATTTGCTTGATTTGATTTCAGAAGTAAGATCTGAACTAAGAGCTAGCAAGCAATATGATTTATCTGATAAAATCCGTGACAGTCTACAGTCTTTAGGCTATGAAATTAATGATTAGGGATATTTTTTCCCTTTTTTTTCAAAAACATGATGTAACTTATTTTTAACATTTTTTAATTTAGGCTATTTTCATTAGTTATGATACATATAAATGATAAATAATACTTTTTAATACCTCATATGTTATAAACAAAGCGATTAATTGATATTAATTAATACATACTCGCATTTTGCTTCGTTTCTCATAGGCCATCCCCATCCTGTCAAACCGGATGATACGATTTGTTTCATATCTCCAATTTCATACTCTCCATAGTTTAAACGACCGGTTAAATCGTACATCATTCCATATGGAAATAGTTGTCCACCATGTGTATGGCCTGAAAGCTGCAAATCAACACCCTCTTGAGCATTTTTTTCATATTCAACAGGTTGATGGTCCAATACTACAATATATTTGGATAAATCACTTTCATTAAAAATTTTATTTACATCAATTCTGTTAACTGAATCTTCCCATTCTGCATCGCTTCTTCCAACTAAAACAATGTCATTATTGATGGTGATTTTGTCATCATTCAATATTTTTATTCTATTTTTTTCAATGGATTGATTTAGGTCACTATCTGAGAATGTTCTGTTTCCATTTATATAATCCATTGTACTAGGTTGTCTGTCATGGTTTCCAAAGATGTAATATGTTCCATATGTTGAGTTAATTTTTCCCAATTCCTCAAATATTTCCTGCATGTCGTCTTTGGTAGTTCTTTCATCAACAATGTCTCCACCCAAAACAACGATATCCGGTTTTAAATTATTCATTTTTAAAATGCTGTCCTTCACCAATTGGGTATTCTGCACAGTCCCATAATGTACATCACTAACAAAAAGAATTGAATAAGATTCATTGTCAATTTTTTCTGTTGTTAAATTATATTCGGTTAGTTCAATATGGTTCATTCCGTAAACACTGCCAATGATAATGGCTGCAAAAATGATTATGGCCAACAATCCATTTTTATGAATTTTTGGAATGAAATTCAGGTGTTTTTCTTTAATCAAATATTTTTGAATTATTCTTATCAAATCAGCTATTAAAGATGAAATAAACAGATAGAATATCAATATCGCTGCCATTGACCATATGTTTAGGCAAAATAGAAATGATAAAATTGCAATTATACTGCTTAATATGATTTGCTTATTTTTTGATAAATTGACATTATTGAGAGCATAGTTCACTCTGAAAAATGAATATGCTCCAATTAAAATGCCTAAAACTATTCCTATAACTAAATATTCTGGATAAAATCCTAATGTAAAAAATGGTATGGAATACATAATTGTAGTTAAATAAAATTAGTTATTTAATTGTTATGGTAGTTGTTTTATACAAAACTGAAAATTAATTTAACTTTCGAATCTTTAAAAAATAAAAAAAGAAAAAAGGGTAAAAGTTATACTGGTGCAGATGAAGATGAAGATGCAGACATACCCATAAGTGACAAAATCATTCCTCCAAAGAATACTAATACAATAACTGTTAATACTATGGATATGATAATCATGTATTTTGCATGTTGTTTATAATATTCATTGTCACTTTTAATTACGTATAATAATATTCCAAAAATTAAACCGAGTGGGAATGATTCAAGTATTGCAAGAATATAACCTATAATTATTACAAAAACGTTTCCTTGTTCTGCCATTATTTCACCTCTGTAAAATTTACTAATTAAAATTATAAAATTTCAATCATTAATTAATTTTATATCGCATTAAATATAATGTTTGGTTTTTTTGACATCATGATGTAATGAAAAATTTCAGGTAATGGAATATATTTTTTATAAAAATATAACAATGTTTATATAGTAAAATAACATATGTTATAGTTGTATAACATAAGTTATAATTTATTTTTTAGGTTTACCAAAACATTTATATATAAAAAATAACTATTGTTATATAGTAAATATAACACGTGATATATTTTACTGAAATTCAATAATTAAGGTGATTATTAATGACAAATAATAAAAATTACGGATTAGCAACTTTAGGTGTACGTGCAGGACAAACTCCAGACCCCGCAACTGGGGCTCAAGCGGTTCCAATTTATCAAACTACTTCATATGTATTCAAAGACTCAGATGAAGCTGCAAGGAGATTCGCCCTTCAAGAGTTTGGTCAAATTTATTCCAGACTTACAAACCCAACCAGTGATGTATTTGAAGCAAGAATTGCCGCTATCGAAGGTGGTAACTCCGGTCTTTCAACATCAAGTGGTCTTGCAGCAATTACATATGCAATATTGAATGTAACCGAACCTGGAGACAACATTGTTTCAGCAGACAACCTTTATGGTGGAACTTACCAATTGTTCAACTACACTTTCAAAGATTTAGCACGTGACGTTAAGTTTGTTGACTCACAAGATCTTGATGCATTTGAAGCAGCAATTGATGAAAAAACAAAAGCAATATATGTCGAATCTGTTGGTAATCCAAAATTGGATGTGCCTGACTTTGAAAAATTATCAGAAATTGCACATTCCCATGATATTCCATTAATTGTAGACAACACTGTTGGTGTTGGACTTGTCAGACCATTGGAACATGGTGCAGATGTAATTGCAGCATCAGCAACCAAATATGTTGGAGGACATGGTACTGCAGTTGGAGGATACATTGTTGATTCAGGAAAATTCAACTGGGGAAACGGCAAGTTTGCAAACTTCACAAAAGCTGATCCAAGTTACCATGGATTGGTATTTTGGGACGCATTCGGAGATGTGCCTGAGCTTGGAAACATTGCATTTACTGTAAGGGCAAGAGCAAGACTATTAAGAGACTTGGGAGCAACCCAAGCACCAGTACACAGTTTCATATTCTTACAAGGATTGGAAAGTTTAGATGTACGTGTTAAAAGACACTCTGAAAATGCTTTAAAAGTAGCTAAATTTTTAGAATCACATCCTAAAGTTAAATGGGTAAATTACCCTGGTCTTGAATCACACCCAACTTATGAAATCAATAAAAAATACTTGAAAGACAATTTTGCAGGAATATTAGGTTTCGGTGTTGAAGGTGGAGAAGAAGCAGGAAGAAAAGTAATTGAAAAATTAGAATTATTCTCAATTCTTGCAAACATTGGAGATGCAAAAAGTTTAGCAATCCACCCTGCAAGTACAACACATCAACAATTGACTGCTGAAGAGCAAGAAGCAACCGGTGTGACACCGGACTTTATCAGGCTTTCAATTGGTTTGGAAGATGCTGATGATTTAATTGCAGATTTAAGTCAAGCGTTAGATAGTATCTAGTTACTATCTAATCACTTAAAACATATATACTTAAAAATTTTTATTAAATAAAAAAAGACAATTGGGAGATAATGAAATGTATTTAGATAACTCAGCAACTACTCAAGTTAGTGAGGAAGTATTCGAAGAAATGAAACCATTTTTCACAGAAGAGTTTGGAAACCCTTCAACTCTTTATGGAATTGGTCGTGAATCAAAAAAAGCATTAGATTTGGCTCGTCAGAGAGTGGCTGATGCCATTAATGCAAAACCTGAAGAAATAATTTTTACAAGCGGCGGATCAGAATCTGATAACCTTGCTATTAAAGGAATAACTTTTAAATTATCTAAAAAAGGTAAACATATTATCACTACCAATATCGAGCATCCTGCTGTAAAAAATACTTTAGGATTTTTGGAATCCCTTGACTTTAAAGTTACTTATTTGCCTGTAAATGAAGATGGTATCATCAGTGTTGAAGATTTAAAAGAAGCAATAACTGATGAAACAATTTTGATAACAATTATGCATGCAAATAATGAATTGGGTACCATTCAACCAATCGAAGAGATTGGTCAAATCGCTCGTGAAAAAGGCATTAAATTCCATACTGATGCCGTACAAAGTTTCGGTAAAATTGAAGTAGATGTTGAGAAATTAAATGTTGATTTACTTTCTTTATCTTCTCATAAAATTAATGGTCCAAAAGGTGTTGGAGCGTTATATATTAAAAAAGGAACTCGTGTTGTTCCGCTCATTCATGGTGGAGGTCAGGAAAAAGGAATTAGGTCAGGAACAGAAAATGTTCCTGGAATTGTTGGATTTGGTAAAGCATGTCAATTAGCAGCAGAAAACCTTGATGCACATTACGAAAAGTTATCCTCAATTCGTGATGAACTTATTGAAAAAGTACTAAATACCATTCCTGAAACTTACTTAAATGGATCCAAAGAAATTAGATTGCCTAACTTGGTTAATTTCAGATTCAAAGCTATTGAAGGTGAATCTTTAATTCTTTTATTGGATGCTAAAGGTTATCAGGCATCTACTGGATCTGCGTGTTCATCCAATACTTTGGAAGCATCTCCAGTATTGACTGCATTAGGTCTAGACCCTGTTGATGTGCATGGGTCTTTGAGAATTTCTTTAGCACCTGAAAGCGATACTTTTGATGTTGATGAATTTGTTAATGTAATTGCGGAATCTGTTAAAAGATTAAGGCAAATGTCACCGTTATGGAATCAGGAACTCGATTATGATAATATAATGTGTAGAAAACATGAAGATAACTGTAGGAAGTGTTAATTATGGATTATTCAGAAAAAGTAATGGATCACTTTGCAAACCCAAGAAACTGTAGATTGATGGAAGATGCTAACGGAGTTGGAACTGTTGGAAACCCAACATGTGGGGACTTAATGACAATTTACATTAAAGTTAATGATGATGAAGTTATTGAAGATATTTCCTTCCAAACTTTCGGTTGCGGAGCAGCTATTGCAACCAGCAGTATGATTACTGAAATTGCTGTTGGAAAAACCATCGATGAAGCATTGCAAATTTCCAGAAACGATGTTGCAGAAGAATTGGATGGTCTTCCTCCAATTAAAATGCACTGTTCAAATCTTGCAGCCGACGGGCTTCAGGCAGCAATTGAAAATTATAAGGAAAATAATCAATAATAATATATACTTTGTTAAATAAACTATCTTTATCTTATAAGGAGATGTTTTATTATGGCAAAAATTTTAAAATGTGATGACTGCGGAAGTATTATCCAAGTTTTAGTAGAAGACGACGGCGATGCATGTGACACTCACATGTTAGATATCCCAGTACAAACTGAAGGAGATAAATCTCCTAAACACAAACCTGTAGTTGAAATCGATGGTGACAAAGTAACCGTAAAAGTCGGCGAAGCAGCTCACCCAATGGATGATGACCACTACATTCAATTTTTAGTTGTTGAAGCAGGTGCTGAACAATACGCAAAATGCTTCAAACCTGGAGATGTTGCAGAAGCAACTTTTACAGTAAATTCAACTGATGATGTTAAAGCATTAGCGTTCTGTAACCTACACGGACTTTGGTCCAGTGAATAAGTTTAAAATAATTTTTTAAACTTCTTTTTTTTTATTTTTTTGTTCATAATAAATTATAAATAATTTATTTTACATAAGTTATATCGTGTCTAAATATATTAAATTATTAATTTTTATTTTGATCTTGGCTATTATTTCAGCAGCTATCCTTTTTATTGATAGTTCCACTGATAATATGAATAAATTAATGCCTGAAATTAGTGAAGGTATTGTTAAGGGGGATAAGGATTATAATGATGCTGTTGAGCTAGTAAATAATAAAAATTATAAAGAATCAATGAATAAGGCTGTTTCAGCAGGTAAGAATTATAATACTAGTCTGAATAAATTGCATATTTTACAAAATAATTTTTCATCCGATGTTAATCAGGTTCATAAGAATTATATTAATAATGTAATCCTGGAAATTGAATTGAAAATTAAGGCTGTAGATAAATTAAAAGATGCTATTGGCAGTTTTGAAGTAAATTATAATTCTACTGGAAGTGGGTATGCTGTTGAAGCCAATGATTTTATGAATGAATCTATGAAGTATAAGAATGTAAGAGATTCATTGGTTAGCGATAATCCGAAATTATTTAAACAGAATTTTATTATATGATGAGGTTTTAATGTGAAAACTAAATGCCCTAAATGTAAAGGAATAGGTTCCGTAGTTGTAGATTATAAGGAATGTGATGCATGTGGCGGAACAGGTTATGAAGATGATGCATTTGATGTAGGCAATCATTTTAAAGGAGTCAATAGCAAAGCGAAAGCTAAATTTGATTTGGGTGCTGAACAGGATATTCCCTGTGAAGTATGTAATGGAAAAGGCCAAGTTGAAGTTTTTGAAGATTGCCCTCATTGTAATGGAACCGGTGAAATTAATGTATGTAGAGACTGCGGTAAATTGATTGATGAGAAATATGATGTTTGCCCTGAATGTGAGAAAAAAAGGAAGGCTGAAAAAATGAAGCATGATGAATATGTTGCTCGTCAAAATCAAGTTCGTGACGTATATGTTCTTGATTCATTATGTCAAATGAGTGACATGGATAAAGATAAATTGTATAAGGGAAGAATTACTAGAATTGAACGCTATGGTGCTTTTGTCACTTTAAATAATAATGTTTGGGGGTTAATGAGAGGAGACGTCTCTGAGTATAATGTCGGTGATGATATTATTGTATTTATAACTGCTATTAAATCAAGAGAAAGAAAAATTGATTTAGCTCCTGCTTATGTGGGCAAATATAATCTCAAAAAATTAACCAAATCCATTCCTAGAACTTTAATAGGTAATTTGGAACAAAAAATGGGTAAACTGGTTCGTATTGATGGTGAAGTTCAACAGGTTCAACAAACATCCGGACCTACAATTTTCACAATTAATGATGAAAGTGGTGTTACTTGGGTGGCTGCATTTGATAAGGCAGGTGAAAGAGCCTATCCTCAAATCGATGTTGGTGATGCGGTTCAAGTTATTGGTGATGTGAACGAACATAGTGGAAAGACTCAAATCGAGTCACATTCAATTGCTAAATTAAGTCCCGAACAAACAGCAAAACTACATGCTTTAATAGACGATGCATTAAACAAAAGAGCTGAACCTGAAGATGTTGATTTCTTAGTCAAAAGTGATATTTTAAACAGACTTAAGCCAAAAATGAGAGAGGCCGCACATAAAATCAGAAGGGCAATTCTCGATGGAAGAACAATTTTACTTAGACATCACAATGATGCCGATGGAATTTGTGCGGGAGTTGCAATGGAAAAGGCATTAATACCTTTAATTGAATATACAAATCCGAGTAATGATGCTCAATATTATTACTTTAAACGATCTCCTAGTAAGGCACCATTCTATGAACTTGAAGATGTTGTAAAAGATTTATCATTTGCACTTGAAGACCAAGAAAGGCATGGTCAAAAATTGCCTCTTATTGTGCTTTTGGATAACGGTTCTACCGAAGAGGATATTGTGGCATTAATGCAGGCAAAGATTTATGATATTGAAATTGTTGTAATTGACCACCATTCTCCTGGAGAATTGTTAACTACTGATGAAAGGGATGGTGATATTGTCGGTGCAACAGTTGCAGTTGATGAATATGTTGATACTCATGTAAATCCATATTTGGTCGGTGGAGATTCACAGTTAACTGCTGGAGCATTGGCAACAGAAGTAGCACATATAATCAATCCATCTGTCAAAGATTTGATTAAACACCTTCCGGCAGTTGCTGCATTGGGTGACCATGCTGAATGCGGTGAAGTTTATCAATATTTGCAGTTAGCTCATGAAAAAGGATTCAGCAAAGAACATTTGGGACAAATTGCTGAATGTGTTGATTTTGAAGCTTACTTTTTAAGATTCATGAACGGTAGAGGAATAATGGATACCATTTTAGCTGTGGACAATTTGGATAAGCATGATAAAATGATTGATGCTTTATATAAAGAATACTTAAAAAGAGTTGACACACAACTTAAAGCGGCACTTCCAAACATTAAGAAAACTCAATTTGAAAATGGCATTTACTTTAACATTATTGATGTTGAAAAATATGCACATAAATTCACATTCCCTGCACCGGGCAAAACATGCGGTTTTGTCCATGATAATGTAATTAAGGAATTGGGTGAAGATAAGCCTATTGTTACATTAGGTCATGGGCCTGATTTTGGAGTATTCAGAGCGACTGATGCTGTAAATGAACAATATGGCTTCAATGTAAATGATATTGTATCTGTTTTAGCCGAAAGAGTTCCATCAGCAGGTATTGATGGTGGAGGTCATGAATGCGCAGGTTCCATTAAGTATATTGAGGGACTTAGCGAAGAGGTTTTGTCTGAATTGGTTAAAGAAATAAAGGATATGAATAAAAATTAATTCTAAATCTGATATCATGGTTTCACAAAATTTTTGCAGAACTTGTGGTCATAGAATTCATCGAAATGAGCCATTCTGTCCAAATTGTGGTGCTAAAACGGTTTATCCTAAAAGCGAGGATTTGGTCATGTTTACATCACCTATTCATGATATCGGTTTTTTTGATTTCAGCATAGATTTTTCACCATATATTGAAAGTAAGCGAAAGGATTTCAAATATGAAATTTGTTCCTGCGGTTATTTAAATGAAGTTGACAATGAATATTGCTATATGTGTGGTGCCAAAAGGTCTTCAACTAGATTGTTTGGTTTATTGAAAAACAAATCCAAGCCAAAATTTGAAGTTGGAAATATTTTATGTGAATGCGGTTATGTAAGTCCAAAAGAAAACATATTCTGCGAAATGTGTGGTAAACAGCTAAGGCCTAGTCCTGATGAACCTTTTGATAATTATAGTAATTTTAATTTGGAATTTGAAGATCCAATATTCTGTTTTTGTGGTGAAGAAAATGAAAAATTCTCAATATTCTGTAAAAACTGCGGTTTACCTTTAAAAAATTATGGAGCTTCTTCTTCTGTTTCAATTTTATGTACTTGTTCTACAATAAATGACATAACTTCTGATTATTGCATTGAATGCGGTTCTAATTTAAAGAATGAAAATTCTATTTTTATTTGTGTATGTGGTCATAGAAACAAAGGCGGATTTAAATTTTGTGAGGTATGCGAAAGACCTTTAAACCCATTAAGAGTTATCAAATCCAAAATTATCTGTTCATGTGGTGAGATTTTAGATTGGAATTCGGATTTTTGCCCAAATTGCGGTAGAAATATTAGAAGAACAATAGCTACTAAAAATTCAATTAATTCCACAATAAAAAATATTAAGTCTATTCTGAGGTAGTTTCATGAAGCGTTGTGATATATGTGGTACTCTAAATTTTAAAGAGGATAATTACTGTATTCACTGCGGTAATAAACTGATATTGGAACATATTTGTCCTCATTGCGATACATTAAATCTGGATACAGCAATATACTGTGTGAAATGTGGAAATCAAATAAATCCAATTAAAATTGATGATTTTGATATATTATTCAGCGAATATAATCAGAATTTGCTGTTAAATGCAAAAATTTCGAATATTGAGTATAATGGTATATTATCAAATATTTTTGCAAGGGCAGATTATGCGGATATTTACGGAAATTCCATCAGGGATAAGATTTTAAATTTAGCTAGTATTTTTACCCAATGTAAACCTAAGGCGCGCGGAATTGAAAGGGGTTATATCTTTTTGGGCAACTGTATTTATTATGATGACCGCTTGGATGATTCTGTTCAAATTGCTACTTTAATTCATGAATTGGCACATTTTATATTGTTTAATTTAATAGAACAGTTATTATGTAAAATTTTAATGGTTAACACTTCATCTACATTGCAGAGTTTTGTTTGGTTTTTCTTAACACTTCCTGAGTTTAAAATAATGAATGAATATTGTGCGCACACTGTTGAAGGACGTTTTATCCCATTTGGCTATCAGAATTACGGTTCATTTAATAGTTTGGTACGTCAGATTGATTTTGATGATAGTTCTTTAAATGATATGGTTGTTTTTGGAAATACATTTGCAAATGAAATTATTGTTTATTTGGAAAAATATATTGATGTTAATTTGAGGGAAGAAATCAAATTACAGTATAAAAAAGATTTAAAATCTCCTTCATATGATTCTTTACAAATTGAAACAAATGATTGTTTGTCATTAGATGTTAAAAATGGGGTGTTATTAAAATTGTTGTATGATATTTTAAAATTAGCATCACAAGATGATGTTAGAAATGAATTGGAAGAAATAAGAGATGGTATCGAGCTTGATTAATCTTCTTTATCCTCTTCTTTATCTTTAATGGTGTCTAATACTTCTTTTCCGGTGTCGGTTAATCGGTATAGTCTACCTTTACGGGCTTCTTCATTAATACATTCAACGATTTCTTTACTTTTTAATTCGCTTAGAACTTTGGAAATATGATTGGTTCTAATTCCACTATCTCTTGCGATGTTGGTAGGTATTTTCACATCGTCTCCTATTGATTTTAATGTTTTTTCCCGGTATTTAGAAATTTGAACATATGAAGTCAATTTCAAAAGTTCATCATCTTCTTTTGTCATAATAAAATATTTTATTTTTTATGTTATAAAAGTTTTATAACATATTATTAATTTTATATAAGTACTTTAAACACTTTTTAGATTTGCTTGTCGTATTTTCTTATCAGTAATCAAGTATTGTAGTAAATAAGTAAATTAATATATATCTTGTGTTAAAAATAATATTAAGAAGATTAATAAATTTTGTGTTTAAAATGAAATGTAGTAAATGTGGTTTTGAAAATAATGATAAAGCAAAATTTTGCACTAAATGTGGTGAAAAATTAGATTCTAATAAAACGGTTACACAGTCAACCACTGAAAGTTCGGGCAGTTCTAAAAATATTATTGTGGTATTGGTTATCATAATAGTCATTCTGGTTGCTGCAATTGGTTTTTTTGCATTAAATTGGAATTCTCATTCAGTTTCAAATGATGCATCAACAAGCGCTTCTGACAAGGCTGCCGATAGTTCAAATGCCAACAGTGGTCAATCCTCTCAAGCTACTTCATCCAAATCAAAATCTTGGGAGCTTATTGGTAGTTATTCTGGATCAGGTACGGGTTCAAAAACAGTCACTGTCCCTGAAGGTAGAATTAAGGTGGAATTATCTTCATTTCCAATAAAAAATTATGCAGATAATCATTTGCATGTGAAGGGTTCAAACGGTGCATCCGGAGGAGTTGACTGGGGTCCAACAAGTGCTGTGGAAACTAGGTCTGATTCCTTTGAGTTTACCTCTTCCAGTTCTCAGACTTTTACTATTGATTACTATGAAACCGTAAGTTGGGAAGTTGAATTTTACAGGTATCAATAATTATTAATATGCTAAATAATAAATTATCTAGTATGTTTTTTGATTTGAATATTCAAGGCAGTAGCTTGGAAAATAACGTAATATTGGCAAAACAAGCTTCTCAATATGGTTGGAACCATATTAATTTTTCATATAATCAAAATGATTTTAATGATGCTTTAAAATTCAAAAATGAACTGAAAGATATGTTAGATGGTGAAATTTCTATAGATTATACTTTAGAAATTAAATCAACTAACATTAATGAAATTAGAAAAATTACCAATAAATTTAGGAATAAGGCGGCATGCATTGCAGTTGTTGGGGGAGACTTAAAAGTAAACAGGGCAACTTTGGAAAGTATTAAAATCGATGTGTTGTCCAGACCATATTTAAGACGTTTTGATAGTGGGATTAATCATGTCCTTTCTCGTGAAGCTGTAAAAAATAATGTTGCTATTGAATTATGCTTTAAGGATGTTTTAAAAAGTTATTTGTCTCACAGATCTAAAGTAATCTCTAATTTTAAAGATATTTACACTTTATATAGGAAATTTGATTTTCCATTAATCTTGTCTTCAAGGGCTGAATCTATTTTTGATATTAAAACTACTAATGATTTTGTTGCCTTTTTTAAGCAAACAGGATTGACAGATAGTGAAATTGCTGATTCATTCACTGTTGCTTCAAATATTTTGGATTTTAATAAAAATAGGCATAACTTAATTTTAAAAGGTGTTAGGAGGATTGAGGATGGGTCTTAAAGTTCTTCCGCCTACCCTTAGAAAAAACAGTAGATATCTTACTGTAGATATTAAAATTTCTTCTCAAATCACTAAAGATGATTTCGTTTCAATAATTTGGGATGCCTGTGTTAGATTTCAGGGGGAACTTAACTCCTCTAATTTCAATTTATGGGTCATGAGATTTTATGAATTTGAAAAAACTGAGGAATATTTCTGCTATAGGGCAATTGTAAGGTGTCAAAGAGATTATGTTGATGAAGTTAGATCTTCTCTGGCTTTGGCAAACATGTATAAGAAAGGCAGAATTTCCATAACAACAATAGGTTTGTCAGGTACAATAAAAGCATCACATAAATTTATTTAGTTACTTTTTGTTATTTTAAAATAGAAAACTTTATAAATAATATATTATTATATATAACAATTGAATTTATGGAAAAATGTGTAAAAAAAGTATTTTAATAAACTACTGTGTAGTAATTAAAGGTAATTGCCATTCATGGAGATTGGTTTTATTTTTTATGTTGTTGAATTTAAAAGTTAATATTTATTAAAATATTTATATAAAAAATATGAGGTATTAATATGCAACCTTTACAAAATGCTGGATATGATAGAGCTATTACTGTATTTAGCCCAGATGGAAGACTTTTCCAAGTAGAATATGCAAGAGAAGCTGTTAAAAGAGGAACTACATCAATCGGTGTAAAAAGTTCTGAAGGAATTGTTTTAGCTGTTGATAAAAGGACTACTTCTAATTTAGTTGAAGCTTCATCAATTGAAAAAATATTTAAAATTGATGAACATATTGGAGCAGCTACCTCAGGTCTTGTAGCTGATGCAAGAGCTTTGGTTGAAAGAGCAAGAGTGGAAGCTCAAATTAATAAAATCACTTACAGTGAACCTATTAGAGTAGAAAGTTTATCTAAAAAATTATGTGACATGTTACAATTATATACTCAGAATGGTGGAGTAAGGCCTTTCGGTTCTGCTTTAATTATAGGTGGGGTATATGATGAAAAATGCAAATTATTTGAAACAGATCCTAGTGGTGCATTAATTGAATATAAAGCAACTGCTATCGGGTCTGGCAGATCTGCAGCTATGGACATTTTTGAAGAGGAATATGAAGATGATATTACTTTGTCAGGTGCTATTGGTTTAGCAATTAAAGCTATTGATGAAGCTACCGATCATGACACTACTTCAAATAATGTTGAAATTGCAGTCATTAAAAAGGATACAGGTAATTATGAAAAACTTTCTCAAGAAGACGTACAAAAATTCATTGATGAAGTATTAGTCAAAGAAGAGGAAGTTGAAGAAGAATCAGATGATGATTCTAAAGAAGATGAAGAATAAATTTTATAGTTAGTTAGGGGATGTTTCAATGGTAAATGTTGATGATGCGATTATAGCTAAATATGAATATTGTGGTGAACATTTTGAAATATTGGTTGACCCTGATTTAGCAGCTGAATATAGAAATCCTGATGGTCAAGATGTTGCCATTGAAGATCTTTTAGCTGTTGAAGAAATTTTTAAAGACTCCAAAAAAGGAGATAAGGCTTCTGATGAAGCTATGAATAAAATTTTTGAAACTACAGATCCTATTGAAGTTTCTAAAGTTATACTTGAAAAGGGAACTGTTCAATTAACTGCAGAACAAAAAAGAAAGATGCAAGCTGATAAACGTAAATTAGTTATTAATAAAATAGCTAAGGAAGCTATCAATCCTCAAAATGGTTTACCTCATCCTGTACAAAGGATTGAAAATGCCGTTGATGAGGCAAAAGTCAAGTTTGATCCGTTCACTGCAGTTGACCAGCAAGTTCAAACGGCTTTAAAAGCTATTAAGCCACTTATTCCAATTAGGTTTGAGAAAGTTAAAGTTGCAGTCAGACTCCCAGGTTCCGCCGCTGGTGGTGCTTATTCTGTTATTCATGGATTCGGTGAAATCATAAATGAAGAATGGCAACAAGATGGTTCATGGATAGGTATTGTTGAAATGCCTGGAGGTCTTCAAGATTCTTTTGCCGCTAAGATGGCTGAAATTTCAAGTGGGGAAGCAGAAACTAGAACTATTAAATAATTAAATTAATTTTCAACTTATGGGATTATTATGATATATGTGGAAAATAAAGATTTAGTTATTCCTGGACAAGTATTGGCTGATGATGAATACTATTCAGGAAGAGGTACCTTTAAAGAGAATGGTAAAGTTTGTTCTTCTTTAATGGGACTTGTTTCTTTAAGGAATAAAAAAATTAGAGTTATTCCTCTTAAGAGTAAATATGTTCCGAAGAAAGGAGATGTTGTAATAGGTAAAATTAATGATGTCAGATTCTCAATGTGGGATGTGGATATTAATTCACCTTATTCTGGAATTTTACCTGCTTTTGAAGTGTTTGGTCGTGAGAAAAAAGAACTCAACAAAGTATATGATGTTGGGGATGTCCTATTTTTAAGAGTTGTTGACGTTGATGAAATCAAAAAGGCAAAACTCGGTTTAAAAGGAAGAGGAATGGGTAAATTTAAAGGAGGAATCATTGTAGATATTGCTCCAACTAAAGTTCCTAGATTGATTGGTAAAAAAGGTTCTATGATCAACATGATTAAAGACAAAACTAATTGTAAAATTGTCGTTGGTCAAAATGGTCTTGTCTGGGTAAAAGGTGACGAGGACATGGAACAGCTTACCAAAGATATTATTCATTTAATTGAAGCTGAAGCTCATACTTCTGGTTTAACCAATAAGATTAAAAACAAATTATACTTAGCAATTGACGGTGAACTACCTCCTGAAGAAGTTCCCGAAGAGGAAGAAGAATTTGTTTTAGAAAAACCTAAGCTTCAAAATTTTAAAGAAGAATTAGAGCAAGAAGAAAAAGAAGCTGAAGAAAAAGAAGTAGAAGAAAGTAAAAAAGAAAAAGAAGATAAACCTAATATAGCTGAGGTTATTGAAGAGTTAAAGAAGAAAAATAAAAAGGATAACACTTTATCTTATGATGATAACTCAAATAATTCTTTTATTTTAAACAATAAATAATGGTTATTAATTCTTCGTATATTAAATGAGGTTGATATGATGTCAGAAATGATAAGAGACGATGGCAGGAAGTTTAATGAATTGCGTCCTATAAAAATTGAAGCAGGAGTTCTTGAACGTGCTGATGGTTCAGCTTATTTAGAAGTTGGTGGAAATAAAATTTTAGTTGCTGTTTATGGACCAAGAGAATCATATATCAGAAGATTACTTGAACCTAATACTGGTGTTATTAGGTGCAGATATAATATGGCTCCATTTTCAGTAGATGATAGGAAAAGACCTGGACCAGATAGAAGATCATCAGAAATTTCCAAAATTACTGCTGATGCTTTAAGACCAGCATTGATGTTGGAGAATTATCCTCGTTCAATGATTGATATTTATATAGAAGTAATTGAAGCTGAAGGGGGAACCCGTTGTGCAGGAATTACTGCAGCTTCCGTTGCTTTAGTT
>ONQL01000021.1 GCA_900319985.1 uncultured Methanobrevibacter sp. | reverse complement strand
TCAATCTTTTGAATGATATCCTCATTGCTTTGCTTAACCTTTTCGGCATATTCCTTTCTTAGCTTAATTACTTTTTGACGTACCTCTTCATCGTGAAGTGCAATAAATTGGGCAGCCAATATTGCACCATTGTCCCCTCTATCTATTCCGACAGTTGCAATAGGGGACGGATAAGGCATTTGAACTATAGATTCCAATGCATCTATACCGTTGGTTTTAACATCAACTGGAACTCCAATGACCGGTCTTGGTGTATAGGCAGCTATTGAACCGGGTAAGTGAGCTGCCAGGCCTGCAATTCCAATGAAAACTTCAATTCCAGCATCAGTACCTTGTTGAACAATCTCACGAATTAAATTAGGGGTTCTATGTGCTGATGCAATTTTTAAACTGTATGGAATTTCAAGTTTATCCAAAATATCCATACTTTTTTCCGCAATAGCGATATCTGAACCGCTTCCAAGAATAATCATTATTTTTGGTGTCATTCAAAAATCCCTTCTTATTAATAATAAATATACAATATTTTATTGTAAGTCATTTATAAATTTTTTAAGTTTTCATATTTGATGTTATGTTCTAATAATTTATCTTATTTTGTAAAATTCACAGGTGATTATAATATTTACAATGTAAAAAAATCAATAAATATGTAAATTTATAAACGTTACACTATTTTAAGTCAAGAAAAAACAGAATAAAATTCTATATAATCATAGATAAATTAATCCTTTTTCTTTTGACATCCACATCTAAAACCTTCACGTCAACAATATCTCCAACACTAACAATGTCGAGAGGATGCTTTACAAATTTATCCGCTAGTTGTGAAATATGGACCAGACCGTCCTGATGAACACCGATATCGACAAATGCACCAAAATCAACAATGTTTCTAACGGTTCCCTGCATTATCATTCCAATTTCCAGGTCCTCTAAAGTCAGGACATTTTTCCTTAAAATAGGTTTTGGCATATCCTCACGAGGGTCACGGCCAGGTTTTTTAAGTTCTTTTATGATGTCTTTCAATGTTTCAGTTCCGATATCCAGTTCTTCAGATATTTCTTCTACATTGATATTGTCCAACTTTAGATTTGATTTTCCAATGTCTTCAGCTGAATAATTTAGCTTTTTCAACAGTTTAAATGTCACATCATATGATTCGGGATGTATTGTAGTGTTGTCCAGAGGATATTCAGGATTGTCTATTTTCACGAATCCGGCACATTGCTCAAAGGTTTTTTTACCAAGCTTTTTAACATTCAGTAATTCCTTTCTATTGTTAAAGCTTCCATTTTCCTGCCTGTAGGTAATAATGTTTTTTGCGGTTGTGTTTCCAATTCCGGATACGTAATTGAGTAGGCTCACGGAAGCGGTATTCAGGTCCACTCCAACTTCATTAACCACCTTTTCAACGACTCCACCTAAAGACTCGGACAGCTGCTTTTGATTCATGTCATGCTGGTATTGACCAACTCCAATGGATTTTGGATCAATTTTAACAAGTTCCGCCAATGGATCCTGTAGTCTTCTTGCGATAGAAACGGCACTGCGCTCACCTTCTGAAAAATCTGGAAATTCCTCATCTGCTAACTTTGAAGCTGAATAGACAGAAGCTCCAGCTTCGTTAACTATGATGTATTCAACGCTGGTTCCTTTAATTATTTCAGACACGATTTGTTCTGATTCCCTTGAAGCTGTACCGTTCCCGATTGCAATTACATTAATGTTGTATTTGTCAATCAGTCCACGAACGGTTTTAATTGATTCTGTGACTTTATTTTGTGGTTCAGTTGGAAAAATCAAAGCTGTATCTAAAACTTTACCTGTTTCGTCAATGATTGCAAGTTTACAGCCGGTTCTAAAAGCAGGGTCCCAACCCAAAATGGTTTTTCCAACAAGAGGGCTTTCCATCAGCAATTGATTTAGGTTTTTAGCAAATACCTTAATTGATTTCTCTTCGGCCTTTTCCGTTAGAAAATTTCTGATTTCCCTCTCAATAGCCGGTGAAATCAGTCTTTTATAGGAATCTTCAACAGATTCCTTGATGATTGGTGTTGTATACTTGTTATATTCGATTTTTTCAGGAATGCTTGAAATGTTTTTTAGCATATGTCTGTTTAGATATTTTATGATTTCATCAACTTCACAGACTATTTTTCCCTTGATTATTCCCTCTTTTTCGGCTCTGTTGATTGCCAGAATTCTATGTGGAGGTATTCTTCTGACATCCTCACTATAATTGTAGTAAAGCTCATATTCTGAAGTTGAATCCTTGTCTTTGGCTTTTGTTTCGATTTGACCAGTGTAGAAAGTATTTTGCCTGATTTTTTTTCGAAATTCAGAATTGTCTGAAATGATTTCTGCAATAATGTCTTTTGCTCCATTTATTGCATCTTCAGCTGAATTTACTTCTTTTTCAGGGTCAATATACTTTTCAGCTATTTTTTTAACACTTTGTTTAACTTCTTGGGCTAAAATTATTTGAGCCAATGGGTCAAGACCCTTTTCACGTGCAACGGTTGCTCGTGTACGTTTTTTACTTTTGTAGGGTCTGTATAAATCATCAAGTTCAACTAAGGTTTTCGCATTCATGATTTTTGCTTTCAACTCATCGTCGAGTTTTTCAAGCTCTTCAATTCTTTTAATGACTTTTTCTTTTTTGTCTTCCAGGTTTCTGAGATACTTCAACCTTTCATCAAATTTTCTCAGTGTCTCGTCATTTAGCGAACCGGTAACATCTTTTCGGTATCTTGCAATAAATGGTATTGTATTGCCATCATCAATCAGTTTGATTACTTTTTCAACTTGCCAATTGGCTAAATTTAATTCATTTTGGAGCGTGTCAACTATCATTAAATTACTATCCATAAAATAAGTTTAGTTTGAATTTTACTTTTTAAATTAAAAATCAAGACTTTAAAAGCTTTAATTCTATTATTAAATAAGTTTATAGATTTATTTTAACCTTTTTCATTATTATAATTTTTGTTAAAAATTGATAATATTTATAGTACTTAAATAACATATTTATAAATAATTAAATTTTCAGGTGAACGTAATTGTATTGGTTTTTAGTAATCATCGCATTTTTACTTGCTGGTATGAAATCCGGAAAATCCAAAAAATATCAAAAGGTTTCAGTGATTATTCCTGCATATAATGAGGAGGATACTGTAGCAAAAGTGGTTAATGTGATTAAAGAGGTGTCGTTTGTTGATGAAATCATTGTCGTTAATGATGGATCAACAGATAATACTGAAAATGAAGCTATTAATGCCGGAGCTATTGTTATCAATCATGAAACTAATAAGGGTAAGGGTGAAGCTTTGTACACTGGTTATAAGGAAGTTAATTGCGATATTATTGCATTTATTGATGCAGATATTTATAATTTAACTTCTAAAAAAGTTGAATCTATGATTATGCCAATTTTGCTTGGAAAAGCTGAAATCACTAAAACTAAATTTTCACGTGCTAGTGGACGTGTAACGGAGCTTACAGCCAAACCGTTGCTTAATTTCTTTTTCCCAGAAATTTCCTTTGAGCAGCCATTAAGCGGTCAGTTTGCGGCACGTAAAGAAACATTGAAAAAGATTAATTTTGAAAAGGATTATGGTGTGGATGTAGGAATCGTTATTGATGCCGATGTGCTTGGAATTTCCATCATGGAAGTTGACATCGGTGAAATAGAGCATGATATGTCTCCGCTTTCTGATTTAAATATGATGGCTAATGAAGTTGTCAGAACAATTATAAGCCGTGCTAACAAGTACGGTAGAGTTGTCATGATTGATGAAATTGGTTATTTTATTCGTATGTCTATTGTTGGCTTATCTTTAATTACTTTAGGATTATTTACAGTATTTTTTGTAAAAATGGTTCCTCTTGCAGTCGGTGTTATAATTTCAACTGCAGGTTTGATTATTTCAATTTATTATATTATTAAAGTCATTGTAAAATCCATTGTAATGTTTAGAAAGAATCCCGGAAAAAATTTATTCAAGTCTTTTATTAAAATTCATTTTCCTCTGATTATTTCGATAATAGTACTGCTGTTAATGATTTCAACATTCATTGGTGCGGCTCACTTTGAAAATGGTGTGCTGTCAATTGAACCGAACTCAAGAAATTTAATAATTTATGCGGATAATTCCCCGTCAGATAATTCAATTTCTGTTAGGGGTCCATTTACAGTTGATGTAGCTGTTGAAAATGAATCTAATCAAATTCGCATGCCTTCTGAGGCAATGATGACGTTGGGTGTCAAAATAAATGATACAATTCAAATTGGGGATGCGAAGTATGTTGTTAATGACTCTAGAAGCGGGGAAGGTTATATTATCAGACTGCCTCTTGATGCCAGAAAACAACTAGGCGTTGAAACAGGCTATGTCATTCAAAACAGTCGTTTAAATGAAGTATTTAATCAGGCCATTGTTACCCAGAATAAAGTAAATAAGAATGTATCATTTAGTGAGAAGTTCATTATTAATTCAAAGGATAGACATTCTTCAAGCTTTGAAGTCTTTTTAAATAATGTATCAGTAACTAATTCATCAGGTGTATTTAGAGACAATTCATCTTACTCTGTTAGTGTTGGCGGTGAAATCATAGGAACGTTGACCAGTCCTAAAAATACCACATTTTCACAGGATAATTCTGAAATAAAGATAATATTTAAAGATTCAAATTATACTTCGAATAAATATTTTGTAAGAAATAGTCAGGGCAGTTTCTTGAATTTTGGTCCTGTAAATTAAAAAAATAGTAAGAAATCTAAGAATATATTCTTAGATTATTTTTTTTCATAAGCTTTTACTGCTTCTTCAACATCGTTGTAAAGTCCAAGTGCCGCTAAAGCGCCAACTTTTCCTTGTTCACCAGTCACCGCAATTAATTGAATGTTTAATTCTTTTGCAGTTGCTTCTGCAGTTTCAACATCCATCATTCCAGATTTGGTTGCTATTGAATATTTCCTTAATTTTTCAGGAATGTCGAGACCTTCTAAAATAGCAATAGCTGTTTTATCAGATAAGGTATCCCTTTTGAGAATTTCAATAACTCTGTTAATCAATTCTTCTTTTTTGGATTCTTCAACAGCAAATGTAAGAGCAATAGATACACAATTTTGAGTTTTATGAGGGTTATGAGGATATAACTGGACAATAATATGGTCTAAATATTCATAACCTTCACCGGCAAGTTCCACACCCAAATTATGCGCCATTGTCCAAGTAGCTCCAGCATCTTTTGTATCGGTATCATCAATACCGATAACAACTTTTTGAAGTTTAGGAGTTACAACAGTAGCCTTTCCTACCTTGGATCCTCCGCCAGTTTCAATAAGTTCGATGTATTTAACACCTTCACCCATTCCTCTGCACATTCCGGCACCAACACCAGCTCCTGCAAGTCCGGCATGGGTTACTTTTACTTCATCGCCATCAATAACAATCTCATCTATTCCGGCAGCATTAAAACTTGCTTTCAGGTCAAGTGGTGCACAACCGACATGACAGGAATATACATGTTTGTTTCCATCACGGTAAGCAGAATCAATTAATTCAGAATTGTTACGATATTGGTTTAATAACCAGTGAGATCCAGAGATGCAAGGATGATATTCGATAATTTCGACTTTATCTCCATCCACCATAGTTAAAACTTTTTCATATGGTGCAATCCATGGATCTGTAAATTTTTCCTTTAGTTCATCAGGTTTAAGAATTTCCATCTAATCACTAGATTTCTTTTAATCTGTCACACATTTTGATAGCTGCTTCAACTGCACTTTTTGCGTTTTTAACACGTCTGTGTGCATCCATTCTAGTCATTCCAGGACCAGTTATTCCTAAAGCCACTGGTGTGTCATATTCTAATGCTAAGTCAGCAATTTTACGGGAAGCATGTTGTGCAACGATTTGGTCGTGATCAGTTGCGCCTTCAATTACAGCGCCTAATGTAATAATTGCGTCAAATTCACCTTTTTGTAATAATTTTTTAATTACAAGAGGCATATCAAACACGCCAGGAACTGCAACTACTTTTGTAATTTCACAATCTCTATTTTTAGCTTCTGCTTTAGCTAATTCTAACATCATCTGTGTTATGTCGTAATTAAATTCTGCTACTACTGCAGCAATTTCATATTTTGCCATTATTTCATCTCCTTTTTAAGATCCTTGGAATATATAAAGTAAAAATCCAGCAACCCCACTTAATACCATAATAAATATGATAAAGAGTGCAGCAAATTGCATTTTGGTTAATTTTTTAAAATTCATATTCAACGTCTCCATTTTTTTATTTATTATAAATAATCTTTAACAACTTTGGCTACTTCTAGAGTACTTGCAGAACCACCTAGGTCACTTGTTAAGGTTTTTCCTTCATTAAGCACTTTTAAAATTGCAGACTCAAATCTGTCCGCTTCTTCATTTTCGCCAATATATCTAAGCATCATAATTGCTGAAAGCATCATAGCTATTGGATTTGCCTTACCTTCACCTGCGATATCTGGTGCGGAACCATGAACAGGTTCAAATAAAGCTCCATTTTCTCCAATATTTGCTGATGGTATTAATCCTAGTCCTCCAACGAGTCCAGCGCCTTCATCGGATAAGATATCTCCAAATAAATTAGTAGTTACTATTACTTCAAAGTTTTGTGGTTGTGTAATAAGATACATTGCTGTTGCATCTACATAAAAGTCTTCGGTTTCAATCTCAGGGTATTTTTCAGCAACTTCATAGAACACATCTTTAAATAATCCGTCACTTTTTTTAAGCACATTGGCTTTGTGTACTGCAGTGACTTTGGATTTATTATTTTCTTTTGCATAGTTGAATGCATAATCTATGATACGTTCTTCAGCTTTTCTTGTAATAATACGTTTAGCGATAGCACCATCTTCAGTCAATTCTTCTTGATCAGCGATATACAATCCTTCGGTATTTTCACGAACAATCATAAAATCAACATCATCAAATAATGCATTAGTATTAGGATAAGTTTTAACAGGTCTTAAATTTGCATACATTTTCATTTCTTGGCGTATTTTAACAATAACGTCTGCGGCAGTTTCACCAGCAGCGCCAAATAAGCATGCATCTGAGTTCCTGATGATATCTAAAGTTTCTTCTGGAAGCGGATTTCCATTCCTTTCACTGCATTCATCTCCGGCTTCTCCATAAACATAATCAAATTCAATATCCAATTCATCCAATACAGATATTGTTGCTTCCATAACTTCCTTACCTATTCCATCACCTGGAATAACAGCAATCTGATATTTATTTTTTGTTTTTGAGGTACTCAATTAATCCACCTTGTTCTAAAATTTCTAACATAAATGGAGGTAATTTTTTAAAGGTTATTGTTTCTCCATTTGCGGATGTAATACATCCCTTTTCCATATCAACTTCAATTTCATCTCCGTCTTCCACGATTTTTGTAATACCTGGAGCTTCGAGGAGAGGTACACCAACATTGGTAGCGTTCCTATAGAAGATTCTTGCAAAAGATTCTGCAATAACTGCAGCCACCCCAACACCTTTAAGAGCAATAGGTGCATGTTCTCTTGAAGAACCACATCCAAAGTTTGTTCCGGCTACAATAAAATCTCCTTTTTTACATTTTTCATTGAATTCAGCATCCAAACCTTCCATACAATGTTCGGATAATCTTTCTTCGTCTGTATAAATTAAATATCTTCCTGGAACGATAATGTCTGTATCAATGTCATTTCCAAATTTCCATGCAGTTCCTTTCATATTACTCACTCCGGCACCACAATTTTTCCTTCAATTGCTGAAGCCGCAGCGACAGCAGCAGAAGATAGGTAAACTTTACCGTCTGGTGATCCTTGTCTGCCTTTGAAGTTCCTGTTTGAAGTAGAAAGACTTACTTCATCAGGTCCTATAATTCCGGTGTGACCTCCAAGGCATGGACCACAACAAGGAGCGGATACAAGTGCTCCCGCATCGACAAATATTTTTAATAATCCTTCATCAAGAGCTTTTGAGTATATTTCTTTTGATGCTGGTATAACTAACATTCTAACTCCGTTAGCAACTTTATTTCCTTTCAATATCTTTGCAGCATCTCTTAAATCACTTAATCTGCCATTGGTACATGAACCTAAAAACACCTGGTCAATTTCCTGGTCAACTTCACTTACAGGCTTTACATTGTCAACATGATGAGGACAAGCAACCTGCGGCTCTAAATCACTCACGTCAATATCTATAATATTAAGAGAAGATGAGTTTAAATCAGTTTTAAATACTTTATAAGGCTTATTTGAACGTTTTTCTACATAATTAATTGTTTTTTTATCAGGCTCAACCAAACCAGTTTTACCGCCCATTTCAATGGCCATGTTACATAATACCATTCTGTCTGAAATGCTCATGTCTGAAACGGTCTGGCCTGCAAATTCACAGGCTTTGTATGTTGAACCATCAACACTAACCTGACCTATAATATTTAAGATCACGTCCTTTGCATACACGTTTTCTTTTAATTTACCTGTAATATTGAATCTGTTTGTTTCAGGCACTTTAAACCACAAATTACCTTCTGAAAATACCATTGCCATGTCGGTAGAACCGATACCTGTTGAAAATGCACCCAAAGCTCCATGAGTGCAAGTATGGGAATCTGCACCTACAACCACTTCTCCAGGCACAACATGTCCTAACTCGGGTAATATTTGGTGACATACTCCGGCATTGACGTCATAAAAATTCTCGATTCCCTGTTCTTTTACAAATTTTCTCATAATCATATGATTTTTTGCTGAGTCAATTGAATCGGCTGGAACCTGATGGTCAAATGGAATAACAATTTTTGATGAATCCCAAACTTTTTCGGTACCAATCTTTTCAAAAGATTCCACTGAAAGAGGTCCAGTTAAATCATGAGCCATTGCTACATCAATATTTGCTATAACAATATCTCCGGCTTCCACTTGATTTTTTCCAGATGCTTTTGCTAGTATTTTTTCAGACATTGTTGGCATATTTTCAACCTCTTAATAATGATAAATATTTATGTATCTATAAATATATAAACTCTCTTTTATTTTAAAAAAAACAATTTTTCGAAGATTTATATATAATGTTTAACAAATTAAATTTCATGTGTGCTTCATTTCTTAAAAGATTCAGAAAAAAAGAGGAACCAATAATTGAAGAACAGCCTTCAATTTGGGAAGATAGAATTTTTTGGGTTTCAACATTACAAAAGATAGCTCTTCCTGTATTGGGCAATCTAGCTAAAAGTTCATTAAGGAAAAAAATGCCTGTTGATGCTAAGAGTGCAGATACAACAAAATTTGCATATCTTGAAGCTTTTGCTAGAGTATTCAATGGTATTTCTTCATGGTTAGAATTAGGTCCGGATAGTTCAGAAGAAGGTCAGATGAGAGAAAAATATTTACGCTTAACACTAAAAGCAATTATGAATGCAGTAAATCCACATAATAATGATTATCTGTTTTATGTTGAACCTAAACAATCTTTGGTTGAGCTTGCTTTATTTGCTCAAGGTTTACTCAGGTCAAAAAATCAGGTATGGCTTAACCTGCCGATGGATGTTCAAGCTAAAATTATCCATGAACTTAAAAATACCCGTGTTATAGCACCATATGAAAACCATTGGTTGTTATATACTGCAATGATTGAAGCTACACTATTAGAATTCACTGGCGAATGTGATAAAGAACGTTTATCTTATGGAATTCATAAATTTAGAGATGAATTCTATTTGGGTGATGCAATTTATTCCGATGGTTCATCCTTTGAGTTAAATTATTATAATAGTATTTTTATTCATCCTATGCTTAATGATATTTTAGCCGTAATGAGAAAATACGGAATTTCCGATGGAGAATTTTTAGATGTGCAGTTAATGAGATCATCAAGATTGTCTTCTCAGCTTGAGAGAGTAATTTCTCCTGAAGGAACTTATCCTTTAGTTGGAAAGTCAATGACTTATCGTTGTGGTGTTTTCCATTTGTTATCTCAAGCGGCGTTGCTTAAAATATTGCCGAAAAATATTAGTCCTGCTCAGGTCAGGTCTGCATTAACTAAGGTTTTAAAAAGACAATTCAGTGGCAATCAAAATTTTTCTGCTGAAGGATGGTTGCTTACAGGATTAAACGGATATCAGACAAGCTTATCAGAAAATGATATTAATTCAGGTAGTATTTATATGTGCTGTGCTGTATTTTTAGCTTTAGGTTTAAAATTAGATGATGCATTTTGGACCGAACCGGCTTGCGAATGGACTACCGTAAAAGCTTGGAGTGCCCAAAATACACAAAAAGACCAATCTATTGATTTTTAATTCAATTCATATAAGTTCCCGTAGTTATATAATTTAATTCCTCTAGGAACTTTACTTATTATATTTTTTGTATCGAATATTATCGGTGTTTTCATATTTTTTGAAATTAAGTTATAATTAGGATTTTTAAATTCGTTATGGTCACACAATATTAAGACCAAATCGGCATCTTTTGTAGCTTCATCAAAGCTTACAAAATCGTCATTATTTATATGTGGGTCATGAATTGCTATTTCAAATCCTGCTTCTTTTAATCTTGCAATGATTTCATATGCAGGACTTTCTCTATCGTCTCCGGTATTTCCTTTGTATGAGACTCCGAATATTGCAATTTTACCTTCATTTATCATTTTTTTGGTATTTTCACAAACGAATTCCGGCATTGAATTGTTGGTGTCTCTTGCCAATTTGATGATTTTTGCGGTTTCTGGAGCTTTTGCATAAATAAAATAAGGATCAATTGCAAGGCAATGTCCTCCCACACCAGGTCCTGGTGAATGGAGGTTTACTCTTGGGTGTTTGTTTGCCATTTTTATAACATCTAATGCATTAACTCCAATTTCAGCACAGATTTTTGCAAGTTCATTTGCAAGGGCAATGTTAACGTCTCTGAAAGTATTTTCCATACATTTAGATAATTCTGCGGTTTTTGCTTCAGTTAACATTAAGTATCCTTCAACAAATTGACCGTAAACTTCTCTAGCTTTTTTTGCACATTCTAAAGTTACTCCTCCAATAATTCTATCATTGTGGACTAATTCTTCCAGTATTTTTCCTGGAAGCACTCTTTCGGGGCAATGTGCCAGATATAAATCTTTTCCAATTGTAAAACCTGCTTTTTCAAAAATAGGTTTTATGGTTTCATCTGTAGACATGGGAGCTATTGTTGATTCTATAATTACAGTATTTCCCTTTTCTAAATATGGAATTATGGATTCGCATGCACTTACAACATAACTCAAATCACAGCTGTAATTTTCAGTTATGTATGGCGTAGGCACAGTAATAATAAATGCATCAGCTTTTTGAGGAGTTAGGGAAGCGGTATATACTTTATTTTTAACTGCATTTTTGATAATATCGGCTATTCCTGGCTCTTCTATGTGTATAATTCCTTTGTTTAAATTATTCACGATTTTTTCGTTGATATCCACTCCAACGACTTCGCAATGATGTCTGGTAAATAAAGCGGCTGTTGGAAGACCAATATATCCTTGACCCATAATACATACTTTCATAATTCTAACTCCTTTTTTTATATATGAAGTATAATATATATTTTAAATATATTAAAGTTTTAAGTGGTATTTATGAAAGTTTTAATAACTGGTTCAAACGGAATGTTAGGTCATGATTTGATTGAAGTTTTAAAAGATGAGCATGAATTAATTCTTACAACATCTAAAACCTTGGATATTACTAATAAAGATAAGGTTATAGAGTTTATTGGTGAAAATAAACCTGATGTGGTAATTAATTCTGCAGCATATACGGATGTCGATGGATGTGAAGAAAATCAAGAAACAGCTTATGCAGTCAATGGGGACGGTGTTAGAAATTTAGCCCTTGCATGTAGTGAAGTAGATTGTCCGCTGGTACATGTAAGTACAGATTACATTTTCAATGGTGAAAATACAAGGCCATGGGTTGAAGATGATGAAATTGGTCCTATCAGTGTTTATGGTAAAAGTAAACTTAAAGGGGAAGAGGCTATTTTAGAAATTCTTGATAAGTTTTTCATTGTTAGGACTGCATGGTTATATGGAATCAATGGAGGAAATTTCCCAAAAACCATGTTGGAACTTGCAAAAAATCGTTCAGAAATCACTGTTGTTTATGATGAAGTCGGAACTCCAACATATACTCCGGATTTGGCTAAAGCTATTTCACAATTAATTGATACAGATTATTATGGTATTTATCATGTTACCAACTCAGGATATTGTTCTTGGTGTGAATTTGCAAGATATATTTTTGAAGTGGCTGAAAAGGATGTTAAAGTTACTCCGGTCACTGCTTCAGAATTTGCAAGGCCTGCTCCAAGACCTCATTACTCAGTATTGGAAAATAAAAGATGGATTGAAAATGGTTTTGAACCACTTCGTCATTATAAAGAGGCGGCTAAAGAGTATATTGAGCTGATTAAATGAATAAAAAGGTAGTTTTAATCCTTGCATTAATTCTTACTTTATTTTTAATGGGGTCAGTTAGTGCGGGATTTTTTGATTTTTTTAAATTTGGAGGAGATTCTAGCTCCAGTAATGCTGTTGTTGTTGAAGATGGACAGTATTGCACAGTCAATGAGGTTGCTGCATATATCAAAGAGTTCCATAAACTTCCAAGCAATTATATTACAAAGAACGAAGCCCGTGATTTAGGATGGCAAGGCGGACCGCTTAAAAAATATGCTCCCGGAAAAAGCATTGGCGGAGATACTTTCACAAACAGACAACATGTTCTTCCGGATAGCAATGACAAATATATTGAATGTGACATTAATGCTAACGGTACAGACCGTGGGGCTGAAAGGATAGTATACAACACGGGCAATTATAAGGTGTATTATACCGCTGATCACTACAATACTTTTAAAGAAGTATGATAACATGGAACTTGACGGCAATTTAATTAATAAATATGGGCATGATTATTTAAAAGAGGTATTTGATTTTCCGGAGTATTACGGGAAAAATCTTGATGCTTTATATGATTGTTTGTGTGAAATTGGTGTCGATATCGAAATTGTTTTAATCAATCCTGATGCTGTTTCAAAGGATTTGATTGATACATTTGTTGATGCCGCCAGTGAAAATAATCTTTTGCATTTTGAAGTAAGGGGGTAGTTTACACTTGAAATGCATCTCTTATTTTTTTTTAATTTTTATATTTTAAATATTAGTAATTCGTATTAAAATCATAAATGAAGTTTATTTTTTTGTTTAATATATTCTTATTATTTATATAAATAATATAATTTGAAATAATTATTTTTTAATCTAAATATTAATTATTATCAATTTAAAAAGAAAAAAAGATACTTTTATATATTATAATTTGTTAATTTTAATTAGTATTTATTTTTAATTTGGATTTTTGCCAAATTATGGGGAAATGGTGATTTTGGATGTTGGAACAATATTTTCCTTTTGTAGGACTAATTATTTTCGGTAATATTGAAAATTTAGTTTTATCCTCTCAAGGTGTTGTTGCTGGTGTTAATCCGGTAAAGTTAGCTGTTGCAAGTATTATCTGTGTTAGTTTATGGCTGATTATAGGGACTTTCGGAACTCAACTTTTGATCGATTATGTTGATTTCATTGATTTTATCGGCGGATTTGCAATATTTCTTTTAGGTCTCCAAGCAATGTATGAATCAGTATTTCACAATTAGGGATGATTAGATGATTGAGGACTTAAAACCGTTTTTAATATTGCTAGTTTTTGGAAATATTGAAAATTTAATTTTGGCAGCACAAGGGGTAGCTGCTAGTGTAAATCCATTAGGACTTGCAATCTTAAGTTTAATTGCAGCTTCTTGCTGGCTAATGATTGGAACATTTGGTACTAGAATAGCTATAAAATATGCTAAATATATAAATTTCATTGGTGGGCTTGCAATTTTCATTTTAGGTATCCAGGCTATGATGGAATCACTTCCTGGAATTTTAAACTTTTTCCATTAATTTAATTTTTTGATATTTATGAAATATTTGAGGCATAAACTTTATGGATATCTGTTTAGTTTTTTCAAGGTTTTTACAATCAAAACTAATAGAATATCTTTTATTATTGATTCAGGCGAATCATTTAAGGGTAATTTAGATTATATCAAAAAGGAGTTTGAAAGAAGGGGAAACTTTGATTTTAACTTTTTTTATAAAGACAAACTTTCATTTTCAAGTTTCAAATCCTTAGCAACATCCAAATATGTATTCTTAAATGATAACTTTTTTCCACTTGCTTTTATGAATTTCAAAAATGAAACTGAAGTTGTTCAATTATGGCATGCCCCTGGAGCTTCAAAAAAATTTGGGGGGTCCGTTGCAAGTGATAGTGACATTGAAATGCTTTCTAAAATTGGAAAAAACACTGATTATCTAATTTCTTCATCTAAAAAAATTGAAAATTATTATTCAGAGGCTTTTCAAATAGATAAAGAAAAAATTATTCCATTGGGACTTCCAAGAATTGATTATTATTTTGAAAATCATGATTTAAACAGAATCAAGTCAGATTTCTGTAAAAAATATGGCATTGATTTCGATAAAAAAATTATTCTTTATGCGCCGACCTTTAGGGATGAAAAAAAGTATAATAATGTTTTTGATTTTCTGGATTTAAAGAAATTCAACGATGTTTTGGGGGAGGAATATGTTCTTGCCTTGAGGCTACATCCTAAAATTAAGGATTTTTATCAGGATGATATTGAGTCCAGTGAGAATTATGTGGACTGCAGCGATTATCCGTCCGAACAGGAACTGATGATGATAAGTGACATTTTAATCACCGATTATTCGTCCATCATGATAGAATTTGCCATTCTTGACAAGCCGATACTGTTTTTCGTTCATGATTTGGATAATTATTTGAATACTGAAAGGGGATTTTATTACGATTTTGAAAAAACAGTCCCTGGAAAGATTGTTTACAGTTCAGATGAATTGATTAATGCAATTGAAAGCAATGATTTTGACAAGTATAAAATGTCAGATTTTCTGAAAACCCAATTTGATGCAATCGACGGCAAATCATCTGAAAGAGTTGTTGATTTTCTTTTAAATAATGGTGGGCATTATGGATAATATTAAAGTTAGTGTTATAGTGCCGGTTTTTAATAATTCAGAATATATAGGTACAACACTTGATTCGATAATTGCTCAAGATTTTGATGGTTTTGAAATTATTGTGGTAGATGATGGGTCAACTGATGATAGCTTAGAAGTTATAAGTGATAAGTTAAAAGAGGTTGATATTGCGAATACCATTATTCATCAAGAAAATCAGGGAGTAAGTTCAGCGAGAAATAAGGGAATTGAAGTTTCTTCAGGTGATTATTTGGTGTTTGTCGACGCTGATGACTGTATATCACAGAATCACTTATCAAATTTATATAACATCGAAAGTGATTTCAGTTTAATTCAACTTGTAAAAAAAGAGGGTGAAAAAACTTCCAATCCTAATAACTATTCGGCAGATTATATTTCAACCAAAGATTTCATCGAAATGGAACTTAATATGCAAATTCCATTTAACTTTGTACAGCTAAGCTATAAATCTGACATAATCAAAAATAATTCCATTAGATTTTCAAAGGAATATATCTATGGTGAAGACACTCATTTTGCCCTGAAAGCTTTGGCCTATGGTGATAGGATATCTGTTTCAAATGAAGTTACCTATTATTATATTCAACGTCCAGACTCAGCAATAAGAACATCAGATTTCAGACGTTTCGATATTGTAAAGATATTTGAGGATTTGGCTGATTTTTACAAACAACAGGGATGGGACGATTTAGCCGACCTTATTATAACTTCCAGAATTCCAAAGGCCATTTTTGGAAATATGAATTATTTTTTCTATAATTCATATGATTTTGATGAAGTGATTGCTAAAATGAAAGAGTTGGACTTATTCGCAAAACTGTCCAAATTTGAAGGGGATAGCAAATTCAAATTCAAAATTAAATTATTTTTATTAAATCCTAAAATATATTATAAAGTGTGGAAAAAATTTAAAAATTCAATTGATTAGTATGAAGGTTTCTGTTGTAACTCCAAACTATAATGGTGAAAAATTCTTAAAGACATTTTTTGATTCTCTCAATCAGGATTATGAGTGTATTGGAGAGCTTATAATAGTTGATAATGGGTCAGACGATGGAAGTAAAGAGTTTATCAACAACTATCCTTTTAATTTTCCGATTAGTCTAATTGAAAACAGTGAAAATTTGGGTTTTGCCCCTGCAGTCAATCAGGGCATAAGAAAAGCAAAATACGATTACATTTTTTCACTAAACAATGACACTGAAGTAAAAAAAGGATCAATTAAAGCTTTAGCAGAGTTAATATCTTCAGATGAAAATATCTTTTCCGTACAGGCCAAAATGCTTCAGTACAACAATAAGGACTTGATAGATGATGTTGGCGATGAATATAATTTGCTTGCCTGGACCAAAAAAACAGGGGAAAATCATAAATCAACAGAGTTTAATGAAGTTTGTGAGATTTTTTCAAGCTGTGCCGGTGCGGCTTTGTATAACAAATCAATTTTAGAGGAAATTGGTTTGTTTGATGATAATTTTTTTGCATATATGGAAGATGTGGATTTGGCAATCAGGTCCAGAATCAACGGTTATATTAATCTGTTATGTCCCCAAGCTATTGTTTATCATATTGGAAGTGCAACTAGTGGAAGCAGGCATAATGAATTTAAAGTGAGATTGGCGGCTCGTAATAATGTGTGGGTTGTTTATAAAAATCTTCCAATTCCATTGAAAGTTTTAAACTTTATTTTTTTATTCTTAGGTTTTTTTATAAAATACATATTCTTTTTAAGGAAAGGTTTTGGCCCGATTTATCTTGCAGGAATTAAAGAAGGTTTAAACACCAGAAGCGATAAAGTAAATAAGGTAAAATTTAATTCTAAAAATACAAAAAATTATTTTAAAATTGAGTACAGATTAATAATTAATACCTTCAAATTCTTAAAAAAATAGATAGTTGAGTTTCATGGATCTTTCAGTTGTAATTGTAAATTATCAAACATTTGAATTAACTAAAAATACTGTAAATTCTATTTTTGAATATGATTATCCTTTTAGCTATGAAATTATTGTTGTAGATAACGCTTCCGCTGATGATAGCCTGTCTAAATTGCAGGACTATTTCAAAGATAAAGTTAAATTTATCGCATCTAGTGAAAATAGAGGATTTGCAGCTGGAAACAATCAGGCATTAAATGTTGCAAATGGAAGGTATGTTCTTCTTTTGAACTCAGATACTATCGTATGGGAAAATACTTTAGAAAATATTTATGATTACATGGAAAAACATTCCGATGTAGGTGCAACAGGCTGCAGGGTTCTTTTGGAAAATGGTGAATTGGATAAAGCATGTAAAAGGAGTTTTCCCAATGTTAAAAATTCATTTTTCAGGTTATTTCATATTCCAACAAAAAGTGAAGATGATAACTATAATCTAGATAAATTGCCCGATGGGGAAGTGTATGAAATTGACTGTTTGACTGGCGCATTCATGTTTATCCGAAAAGAAGCACTTGATGAGGTTGGATTTTTGGATGAGACTTTTTTCATGTATGGTGAGGATATTGATTTATGTTATAGAATTAAAAAAGCCGGATGGAAGATTATCTATTATGGAAAGTCAAAAATCACACACCTTAAAGGGGCAAGCAGCAAAAAACAAAAATCTAAATTAATATATGAATTTTATAGGGCCATGTATGTATATTATAAAAAACATCATTCCCATGAATCTTTTTTTATAACCAATATTGTTGTATACTTTGGAATTTTTGTTTTATGCGTTTTAAAGCTATTTTTGAATTTATTCAAAAAGAAAAGTTAAATAAGGTATTGTACTTAATAATATAATAACACTAGTTTCTAGGTAGTTATTATGATAAGGGAAAATCAGAGGTTATTGAATGTCCTTTTGGTATTAATTGATGTTCTTGTCATCATTTTTTCATTATGGGCTTCAATATGGTTAAGATTCGAGACAACTTTATTTGGTCCAATTGGAGACCATTTAAGTTATGAAACTTACGGTCTTTTCATGTTTATAGCCGTAATTCCAGTCTATCTGATTCTATATTTCGCTTTTGGATTATATAAGCCTAGACGGACTTATAAAAACATTTTTTCAGAAGCAACTCAAATTATCAAAGTAAATATTGTCGCATTTTTTGCGTTAGTATCTATTTTATTTATTATTAACCAGCCTGACTTTTCCAGATTAATGCTTTTCTTGTTAGCTGTTATCTGTTCCGTTTTAGCAATTATAGAAAGATTTGCTATTAGAAGCGTTTTAATGAATATGCGAATAAACAATAAAAACTTAAAGCATATTCTCATTGTCGGCGATAATGATTTGGCATTTACGTTTGCCCGCAAAATCAAGGAGAATCCTTATCTTGGATTTTCAATCGGGGGAATGTTGGGAAGATCTGAACATCTAGGCAAATCAGTAAATGGGGTTAAATTCATAGGTACCTTTAAAGATTTGGACAAAATTCTTGAAAGACATAGATTTGATCGGGTTGTTTTAGCAATTCCTTTAAGATATTATTATAAAATTAATGAACTAGTGCAAAGCTGTGAAAAGGTTGGAATTAAAGCGGAAATAATTCCTGACTATATCCGATATTTTCCAGCACAACCATCTGTAGACATGATTGAAGATATTCCAATCATTAATATTCGTTATGTTCCTTTAGATGATTCTTTTAATAAGTTTACAAAAGCCGTATCTGATTATTTAATTGCAATTATAGCTATTATTATAACCTCACCCATCATGTTTGTTATAGCAATTGCTGTTAAAATAACTTCTCGTGGACCTATTATCTTCAAACAAGAAAGAATTGGTCATAATGGTAAACCTTTCAGGATGTATAAATTCCGAAGTATGAGAGTTCAAGACCCTAGGTTGGAGAAATCGGAATGGACTACAAAAGATGACCCAAGGAAAACCTTTGTTGGTGACTTTATTAGAAGAACCAGTATTGATGAATTGCCACAATTTTTCAATGTTTTAAAAGGGGAAATGAGTGTTGTGGGGCCTCGGCCTGAAAGACCATATTTTGTTGATCAGTTTAAAGAATCTATTCCAAAATATATGGTCAAACATCAAGTTAAACCCGGTTTGACCGGTTGGGCTCAAATTCACGGATGTCGTGGTGACACTTCTATTACTAAACGTATAAAATATGATATTGAATATGTAGAAAATTGGCACTTGGGTTTAGATTTAGGAATACTGATTAAAACCGTATTGAGGAAAAACCCTAATGCATATTAATTTTTTTTCATAATTTCATATCCGTGTATTTTGATAATATTTATATTAAATTTTTTAGTAATATTGATATGGATTACTTTTCAAATGCTCTGTCTCTAATACTTTATATACATTCTAATTATAAAATAATAATTAACTTTTCTATGAGGGGTTTGGTATGCAAGAAGAAATTTTAAAATTATACGAAAAAATTCAAGATCAACTTTCACAAGAAGAGTTTTTAGCAGAAATGGACCAAATTAGCAAAACTAACTTCGAAGGTGTTACTTTTGTTAATGAAATTGATTTAGCACGTGAAGTTTTAAAAAATCACGGTGTAACCGATTTTGAAACAGTTTCTGCAGAAAAAACAGATTCAAGTGAGGATAATGAAGAAGTACCTTTCGAAATTTCAATTGAAAGCGATGAAGAATCTGATGAAAATACAACATTTGTAATGACTGATGATCTTTTAGAGAAATATAACAAAGTAAAAGATAAAATCACCGAAGAGGAATTTCTTTCCAGAATGGCAGAATTCAAAAAACAAGAATCTTCAAATCCATTTATGAATGATTCAGGATTTGCAGACATGGTTGTCGGTGAATTAATCGATGAAGAAGTCGAAGTTCTATCCGAAAAACCTGAATTCGCCGTAAAATCTATAAGTGAATTGGAAAAAGGCAGCAAGGATGTTACTATTGATGGAAGGGTAATATCCATATCCAATAAAAGGTCATTCAAGACTCGTAAAGGTGGAAAAGGTGAAGTCTGTAATGTGGAATTGCAGGATAACACCGGAACCATGAGAACAGTTTTCTGGACTCAAAACATGCCGCTTTTAAAGAAATTTAATGAAGGAGATGTTATTCAAATTAAAGGCGTTGATATCAAGGACGGTTATTCAGGCCTTGAGGCAAACTTAAGACCAAGGTCAACCGTTGTAAAATTAGAAGACAATCCTTCTAAATTCCCTGTTTATGAAGAAAAAATAACAGATATTGCCGATATTGAACCTGACACTAAAGTTAATATTATTGCAAGAATCGTTAGAATTCCAACTGTAAGAAGTTATGAAAAAAATGGTAAAGAAGGAAAAGTTGCATCAATTGATTTACAGGATAAAACCGGAAAAATCACATACACTTTATGGAATAAAAATGTCGAATTAATTGATGAGCTGAAGTTGGAAGACGGCGACACTGTAAAAATACTTGCCGCTCAATCTCGTGAAAGAACAAATATGGATGGCATATCTGAAATTTCTTTAAGTCATTGGGATGGAAGAATAATTAAAGGTGATTTCGATGTTCCTGAAATCGAACAAGAATTCATTAAAATTGGAAATCTCAGCGAACAAAGTGACGTGTCTATCAAAGGTGTTGTTGTAAGGATTCAAGATATTAAAACATTTATAAGAAAATCCGATAACACTGAAGGCAAATTAAGAAACTTTGATGTTGGTGATTCTTCCGGATCCATTAGAGTAACTGTTTGGGGAGATGATACAGAATTGCCAATTAACAAGGGAGATATCCTTAAGATAATCGGTGGTAATGTTCGTTTTGATGAATACACCCAAAGTGGATATTCTATGAACACTAACTTTAATACTCAAATAACTATTAATCCCGAAAATTTATCTGTAGAAGAATTTGAAGAATTCGAGCAATTAAGAGAACAATTAAGACCAACTCCTATTGGAAATATCGAAGAGATTGATGAGGATGGAATTGAAATTGATATAGTTGGTAGATTCATTTCAGTTAATGATGTTAATGAATTCCAAAGAGACGACGGTTCCGTAGGCATTGTTCGTTCAGCAATTTTTGCAGATGAATCTGGTAAAGTACAGTTATCCTTATGGAATGAACGTGCTCAGGAAGATTTTAATATTGGGGACGCATACCAAATTGAAAATGCTAGAACTAGACTTGGAATGTATGATGTCGATTTAAACATTGGTGGTGGTTCTAGACTTATTAAATTATCTGAAGCACAAGCTTCTGCAATGTTTATTCCAGAATTGGCTACATTAGAAAAAGCTCTTTATGATTATAGAAAAATTTCTGATGTTGATGAAGATGAAACTGATGTAATTCTAATTGGTAGAGTTATCGAATTGAATGATATCCGTAACTTTGAGAGGGATAATGGTGATACTGGTAGTGTTAGAAATATAGAAATTGCTGATGATACAGGATCTATCAAAGTTGTATTATGGAATGATGACGCTAATATGGATTTAGAAATAGGAATGCCAATGAAGTTACAGAATCCTCGTATAAATATTGGCATGGATAATCGTATTGAAGCGGTTGTCAGTAGAGGTACTACAGTTTTAGAACCTAGTGAAAATGAAATCGAAAACTTACCAACTTACGAAGAATTAAAAGAAGCAATTTACGTACCAAAACCAATTGAATCTTTATTAGAAGATGATACAAATGTTTGTGTCACCGGCGTTATACATGAGGTAAGTACCGATAAGAATATTCTTAAAAAATGTCCTAACTGCAGATCCAATGTTGAGACAACTATTGAAGAGAATGTCTGTGATAATTGCGGACACACATTTGATGAACCTAATTACACATTAATGATACCTACTAGAATTGAAGATGATACTGGTTCAATTCATGCTACATTTTTTGATAAATTAGCTGAAGAACTAATTGGTATGGAAAAAGAAGAGGTTATTACTATTATTGATGATGGTATGGGTATTGAAGATAAACTTGAAGATTTAAACGGCTTAACAGTAGAGATTATTGCTAATGTGAGCTTTGATGATTATAATGAAGAAAGTAGGTTAAATCCTAAAAAAATTATATCAAAATATTATTAAACAACTAAAAAGGAATGGTTATTATGGTAGAATTAGCAGATTTGCCAGGTGTTGGTGAAAAAACAGCAGAAAAATTAAAAGATGCAGGTTTTGCTGATATGATGAGATTAGCTACAGCTA
>ONQL01000015.1 GCA_900319985.1 uncultured Methanobrevibacter sp. | reverse complement strand
TTAGTTAACTATATTAAAAATTTAAAATATACTATTTTTATGATAACATTTATAACTGGTAACGAACATAAAGTTAAAGAAGCAGAGAATATTTTCAAAAATTATGACATTGAGTTAGAGCATATTGATTTGGGTTACACAGAACCTCAAGGAACTCTTGAGGAAGTGGCCATATCAGGCGCAAAATATGCTTGTCGTAAACTTGAAAGACCTGTGATTGTTGAAGATGCTGGTTTATTCATTAGAGCTTTAAATGATTTTCCTGGGGTCTATTCACACTATGTTCAGGATACCATAGGAAATCAAGGAATTTTAAAGCTATTAGCAGATACTGATGACCGTTATGCCGAATTCAGGTCAGTTATTGGGTACTGTGCCCCCAATTCTGAGCCCAAGACTTTTTTAGGCAAGGTATCAGGTGAAATCGCAGTTGAAGAAAGAGGAGAATTAGGATTCGCTTTTGATCCATTATTTTATGTTCCTAGAGAAGGTAAAACTTTTGGAGAACTTACAACTGATGAGAAAAACCAATTTTCACATAGAAAAAATTCATTAAAAAAATTTATTGAATGGTATTCTAATCAAGAATAACTATTTCATACTTATTTAAAAATTAAAGAGGTTATATTATGGCAAGACCAGAATGGGTAACTTATAGTGATGAAGAAATTGAAGAAATGATTTTAAAATTTAACAAAGAAGGTAAAAGTACTTCCGAAATCGGTATTATATTAAGAGACCAATACGGAATTCCATCTGTAAAAGATGTTACCGGTGAAAGAATCACCGAAATCTTAAAAAGAAACGGTCAAGCTGGAGAATATCCGGAAGACTTATTAAACTTAATTAAAAGAGCTGTTAATATCAGAGACCACTTAGATGAAAATCCTAAAGACTTACATTCCAAAAGAGGTTTAACTATCATCGAATCCAGAATCAGAAAATTATCCGCTTATTATGTAAGTGAAGGAGTATTACCAGAAGGTTGGAGATACAATCCAAAAGAAGCAGCACTCCTTGTTAAATAGAGCCGGAGAAGCTACTGATGTGCTTAAGGAGCACATTGAAAAGGACAGTATTATAAGAATAATTTCTCACAATGATGCTGATGGAATTTCATCAGCTGCTGTTATAGCTAATGCTTTAGCTGAAGAAAATGTTCAATTTCACACTACCATAATTCCTCGTTTAAAAGAGGATATTGTAAATCAATTGAGACATGAGAAATATGATTTATTCATATTCTCAGATATGGGCAGTGCGTTTGTGGATGAGTTCAATACCTATAAAACTGATGTAATCATTGCGGATCACCATCAAGTTAATGACACTGAAGCGGAAAGCAATGTGGTCCACATCAATCCTCATTTATTCGGAATAGATGGAAGTAAAGATTTATGTGGTGCGGGTTCAAGCTATTTGGCTGTTCGTGAACTTGAAAAGAAACATTTGGCTTACTTTGCTTTAGTTGGTGCATTTGGTGATATGCAAGGTCAAGGCGGATTTACTGGCGTTAATCAGCTGATACTTAACGATGCTTTGGAAAGTGGGACCCTTGAAATTCATGAAGGTTTAAAGATTGTTTCCAAATCTTCAGAACCTATTTTCAAATCCCTTGCCTACACATTTTCACCACCTCTCCCAGGTATTAGTGGAGATCTGGAAGGTGCCCAGGAATTTCTGGAAAGAATGAACTTATCTTATGGGATAAAATTCACTGATTTGGAAGACGAAGAAAAAGATCTCTTGAAGGATGCACTTATGGAAGTTAATCCTGACATTTTTGGCGACTGCTATACAGTTCCAAAGGAAGTCCCGCTATTGCGTGATTTGGAGGAATATTCATATATTCTTGATGCATGTGGTAAAAATAAAAAGCAAGGTTTAGGTTTAAGCATTGCTCTTGGTGAAAAGGATAAGGCTCTTGATGCCGCTTTAAGACTGCAAAGAGAATATAGGGACCAAATCGTGAAAGGGCTTGAATGGATTAAACGTGAAGGTGCAGTTCAGCTTTCAGACATTCAATACTTATACAGTGAAGATAAAGTATTAAAATCTGTAATGGGAACTATAGCTAGTATTGGTTTATCAGTTAACTTATTGGATAACTCTAAACCTGTAATTGGTCTATCAAGACTTCACAAGGATATTAAAATTTCTGGTAGAACCACAAGGGAAATGGTTAGCAAAGGTGTGGACTTGGGTAGTGCTTTAAGGGATTCCTCCAACAATTTTGGCGGTCAGGGAGGCGGTCACGATATTGCTGCAGGTGCAATGATTCCTTATGAAAGCAAAGACAATTTCCTGCATCTGGTTAATGAAATGGTCGAGTATCAATTAAATAATGATTAATATGTTTTTAACAAAAAAAGAAGAACAAATGTGTGATGGAGAGTTCGGAGAGACTATTAGGAAAAGTATGGATATCCTTGTTGCATTGGGCGATATCTATGGTGCTTCCAAATTAGTCGATATTACTTCCGCACAGGTATCTGGTGTTTCTTATAAAACTATTGGTGAAGCCGGTTTGGAATATTTGCAAGACTTGGCCGGTGATGGTTTGGGCGTTGCTAGTGTAAACGCATCTTTAAACCCTCCTGGAACTGATTTGGACAATTGGGAAATATTGGGATTTCCTCGTGACTTTGCAATTAAGCAAAATCAGATTGTAGATGCCTATGGGGATTTGGGAATCTCAAAGACCTGTACATGTACTCCTTATCTTGTAGGTAATGTTCCAAGGTTTAGGGATCATATTTCATGGTCAGAATCATCTGCCGTTGCTTATGGAAATTCTGTGATTGGTGCTAGAACCAATCGTGAAGGCGGACCGGCAGCTTTGGCTGCAGCAATTGTCGGCAAAACTCCTTTGTATGGTTTTCATTTGGAACAAAACAGGAAAGCTAATCTTGTTGTAAATGTCAATACCGAGTTGAAGGGAGCAGATTTCGGAGCATTGGGTTACATCATTGGAAAAGTTGTGGGTGGAGGAGTTCCATACTTCAAACTTCAAAATGTTCCAAACAACAATGACCTAAAAACATTGGGTGCGGCTCTTGCTTCATCAGGTTCTGTAGCATTGTATCATATTGAAAATGTCACTCCTGAAGCGGATATTGCAGGGGAAGAAGATGTTGAGGATATAATGTTCATATCCGAAAAGGAAATTCTTGAAACTCGTGAAAAGTTAACTACAACAGACAGGGAACCTGATTTGATTTGTTTAGGTTGTCCTCATGCATCTTTGGAAGAAATTAAAAATGTAGCCAATATTGTTCAGGGTAAAACTATTAAAAATAAGTTATGGATTTGTACATCAGTTAGCGTCAAGGCCACTGCTGACAGGATGGGTTACACAGAAACAATTGAAAAGGCAGGCGGTAATGTTGTCTGTGATACATGTATGGTTGTAGCTCCTATTGAAGATATGGGCTTTGAAGTAATTGGTGTTAATTCAGCAAAAGCAGCAAACTATGTTCCATCAATGTGTGGATTGGATGTTGTTTATAACGATGTGGAAAATCTTATTCAGTTTGAATAATTTTTCATATTCTTTTTGAATTTAAAATTGATAAAATTATGAATTATGCTACCGTTATGGGTAGTGATTGAGGAAAGGAAGTAAAAAACATGGATATATCTGACTTTAAAAAAGACACCACTTTTGGAGTTATTGGTGTTTGCGGAGCTAATGGCAATTTAATTGCTAGAATCCTTAAAGAAAGAGGATTTAATGTCATTGGTACTGATATTTCTCAAAAAAAGAATTGTAAATTTGCAAGTGCTCTTGAAGGTTATGATATTGAAGTTTTCTATGGAAAAACTCCTAATGCATTTTTTGATAAATCTGATTATATAATTCCTCCGGCTAGTTTGTCTAAGGATTCTGAGATTTATAAAAGAATTAATAAACCGGTTGTTGAATTGACTGATGTTATTGAGCTTTTTAAATCTGAAAAACCAGTATTTGGGATTACAGGAACTAATGGTAAAACCACTACTACAACATTACTTAAAAAAATTGCAGAAGAAAACGAAATTATTCCTTGCCAGCATAATTTGGCGGGAATGCAGGGTAATGCTGAATTTATTCCTATTTTACAGTCTAGATTAGATGCTGATGTGGGAATATTGGAGGTTGGTACTTTTGGTGTTCCGGGCACGGTTGGCAGAATTGTTGAAAATACTGACATGGAAGCTGGTTTGATTACAAACATCACTCCGGACCATTTGAAAGATTTGGGCAGTTTCATGGATTATGCCAATGTTAAAGGAGAATTCATACAGGAACTAAACGGTAAAAAAATCATTGTAAATGCTCATGATCCAACTATAATGGGCCTTTTAAGGGAATTGAACTATGAAGGCGAAGTCATTACCTTTGGAGTCAATGAACGTCCAGATTCAATTGGTATCAAAGAATGTGTTTGCGGCAATGAACTGGCTGTTAAGGAAATTATTTCTGGCTGCGGATATTATTTCTGTAAATGTGGCCTTACAACTCCTCAAGTTGATTACATTGCAACTAATGTGGATTTAAACAATAGAACATTTGATTTATTCACTCCTGAGGGAAAATTAACTGTTCAAATGGCAATAGATGGACTTCATAATGTTTATAATGTTACTGGGGTTATTATCGCTGCCCGTGAGTTTTTAAAATTACCGTATGATAAAATTTTAGAGCCGATATCTACTTTCACTGGTGTTGAAGGAAGAATGGAAAAGGTAGATACAGTAAATGGCAAGACTGTTTTTGTAGATTATGCTCACAATCCCGCTGGTGTTCAAACTGTATTGAAAGAATTCCAAAAGTTATTTGGAGATTTCACAACGGTCATTACCGTTTCATCTGAATCAGGATACTCTGGTGATTTGAATATATTCAATAGCGTACTTAAATTTTCAAAATTTGTAGTTCCTGCATCACATGCATCTCAAAAGGTGGCGATTGAAAAATTGAATGAAAATTCCAGACTGAATGACAGGATATTTTTAAATCACAGAAGTCATTTTAAAAAATCAGGCACTCTTGGTGCTGATGAAAAAGATGTTCGTGATGGAATTAAAAAAGCTTTGAACTTGGATTGTGAAATGATTGTAGCTATTGGTGAAGCTGCAACAAAATATAAGTCAGTTATCATTGATTTAAAATCTTAAATAGTGTTATTTAACTAATCACTATTAATTATTTTTTTATTTTTTACTATTTTTTTACTTTTCAAATGCTCTCACTTAATCTTTTTTAAATATTAAATATAATATGTTAATAGGGTTATTGGTAAATAGTATTTAATTTTTGTAATAATTCTATTTAGCTAAAGGAGGTTTAATTATGACTAGTTATATAAATCATCCATTAATTAAAGAGAATTCCATTGAATCAAGGCTTTATCAGCAAATTCTTGCAGGGGATGTTTTAAAGAAAGGAAATACAATGGTTGTGGCACCTACTGCACTGGGTAAAACAATTGTGGCCATTCTGGTCGCTGCAGATAGGTTGTACAAGGTTAAAAATTCCAAAGTCTTAATTTTAGCGCCTTCTAAACCTTTAGCTATTCAGCATGAAGCCAGCTTTAAAGAATTTTTAAATCTTCCTTGCACTTCCATAACTGGTGCTGTAAAAACCGATGAGCGTGTTACACGATGGGAGGAATCCAGAATCATTTGCGCAACACCTCAAACAGTCGAGTCCGATTTGCTGAACGGACGTTATGATTTAAGCAGTGTGTCACTAATTGTTTTTGATGAGTGTCACCATGGTGTTGGATCTTATTCCTATGTTTATTTGGCTTCAAGATATGTCCAGGAATCTAAATTTAATCTTATTTTAGGTTTGACAGCTTCTCCAGGTTCAGACAAATCAAAAATCAAGGAGGTTTGTCAAAATTTATATATTCAAAATATTGTTGTTAAGACTGAAGATGATACGGATGTAAGGCCTTATTTTAATCCGGTTGAAATAGAGTGGGTTAGAATAAAGATGAGTGAAGCACTGGAAAAAATCAAAAATCATTTGGATAAGGCTTTGAAGATTAGATTGAAAGCCTTGAAAAATATGGGTGTTATCAATACAGTTTCGGTAAATAAAGTGGATATTTTAAATGCTAGAAGTAGGATACAGGGTGAGATTGCAAGGACCACTAATCCGAATAAGGACTTGTTTCAGGCCATTTCAATTTTGAGTGCTGTCATCAATATACAGCATGCTCAGGAGCTTATTGAAACTCAAGGGGTTGCTACTTTCAACAAATATGTTGCAAGGTTGCGTAAAAAGAAAACAAAAGCTGCAAAATCATTGATGTGGGATGATAATTTTGGCCGTGCCGTTACACTTGCAAAAGAGGCAGAAAAGCATGGTTGGGAACATCCTAAATTAAGGGAGTTAACTAAAATTCTTAAAAAGGAACTTGGTTCTGGCGATGGTCAAACAAAGCTTCAGTCCAAGAGGTTCACAGATAATGATGACGATGCATCATCAAAAATTATTGTTTTCACCCAATACAGAGATACTCTTGAAATGATTCATACAAAGCTTGAAAAAGAAGGAATCAAATCTGCCAAATTCTTTGGTCAGGCAACTAAGGACGGTGAAAAAGGCTTAACTCAAAAGCAACAGAAGGCAATTATCAAATCTTTTAGAATGGGCGAATATGATGTATTGTTGTCAACCAGTGTTGCAGAGGAAGGTATTGACATTCCTGCAGTCGATTTGGTAATTTTGTATGAGCCTGTCCCATCTGAAGTCAGAATGATTCAGAGAAGGGGAAGGACAGGTCGTAAAAGAACTGGTCGTGTAAAAGTTTTAATAACAAACGGAACAAGGGATGAAGCTTATTACTGGGCTTCCATCAATAAGGAAAGCCGTATGAAAAATCAATTGATCGACCCTGATGTTTTGGAGGAATTGAATCAGTCAGCCGTTCAAAGAATGGAAGGCGAAAAGAAAGTTAAAGTCCTTGAAAGACCAAAACAGGAAAATGATTTCCCAATTGTTTATGCAGATTCCCGTGAAGGTAATTCAAAGGTTATAAGACATCTGACTGAAATGGAGATGGATGTTAAAATTAGGTCAATGGCCGTTGCCGATTATCAGGTTAGTGATGAGGTAGCTATTGAAAGAAAAACGGCTAAGGATTTTGTTGATTCAATAATTGATAAAAGATTGTTCAAACAAGCTCGTGAATTGTCTGAAGAGTTTAAAAAGCCTTTGTTGATTCTTGAAGGTGATGATTTGTATGCTGGTATGGTTAATGCAAATGCTATCAGGGGTTCCATCGCATCCATTGCATTGGATTTTGGAATCAGTATCATTCCTACCAGAAATGCTCAGGATACTGCAGCAATGATTAAAAGAATTGCAATTAGGGAGCAAAATGGAGAACGAACTCCTGTCCAAATCAGGACAGATAAAAAACCTGTTAGCTTATTGGAGCAACAGCTGTTCATTGTTGAGTCTTTACCTAATATCGGTCCGGTCAATGCAAAAAGTCTGCTGGAGCATTTCGGTACTGTTGCAGGTGTAATTAATGCATCCGAAAAGGAACTTCAGGAAGTTGAAGGAATAGGTAAAAAAACAGCTGAAAATATTAGAAAGGTTGTTGATTCCAAATATTTATATTTTCAAAAAGAAATTAAGGAAAAAAGACTTCTTTAGAAGTTTTTCTTCATATATTCATAACTTTTTTTAATGGAATCAAAGTCATTTACTTCAAGGATATAGATGCCCTTGTAATTTTTTGATTCTAATGAATTGATTATATCATTTAATTTAATATTCCCTTCACCTAATGGCAAGTGTGAGTCATCATCACCAAAATTATCATGCGCATGTACGTGTTTAATTGAATCAAAAATTATCTCATCTGCAGAGTATCCTGCATGGTTGGCATGGCCGATGTCTAGTGTCATGTACATTTCGTATTCTTCAAGTAATTCATTCAGGGCATGAATGTCCTGATAAATCATTGTATCAAAATTCGGCATGTTTTCAATTGTCGCCATAACACCCAAGTCTTTTGCATAATCTCCAATCTCTTTAATGGAGCTGTTCGCAAATTCATAAACCTCTTTTTTAAAGTATTTTCTTGGTAAAAATGAAATTAATCCTGGATGAACGACAACTGCTTCTGCGTCAATTTCATTTGCCAAATCAATTGAAGCTTCAATTTCTTTTATGGAACTTAATCTGATTTGGTCTTGAAGGCTTGCAATATTAACGTCCATAAATGGTGCATGAATGGAATATTTTAAATTATAACTTTCCAATATTTCCTTGTCAATTTGTGCTGTAGGATACTGATGCACAATTTCAGCATAATCAATTCCTAAACTTTCAATGAATTCTAAACTTTTTTCCAAATCAAATTCTATGCCTGCTAATGTTGATGCTCCGATTTTCATATTATCTCCAACTATTTTTTAACAGCAGTAATTTCCAATCCCATTTCAACAGCTTCCAATAGGAAATCGGATAATTCAATGCCTTTTTTAATTTTGATTTCTCCTTTTTTGGATGTTGTTGCAGTAAGCAAATATTCTCCGTTAATGTAAATATCAAAGTTTTGTCTTCCATTGTCTTTGCCCAAATCCAAAATCAGTTGTTTTCTGGTGTGAATGATGTCAATTTCAAATGGATTTTTATTGACAGGCTTTTCTTCAATGATTTCAACCCCTAAACTTATTCCGATGCTTTCTTCAATTTCAGCGATTCGTTTGCCGTTTTTCCCGATAATTTTTGGGACGAACTCTTCTGGAATGTAGATATTTGCTCTTTCGGGTGAAATAACCTCAACGTCAACTTTGGATTTTTTAGGAAGAATCTTTTTGATTTTCCTTAAAATTTCCTTTTCTGCAATTTTGTCCACGGAAGATTTGTATCCTTCTTCGCTGTTGCTTCCGTTAACCAAATCAATGTCCATGACTATTGTCTGTTCACCGTATGTGTAGATTTCATTTTTAAGTTCTCCGGTTTCAAAGTCACGAACTTCAATAACTGGCCTTGCAAGATCAGCCTCCTTCATGCCTGTTGGGACTTTAACGGTCATTTTTGTCTCATAAACGCTTGTCACTTTCCCGTCTTCAATATAAATGCTTGTATCAACAATTGAAGGAATTACTCCAAGTTCCACTCTTGATGAAATTCTCTGTATGGCATCGATTGGCCTTGTTGCATGCACAACACCAATCATTCCAACTCCTGCCAATCTCATGTCTGCAAATATGCTGAAATCGGTGTTTTTCCTAAGTTCATCATAAATTGTATAGTCTGGCCTTACAAGCAGCAATACGTCTGCAGTATTTTCCATGCTTCCTTCAAGCGGACTGTACTGTGTAATGTCATCAGGCAACTGCAAGTCTCTTGGAGTTTCCATAGTTTTAACAATTTTGTTTAATTTGGATGAGTAGTATTTTGCGATGGCCTGTACGAATGTGGATTTTCCGGCACCCGGTGAACCTGAAATCAGAATTCCTTCTGCATTGGTTCTGATTCTTTCAAGCAGTTTGTCTGAAAGGTGGTATTCATCTAGATTGATGTTGGCGACAGGCCTTACTATGGTAATTTCCAAACCTTCGGAAAATGGAGGATATGCAATTGAAATTCTGTACTCTCTTGATTGGACAACAAAGGAACCTTCTTTTGATGATTCCAAATATGTCTTCGGATCGCTTTTTGCCTTGTCGAGAATTTCATCCATGATTTCATGAATTTGTGAGTATGAATAAGGTTTGTTTTCAAGTTTGACAAAGTCAATGTGTCCAGGCACTCCTTTTTTTGCCATAGGAATTACATTTTCCTTTAGATGAACTGACATTGTTGTTTCATCAAAGAATTTTTCGATTGAAAGAGCTTTTTCAATATATTTTTGTTCATAATAGTAAACAGGAATTCCTTGGGCTTTTGCGGTTTCGGCCTGCACCTTGTCGTTTGTGAGCAATGTTCCCATTTCAGATCTTGCTAAATCTCTGATGATGCTGTCGATTTCACCGCTTTTGGCGTACTTGATGTCATAATTGGTTGGACGTTTGCCTTTAAAATCAATGGCCAATTCACCTTCATATTGCATGTGTTGCAATTTTTGAAGTTCTTTCAAACCTTTGTGCCCTTCACTTCGATTGTCATTGGCCTGATGTTCAAGTTCACAAACAACTGCTTCGGGAACAATAATTTCTGGATATTCCAGGTCTTCCTTTTCAACAATTTCGCTCACGGCACCGATTATAACAGCACTTGTGTCTGGAATAATACGTTTCATTTTAATACACGTCTTCTGGATTTACGAGTCTTTCCAAGATAATTTCCAAGTCATCATCCTTCAAGTCTTCAATATCAACATTTTCAGTTTTCAGTTTTCTAAAGAAGCATGATTTATAGCCTTCATGGCATGCTGCACCGGTTTGCTTTATTTTCAAAACGATGGCATCCATGTCGCAGTCAACAAGTATTTCCTTAACTTCCTGGAAATGGCCGGAACTTTCTCCTTTTAACCATATCTTGTTTCTGGAAGTGCTCCAGTAATGTGCTTTTCCGGTGGCAACTGTTTTTTGAAGAGCTTCCTTGTTCATGTTTGCCAGCATCAGTATCTGGTTGGTTTCGGCATCCTGAGCAACTGCAGTGATAACTTTCTGTCCGTTAATTTCATGTCTAAAGTTTATTTCCATATTATTCACCTTTTATATATTCTACAATGTTATCAATATCAATCAGCTCTTGATTTCCGCTGATCATGTCTTTTATTGTGATTTTTCCTTGTTCCAAGTCTTTGGACCCTATGATAGCTATTTTTTCTACCTTGATTTTATCTGCATAGTTCATTAGTTTTTTGAATTTTTTGCCGTTCAAATCAACATCGGCTTTGATGTCGTTTCTTCTTAAAAGCTGGGTGATTTCGTATGCTTTATCGCGCACATCATCTGAAATCGGAGTTACATATATGTCTAAATGAGGAGGTAATTCTTTTTTATCGGTTAATTCTTCAACAGCATTCATCAATCTGTCGAAACCTAATGCAAATCCTGTTGATTCGACTTCCTGTCCTCCGAATACTTTAACGAGGCTGTAGGATCCTCCTCCACAAATCTGTTTTTGTGCTCCGAGTTCGGGAACATATATTTCGAATACAATTCCTGTGTAGTAGTCGAGACCTCTGGCAACTCCCAGATTCAATGTGTAATTTTCAACTTTGAAGCTTTCAAGCAGTGAGATTAATTCCTTCAGTTCTTCCAATGCCTCTTTAGGCTCTTCATATGGCGCAATCAAATCTTCGACTTCACTTAAAATTGATTTGTCACCAACAAGGTCAATCAATTTTAACAGTATCTGATTCAATTCATCATTGTCGATTACAGGGTTTTCGCCGCTTAATGATTCGATTAGCAGGTCTTTGTCTCCTTTGTCGATTACAACCATGATTTCCCTTTGGGTTTCGGTTGAAATTTCAAAGTGTTTGAACAGGCCTCTTATGATTCCCAAATGGTTGATGTTTACGTCTGCAGTTGTAATTCCCAAAGCATTGATGGAATCTGTACAAAGTGCAATGACTTCCGCTTCTCCCTGCGGTGTTTTTGCACCAATCAATTCACAGCCGAATTGCCAAAACTGTCTGAATCTTCCCTTTTGAGGTCTTTCATATCTAAAACAACTTCCGTAGTAATAAAGTTTGATAGGTTTTGTGGAAGTTTTTTCGAGTTCATTTAGGTATAGTCTGGCAACAGGTGCTGTAATTTCAGGTCTTAAAGTTAATTCCCTGTCTGATTTGTCTTTAAAGTTGTATAACTGGTCAACAATTTCTTCTCCTGATTTTGTTGTAAATAACTTTAATTCTTCAAATAAGGGTGTTTTGATTTCTTGATAACCATAATTTTCAAAAATATTTCTTAAGGTACTTTCTGCTTGTTTACGTTCTCTCATCTCTTCAAATAAGAAATCTCTTGTACCTCTTGGTCTTAAAAATTCCATTTTAGCTCTCCTATGAATAAATTTATTATAATTAAATTATGTTTATACAAAGTTATATAATCTTTGTTAATTAATTAAATATTATATGAAAATTAAAGGCAGTACAAATATTGTGGGTTTGATAGGCCATCCTGTGGAACATAGTTTTTCACCACCCATGCACAATGCAGCATTCGATGAATTGGGTATGGATTACGCTTATGTGGCATTTAATGTCAATCCTACAGAATTAGAAAAGGCTATTGAAGGCGCTGAATCATTGAATATAAAGGGATTTAATGTGACAATCCCTCACAAGATTGAAGTTATGAAATATCTGGATGAAATCGACGATGTCGCTGAACTGATAGGTGCTGTAAACACAATCGATTTTAAAAATCTTAAAGGTTACAATACTGATGGTATAGGCGCTGTAAGGGCTATTGAGGAAGTTACTTCAATTAAAAATAAGAATGTTGTTATTGCAGGTGCCGGTGGTGCATCAAGGGCAATTTCATTTTACATTGCCAAATATGGCGCTGACTCTTTAACAATATTAAACAGGAATGTGGACAAGGCCCGAAGTTTGGCAGAGGATGTTTCAAATTCAGGCTTGATAGATGAGGTAAAGTCAGATTCGATTAAGGAAATAAATACCTGTTTGGCCGATGCGGATATTTTAGTCGATACGACACCTCTGGGAATGCATCCTCACATTAATGATGAGCCAATTGCCACCTCAGAAAATATGCATGAGGATTTGGCGGTATTTGATGCTGTATATAATCCTAATGAGACAGTATTGCTCAAACAGGCAATTGAAGCGGGTGCAAAACCGGTTTATGGAATTAAGATGTTGCTGTATCAGGGTGCTGAAAGCTTTAGGATTTGGACTGGAGTCGATGCGCCTGTAGATGTTATGGAAAAAGCGCTGAAAGATACACTTGATATAGAATGATATTATGGAGTTCATGTTTGACATTTCAGGATTGGTTGAAGATAAAGAGGATTTTACCACTTCCAAAAAGGATGTTTTGAAGTTCTTGAAGATTATTGGAGTGGACAGTCGTTTTATTTCCTATACTTCTGAAAAGATTTACATTAACAATTTAAGGTTTTCCAAGTTTTCACGAAAAAGGCAGGAGACATTCAACAAGCAATATCCAGAAATCGAAGTTGTAAGAAATAGTCTGTTTCAAAAGATTTGCTCTAAATCATCAAAGGTTCTGTCTTTGGAAATCGAACCGAACTCTGTTATTTTAATGCCTCGGGACAATTTCATGGTTGACGTGTTGATGGAGCCGTATACTCGAAAATATGGGGTAAAGCTGATTCATGATGGCGATTACGATTATGTGGTTAATCCTACAATTTTGGATGATGAGGTGAACGATATATTTTCAACAATATTCAGTGGTGAAGGTTTAAGCTTTAACAGAAGTTCAAATGAAATCTGTCCTTTAATCAATGTGCCTTTGGATTGGATTAACTCATTTTTAGAGATGGATGGCAAAAATAAAATTAAAAATGAAAATAATGATGAGTTGGCTACCTCTTTTATGGAATTTTTAGAAGATGTAGCTCCTCAATATCGTGAAAATGTTTTGAAGGCCTCCGAATACATTGAAAAAAAGTTAGAAGCTAAAAAGTGAAACCTGTTTGTCGGTTTTCTTTTTAGGTTTTTCATCTTCAGCATTATCCGCTTCTTCTTTAGGTTCCTCTTCAATAGGCATTTCTTCTTCGGTATGTTCTTTTTCAACATTATCTTCAAGTGGAATCTCTTCAATGCTTTCTTCAGTTTCAATCGCAATTTCTTCCGGAGCATTCATCATTTGATTCTGAAGTTCTTCAAATCTCCTGTCACGCTCTTCGACTCTCATTTGAGCTTTTTGTTTTTCCATCTTGTTGATGACCTTTTTAGGGATTTTCTTTTTCCTGAAGCGTTTTATCTCATTTTCATCTAACTCTAAAAAGTCGGAAATTTCCCATGCAAGCTCGTCATCTTTAAACATGATTTCCAAGTATGGGAACATTGAAATTCCCACTGCATGTGAAATATGCATTTTTTGAGTCATCTTTTCGGCAATTTCATCTCTTAGATTTCTTTTGCCTCTGTTACGGCCCATTAATGTGAATATGCTTGGTGTCTGGATTTTTGAGAATTTTTTATAGGTTTCCTTTTTGGATGAACTAACTCCAATTCCCATGAAATCACTTGCATATTTCCAGTAACCATAATTTCTGCTGCTTCGGGCTCTTCCAAAGTATAAGTCTGCTTTTGCTATGTTTTCATAAGCCTTTTTTATTTCATTTTTATCGCTATATTCTCGAGGAATGTTTTCGGCGATGTATTCCATTACAAGTGTAGGGTCTTCATCAACCCTTAAAGCTTCCCTTACATGCTGCGGATTTTTGCTTTTCAAAACTCCTGTAATTGCATTGAAAATGTCTGAACGGTCATCTTTTGTTCTTAGATTTTCAACATCTTTTGGTTCCAATACCTTATCTGTATCGGCCAGTGCCTGAAGGGTGTTGATTGCAGAACGCATATCTCCGTTTGATTTTTTAGCGATTAACTCCAGGGCTTTTGGATTAGCTTTAACTTCTTCTTTTTGAGCTATTTCCTTTAGGGCTTTTCTGATGCTTGGGCTTCTCACTTTGGGCATTTTGATTACAGTACATTTCGGTTTGATTGACTGCAGTCTTTTGGAATAGAAGTCATTAGCCATCAAAATCATAGGATGCTTGGAATTTTTAATTATCTCACCAATTGCTCTTACTCCTCCACGGTCATTGGTTCCATGGATTCCGTCAACTTCGTCCATTATGATTAGTTTGTATTCGTCTCCAAAAAGAGATCTTGATGAGGATGACTCTCCAATTGTACTTTTGATTACATCCTGTGAACGCTTGTCACTTGCATTAAGTTCAATGTACTCTGAGAAATCTTTTGCTATTATTAATGCGAGGGTTGTTTTCCCGATTCCCGGAGGTCCAACTAAAAGTAAGGGCTGTTGCGGATTTCCATTTTTCCAGTTTCCAACCCAATCCATGATTAGTTTTTTCTCTTTTTTGTTACCAACCACTTCATCTAAGGTTTGCGGTCGGTATTTGTCAGTCCATAACATTTCCATACCTTAGATAAATTTAGTTAATAATGCTTCAAGTTGAATTCTAGGATTTGCCCCTTCTCTTATTCTGAAGTCACAATCCGCAATAGCTTCTATCAATTCTATATAAAAGTCAGGCTCCATTTTTCCTTCAACAACTCTTTTTGAAACTTCCTGATAAATTTGGGTTACCATGTCTTCTCCGCTGGTTCCCTGCAGAACCATAGTTTCTCTAAGAAGTGTCCTTGCACCTAAAAAGTCTCCCATGAGAGCTTTATTAATCATATTAGCAATTTCTTGAGGTTTAGCTTTTGATACAACTTCGTATACGGATTCTTCTGTTATTGCTTCACCTTCTGAAGCAGCCGCCTGCAAGACATTAACGGCTTTTCTCATATCTCCTTCAGCGAAATAGACTATTGTTTCGATACCCTTGTCATCAGCATCGAATCCTTCATTTTCACAAATGAACTTCAATCTTTCAGCTATGTCTTCTCCTTTAACTGGAGCGAATCTGAAGATTGCACATCTTGATTGAATTGGGTCGATGATTTTTGATGAATAGTTACAGGAAAGAATAAATGAAGCGGTTTTTGTATACATTTCCATTTCACGTCTAAGCGCATGCTGAGCATCCTTTGTCATGTTGTCTACTTCATCCAGAAAGATTATCCTAAATGGAGCGCCTACAGGCTTAAGTCTACAGAAGTTTTTTATGCGATCCCTTACTGTATCAATTCCTCTTGCATCTGATGCATTCAATTCTAGGAAATTGTTTCTCCAGTATTCTCCTAAAATTGATTTTGATAGTGCCAATGCAGTTGTTGTCTTTCCAACACCTGCTGGGCCTGTAAACATTAAGTTAGGCATACTGCCTTCGCCTACATATTTTTCAAGTCTGGTAATGATTTGTTTTTGTCCTACAATGTCTTCTAATTTTTGTGGTCTATATTTTTCTACCCATGGTCCGCTCATTTAATCACCATTTTTTTACTAGTAAAATGTTATGTATTTTGTCAATAATTAATGTTTGCTTAATGTTTTTATATGTGAAAATATTATATATAATTCAATTGAGAGAGTATTTGATAAGTAATATAATAATATTTTTAAAGGTGATAAAATGAGAGGTACATGGAAACTTAAACTTAGAATGATTCTGACATCTGTGATAATGTTCACAATCGTTTATTTCCTCATATTTCTTGTCGGAAGATATTTGGGAATAAGCAGTTGGAGAATATATGCAGTTGTGAGCTTAGTGATTGTATTTTTACAGTACTGGTTTGGACCATCCATTGTCAAACGCTCAATGAATGTAAGGCCATTGTCTGAAGCTGAAGCTCCTCACATTCATAAAATGGTTCAGGAATTGGCTGATGAGGCAGGAATTAAAAAACCTAAACTGGGAGTATCACTTGTCAATGTTCCAAATGCATTTGCTTATGGAAGAACAAGTAGGAGTGGACATATTGCTATAACTCGTCCTATTCTGGGATTGCTTGATGATGATGAGCTAAGGGCAGTTTTAGGTCATGAAATGGGTCATATCAAACATAATGACATGGCTGTAACTGCAGCGGTTAGCGTAATTCCTATGATTTGTTATTACCTCGCATTGTCCTTCATGTTTTCAGGCGACAATGATAATGGAGGGGCCATTATAATTGGAATTTTAGGATATCTGTTTTACTTATTAGGTCAGTTACTGGTATTGTTCATCTCAAGAACTCGTGAATATTATGCTGACGAAGCAAGCGTTGAGTTTGGCAATCGTCCGGCGGCATTGGTATCAGCACTTTATAAGCTGTCTTATGGTGCTTCAAGATGCAGTAAAGAAACAATCGATGAGGTAAATACCAACAGGGCATTCTTTGTAAATGATGTAAATAATGCACAGCATGATATTAATGATTTCCAGCAAATTGACTTTGACGGGGATGGAAGAATATCTGATGAGGAGTTAAGGAAACTTGCCAACTCAGAGATTAAAATTTCAAAAACAAACGGAATTATGGAATTGTTCTCTACTCATCCGGATTCCTTGAAAAGGGTAAAAAGATTGGCGGAATTAGAAAATTAGGTGTTATAAATGAAGATGATTTTAGATGAACGTGGTAAGAAATATGTTTTAAAACCGGGTCATGACTTTCAAAGCGATTTGGGAATTGTTAAGGCAGAGGTATTGGACTCTGCAAAAGTTGGCGATGAAGTTAAAAGCCATCTTGACCACACATTTAAAATCATGAAACCCAACATAAATGATTTCATCGATATAATGGATCGAAGATGTTCAATTCTCATTCAAAAAGACATTGGACAGGTTTTGGCACACACTGGTTTGGGCTATGGTTCACGAGTAGTTGATGCGGGAACCGGTGCCGGAGCTATTGCTCTTAATTTTGGTAATGTGGTTGGGCCTGAAGGTCGTGTATTCACCTATGAGATACGTGAAGACTTTGCTGAAGTTGCCCAAAAAAACATTGACAATTTTGGAATTACAAATATTGAAGTTAAAAACAAGGATATTAAGGAAGGAATCGATGAAGATAACATTGATTTGGTATTTTTGGACTTGCCGAAGCCGTTTGAGATATTTGAAGAAGTTTTGGAGTCTTTAAATGTTGGTGGATGGCTGTGTGTTTATGCACCTTATATCGATCAGGCAGAAATCTCATACCGCATTTCTAAGAAATTGGGTTTTTATGATATTGAGATTTTTGAAACCTTGGAACGTGGCCTTGAAGTTCGCCAACAGGGTGTGAGGCCAAAAACACGTATGGTTGGTCATAGTGGATATTTGGTATTTGCAAGAAAGCTATAATTTGTCCTCTAAACCTTTTTTTTGATTTACTAATGTACTTTTTACACTTTTTTTTAAAATATTTATCATTTTAATATATCAATTTTTTTATTATTTTCTAATTTTTTTAAAGAATAATGGAATTTTGTTTATTAATAAATTAAATTTTTTTATATATTATTTAAATATTTGATTAGAATTTACTAAATTGGCTAATTTTTCTTTATTTGGAGATTATTGCAAATGATTATTAATGATGTCGTATAGAGTTTATAACATTGATTTTAACATCTTGTAGTGTAAAAATTTGTTTACATGAAAAATTCAGGGAATTGACAAATAATAATTACATTTGAAGTCAAGTCGGAAGAATAAATTAGGTGTGAAAATCTGTAGATGGGTAATAAGAATTAATTCACAATGTCTTAGTTAATTTTTATACGATTCTATAATTAAAAAATGGAGGTAATATTATTTTTAATAATAAAGTATTGTTATTTATTTCAATAGTTTTTGTGTCATTAGTTGCTATAAGTGCAGTAAGTGCTGCAGATAATGTAAATGATACAGTTGCAGTTTCTAGCGATGATTCAAATGTTATTGCAGTAGATAATGAAGATAAAATTGCAAGTGCGGAAATTGATGATTCCAATGTAGTTTCTGCAGATAGTGAAGATGAAATAGTAAGTACTGATGCTGTCGAAAAAGATAATGTTCTATCAATTGGTTCCAAATCAGGAAATAAATCAAGTTTTGATTTTTCAAGTTTATTCAATGGAACCAGCATAAGTTTCGGTAATGGATCAACTTTTGATTTCTCAAGTTTGCTCAATGGAACTACCATAAGTTTCGGTAATGGAACAAGCTTCAACACATCAAGCTTATTAAATGCTAATTTCACTTTTGGTAATGGAACAAGCTTCAATATCTCAAGTTTAATAGGGGGTAATGGAACAAGCTTTGATATAGGAAGTATAATTGATATGTTCGGCGGTAAAACTGTAGTGGATACTATTAACGCTACTGACGTAAGCAAAGTTTACACTACTAATACCAAATATAGTGTCAATGTCTTGCATGGAAATGAAACTTTAACTTCAGGAGCTGTTACATTCACTATTGACAATAAGGAATATGTGGGCAGTTGGAAAGATGGTTCTGCTTATGTGAATTTAAAAAATTTAAAACCTGGTGACCATTTCATTATTACAGAATATGGTCAAACATTAGTTAAAAATAAAATCACAGTTAAAAAAGCAACTCCTAAATTAACTGTAAAAAACAAAGCTTTTAAAGTTAAAACAAAAACTAAAAAATATACTGTAACTTTAAAAACCAATGAGAACAAAGTTCTTAAAAACACTAAAGTTACCCTTAAAGTTAAAGGTAAAACCTATTCTGCAAAAACCAACAGTAAAGGAAAAGCAACCTTTAAAATAACCAAATTAAACAAAGTTGGTAAATTTAGCGCTACTGTTAAATCCACAGCTACTGCTTGCTTCAAATCAGTAAGCAAAAAAATAACTATTAATGTTAAAAAATAATTTTTTTGGCAATGTTTTGAGTTTTAAACTCAAAACCTATTTTTAATTTTCTTTCTTTGTATCATTAATTATATTGCCGATAATTTTCATATTCTGTTTAATGCATTTTGTCTATTGTTATTTCATTACTTTTTAAAAAATCTTTCATAATTTTAACTGTTATTTTGATTAAAGTAAGTGCTATTTTTCTATTTTAATAATTTGCATTAAAACATATATGGATAATTTTAAAAAAATAAGATGTTGGAATAGAAGACCTATTCCATAAATATTGCTGGTTTGTAAGGCATTGCGTTTCTGGCCTTATTTTGTGGGTCGTAGGAATCATCAGTATGGATAATCACTTCATTTCCACATTCTTCTTTGATGTAGTCAATAGCATCAGTTAGGATTGATTCTTCATCGATTTTTCCGATGTATCTTGTTTTTGTGATTTCCTTACCGATTTTTTTAGCTACCATAGCTATTTCCTTTTTATCATCATGGATGTTAGCTCCGATAGCTCTTCCCATAATCTGACCGATATCTGGTTTACCGACTTCATCGGCTATTTTGTATAATTCCCATTTCCAATCAGGAGCAAGATAAATGTGGACCTTTTCGATTTCGTCTCCAACCATCTGTTTGATGTGTGCAATATCCTTGATGATATTTTCAACTAACTCTTCTGATTTTTCTATTTCGGAACTTACTTTTGTATCATCAGCTTCGGGCCAACTTGCTTCACTTGCAAATCCTTCTCCACCGTATTTGCTCCATAATTCCTCTGAAGTGTGTGGAGTGAATGGAGCTAAGAGTCTAATCCAAGCTTCCAGCACTGTTGATAGGACATAAATCACTGCAGGATCCTGTGCATCAATAATATGTTTCACACGGTATAGGTAGTGGTCAACATCCTTTTTAAGCAAGAACAGGGAATCCTGTAAAGCCTGTCTGGTCTGGAAGACTTCCAATGCTTCGGTTGCATTTTTTACATGCTGGTTGAGCTGACTAATCATCCATAAGTCAATGGTTCTTGTAAGTTCGACCTCTTCGATGTTGCTTAAGTCTAGTCTGGAACCTTTGATTTCTTCAACTTTTGCTGCGAACTCTCTAAACCATTCAAGTCTTCTTTTGGTTCCAAGCACTTCTTTTTCCCTCCAATCGAAGTCTTGCCATGGTTCGGCAGATGCCATCAGGAAGAGTCTTACAACATCTGCAGTGTAATCTTTGATTGCATCTTTTAGAAGAATTACATTTCCTTTTGATGAGGACATTTTGTTTCCTTCCAAAAGGCCCATACCGAATACTACAGTTCCCCTTGGCCATTTGTCTTTTGGATAAATTGCACTGTGGTGGAACATCAAAAAGCTTAGGTGGTTTCCTACAAGGTCTTTTGCGGATAATCTCCAGTCAAGCGGATACCAGTAGTTGAATTCATCTTGGATTTCTTTAACCTTTTCTGCAGGCACTGTAATATCTCCGGAATCCTTGTCTAAAAGTACCTTATCGAAGAATGCTCTGTTCAGGTCGTCTGGGTTCATGTCCCTTAGATATTTTGCAATTGAATAGTATGACATGTAGATTGTGGAATCTGTTAAAGGTTCAATTAACCATTGGTTATCCCAAGGAAGTCTTGTTCCAAGTCCTACTTTTCTAGAACATGCCCAATCATCCAGCCAGTTGAGATAATACTCAAAGTTATTTTTGATTTCGTGAGGAATGATTGTTTCGCCTTCAAGAACTTCCAGAGTCTTTTCAGTCCACTCTTCGTTTCCATATTTCATGAACCATTGGTCGTCCATAATTTTGACAACACAGTTGTTTCCGCATCTGCAGACTACAGGCCTTTCGGCAAAGTCATACATGATTGTAGCCATATTGTCTTCAATCAATTTTTCTTTTAGCTGTTCACGGGCAAAACGAACTTTCATTCCGCCAAAGCCAGGAATTGAGTCGATGATTTTACCTTTACTGTGTTGTGCTTTGTACAGTTCGTTTGTAGCTTCATGTAATTTTTCATCGTTTTGGTCGGTAATTCCCAGTCTTTCGATTATGTCGGCAGCTGGGATTTCTCCGTATCCCTTAAGTGTACATACTGGAATAGGCTCCACATTGTCGATGATTCCATCCAGATTGTATTTGGATATTAATTCATCGTTGTTTTTCAAATCCTGGAGTGCGATATAATCTGCTGGTGCATCTGCAGGTTCTGAAAATACTACTCCGCTTCCGTAGGATGCACTTACAAAACTTGCTGGGAAAATTGGTAATTCGTCACCGGTAAATGGATTGATTGCCATTTTACCGATTAAATCATTAGGATCGATTTCTTCAATGATGTTTAAATCCTTGATTTGATTGGATAAGTTGTAGTGAGCTTCTTTTGTAACGACCCAGTTTTCTCCTTCTGCATTGACAAGCACATATTCCACATCAGGGTTTAGCCAGATGTTTGTTGCTCCAACTATGGTTTCAGGCCTTAATGTTGCAGTTACCAGTAATTTATCGTCAATCTTAAATTTGAGCAAGGTCAATTCATTTACTCCAACGCCTTCGCCTTCAAGCAGGTCGTGGTCTCCGACAGGGTTGTCACAGTTTGGACAGTATTTTACGGGGTGCTCTCCTTTTGCAACCAGTCCTTTTTCGTAAAGGGTTGTAATTTGCCATTCAATGAATTTTTTATATGTCGGGTCAATGGTTCTGAATTCTCTTCTCCAGTCAATTGAATAACCCATCTCTTCCATTACCTCATGATATTCAGTTGAGAAGTATTTTACAATGAATTCAGGATCTTCCAGTTGAGGTAAGGTTTCCTTTGGAACGCCATGAACTCTTTCATACAAGTCAAGTGTCCAAGGGTCTTTTCTTTTAATCCTGTCTGCAATTCCGATAACTGGTGCACCGGTTACGTGCCATGCCATTGGGAATAATACGTTGTAGCCTTCCATTCTTTTAAATCTTGCATAAACGTCAGGCACGGTATAGGTACGGCCGTGACCAATATGCATAGCTCCACTAGGGTACGGAAAAGCTACTGTAAGGAATAATTTTTCTCTTTCGTCTGGGTTGGATTCAAACAGTTTTGCATCTGCCCATTTTTTCTGCCATTTCTTTTCTATATTTTCACTCACTAAATCACCATTATAAGATTGTTTTTTTGGGACTTTCAGGAACTTTGCTTTTATGTTTGCTCCTAATAACTTTGGTAATAATCATATCAACATCATCTGCTGAAATTTCTAGTTTTTCAGCGATTTCACTATTTTTCATATCTTTTTCAGTGTATAAATAGAGAATTTGGTCGATTAAATCATAACTCATTCCGATTTCTTCTTCATCGGTCTGATTGTTCCATAAACCTGCTCTTGGAGGCTTTTCAATGATTTCCTGAGGAACATTTATGAATTTCGCCAGTTCATACACGTCATTTTTATATAGGTCTCCTATCGGTTCGATATCGCATGCACCATCACCATATTTTGTAAAGTAACCGATGAGGATTTCGCTTTTGTTACCTGTTCCACTGACAAGGTAATTTTTAGCGTTAGCATAATAATAAATGATTGACATTCTGATTCTAGCTTTGAGATTTCCAATGGATAGTTCATCTTCCTCAAGCTGTGTCATGGATAAATATTCGTTTAGAATACTGTCGATAGCTATTTCCTTATAGTCAATTCCTAACTTTTGAGCTATGTCTATCCCATGAAGTTTATCGTCTGTTGGTGTTGTTGTTGATGGCATTATGATTCCAAATACTTTATCTTTACCCAATGCTTCACATGCAAGATAGGCTGAAAGTGTGGAATCGATTCCACCGCTTAAACCAACTACTATTCCATCAGTGTTAGCTTCAGATACTTTTTGTTTAATGAATTCAGTAATGTCTAGTTTTGTTTTTTCTAAGTTTAAATTTGGAATTTCAGTAATATTCTCACCAACCTTAATCATTTATACAGTAACTAATATGTACTTTTTGTTTAATAATATTATAGTATATGTCTGATGTAGAACTTATTTGCGACAAAGCTTTCAGTGATGTGGATGGTGAAATTCTTGACAGGTTCGTGGAGTTTCAGCAAGCGCTCATCGATAAGGATGAAGCTAAACTGGATGAAATTTTGACAGAAAAGTATGAACTGGTCCATATGTCCGGTAAAAAACAAACTAAGCAGGAATTTATCAGCGAAATTATGGACGGTACATTGAATTACTACATGTCCGAAATAATCGAGCCGACCATACTGTGGGACGATAATGAACGTGCAACATTGGTTGGTGATGTTACATTAACTGCAAAGGTTTACGGTGTCAATGGAAAATGGACATTGGATACCAGAGTTGACTTTGAAAAGATAGATGGTGAATGGTACTTTACAAAATGGGATAATTAATCTTTATTCAACATTTCCGTCAGTTCATCAATTTTTTTATTTAATTTTACAGTTTCATCTTTAATTTCTTTTATTTCTCTTTTCAAACATTCGTTTTCTTTTTGTGTTTTATCTATATGCTTTTTAATGGAGTTTCTTGTTTCCTCTTCATTCTTTTCCATATATAATCCTGACATGGCTGCTGTAAAAATGCTGATGAACAGAACGCCTATGATTATTGTAAGCATTCCGATGACTTTTCCTTGGTTTGATATTGGAGTAATGTCTCCGTACCCCACGCCGGTAATTGTCACCAGCCCATACCAAAAGGAATTGAAAATGGATGTAAATGAGTCATCGATTGCAAATAGGATGATTGAGGATAGAACCATATAGATTATCAGAATAATTGACAAGGTCTTAAGCAATTGGTTCTGTACAAAAAACTTAAATGAGCGTATATCTGCTTTTTGAATGTTGAAAATTCTGATTACTTGGAAAAATTGGACTATTCTCAATACTCTAAATACTGTCAGATATCTTAGGAATATGAAATTGAATGGAATTATGGAAATTATGTCCAGTATGTGGTCTTTTAAAAACTGTAAAGTACTGCAATCTCTGTCAATGTATTCAAAACCCAGATTTATGGCCAGCAATATGCAAACGAACAGGTCAAATATTGCCATAAATTCAAGATCTGATGTGGGAATGTCGAAAAGGGTAATTGTGACAATGAAAATCAGGTCTATGATGATTAGTATTATCAAAATTAGATTCTTGAACTGTATTAAGTTTTCATTGTTTTGAATTTCTGAAAGATTCATGATTTTTCCCATTGTTTTGTAATATTTTTTTTGTATATTTTTGTTAATATAATTTGACTTAAATTCGTTACATTAATTAGTTGTTAACATCAGATTATTTAATGAAAATTAATTATGAAATATGGAGAAATAATATTATGGGTTTGAAAATTCAAGATGAAACAGTCAGGGGGAAAATCAGAAAAGCGTTTTCATTGTCTGAGGACTCTGCATCACATGAAGAGATTAAAGAACGTCTTCTGGATGGAGGGCAAGTAACCGGAACCAATATGTGTGTGCTGGTATGTGCAATGGTGATTGCATCTGTCGGCCTTAATGTGAGTTCGACTGCAGTCATTATAGGTGCGATGCTGATTTCGCCCATAATGGGAAGTATTCTCGCTTCGGCTTATGGAAACGTGTCTGCAGATTATCCTTTGTTTCAAAATCATATGCTTGGTTTTGGAATACAGATTGCAATCAGTGTTGCTGCTGCTACAATCTATTTTCTTTTGTCTCCGGTTAAAGAGCCAACAGTGGAATTGATTGCAAGAACATCTCCGACTTTTTTTGATGTGCTGATAGCATTTTTCGGAGGAATTGCAGGAATCATAGGACAAACCAGAATGGACAAAACAAATACTGTTATCCCGGGTGTTGCAATTGCAACAGCTTTGATGCCGCCACTTTGTACCTGTGGATTTTCTATTGCAAACGGAAGATGGGATATGCTTCTTGGAGCAGGATATCTGTTCATTATAAATGCGTATTTCATTTTTTTGGCTGCCTGCATTATTTTAAGTGTTTTGGAAATTCCAAAAACAAAGGAATTGTCTCAAAAAGAATGGAAAAGGCATCGTTTAAGAATGGTTCGTAATACAATTATCATAGCGTTGCCTAGTATAGTAGCACTTTATTACATGGTATGTTAAAAAATAAGTGTCTTGAAGAAGGAAATCTTTTATTTTCCTTTTTATAGGGGATAATGTGGAGTGTCGATGTCTTTAATCTTTTTTCTGTATGTCTTTAAATTCTTGGATTTCCTTTTTTAACTCCTGAATTTCTTTTTTCAATTCACTATTTTCATTTTGAATATTTTCTAAATCGGTTTTGATGTCTTCCAAAGTTATCTCGTTATCTTTTTTAAGCAGGCGGTTTGTTAAAAATGAGGATATTGCTGCAGTGGTTAGAGAAAATACGAATACTCCGGTAACAATCAGGCAGAGGGAAATGATTTTCTCTGTAAATGTTAAAGGAATGATATCACCGTAACCCACGGTTGCCAATGTCACTACAACAAAGTAGAAATAATCAAAAAGATTATATGATGTGCCGAATGTATGGAGTATGGCAGTATAGAGAACTACTGTCACTAATACGCCCATTGTTATTATGTGAAGATTGCTCCTTTTTACAAAATTTTCCAGACCGTCAAAGAACTTGTCAAATAATAGCAATATTCTAAGTAATTTCAAAAGTCTGAAATACCTTAAAAAATTGATTCCTGGAATGGCTATCGGCAGCAGAACCTCAAAAGGTATTGATGCAATCAATGAAACCCAAGTACTTGGTTTTTTTGAGTCTGTAAAATTTTATAGGCTTCTTTCAAATTTTATTTTTTTACACTTGAAATTTAACTTCGATAAAAATTCGTTCTAATTTTTCTTTAA
>ONQL01000075.1 GCA_900319985.1 uncultured Methanobrevibacter sp. | reverse complement strand
TATAAATATTCTCCATTTTATTATATATAATTTATTATATCTTATTTTTTAAAATAGCAAAGTAATATTTCAACTTTAATAAAACAAATTACATATATCAGGCCAATCAAAGAAATACTAATTTCACATCAAGAAATCACATCGATGTGAAATTTCAAGTGAAAAAAATTCTAGGATTTCAACATTGCCCATATTTTCCAGTTCAAATTGGATTATTAATTTAATAATCTGTTGAGTCTATGAATTCCTGAATCAGCCAATCTGAAATGCTGATGTCTGAATCATATCGTATTATTTCATCCTTTTTAAACCATTTTGCCTTGAGTATTTCATCCCCGTCCACCTTTATGCTTCCGGAATCATACTCTGCGGTAAATGCCAGCATAAGGGAATTTGGAAATGGCCAAGACTGGCTGCGCTGATACTTCAGGTTTTTGATTCTGATTCCGACCTCTTCCAGGACTTCCCTGTGCACGGCCTCTTCAATACTTTCGCCGGGCTCTACAAAACCGGCTATCAGTGCATACCTTATATTGTCATGATAGCTGTGTTTTGCCATGAGCAATTCATTACCCTTTCTGATGGCCACAATAATTGCAGGGGCAATACGGGGATAATGCACTTGGCCACATGAAGGGCATTTTAACATCATGTCCTTTTCATCTAATTGTGTTTCGGTTCCGCATCTTCCGCAGAACTTATGTGATATATACCAATCGTTGACAAGCACAGCTTTTGTGCCCATAAGATATAAATTCTTGTCAAATTCATAAACCTCCCGCAGGTCATAGCCATTTTCAAAATCAGCGTTAATGACAAAACAGTTTTTAGAGTTGTATTTTCCGATATATAAGCAGAAATTAAAGTCAAATTTATCTGATTTTTTTGGAAGCTCTTTTTTTTCATCCAAATATAATTCTCGGGAGGCATTGAAAATGAACAGGTAATCGTCATCTGCAGGGGCAATGTCTGCACTGAAATCAATAATGTAACTTTCATAAATGGATTTTTCTATCATAATTTTAATTTTATTCCTTAATATTTAAATACTGTAGTAGGTTTTATATTCAATCAATTACAAAAAATATAGTGGTGATAAAATGGTATCAGAAAAAATGGAAAAAGAATTAAATGGACAATTGAATGCTGAGGTTTACTCAGGATATTTATATTTATCTATGGCAGCTTACTTTGAAGATGAAGAATTAGCAGGATTTGCTAACTGGATGAGAGTACAAGCTGAAGAAGAATTAGAACATGGAATGAAATTCTATGACTACATTATCAGAAGAGGAGCTTCTGTAACTTTAACTGCAATCGATGCTCCACAAACCGAATGGGACAGCCCACTCGCTGCATTTGAGCATGTTTTAGAACATGAAAAAATGGTTTCCGGATTAATCAATGATTTAGTGGATTTAGCTATCGAAGAAAAAGACCACGCTACCAACAATTTCTTGCAATGGTTTGTTGAAGAACAAGTTGAAGAAGAAGAAAATGCAATGGAATTATTATCCAAAGTTAAATTCGCTGATGGCGATAACAGATTAATGTATGAATTAAACAAAGAATTAGGTGAACGTTCACCTTCTGAAGACTAGATTTTCTAGTCTCCTTTTTATTTTTTTTCCAGGTGTTATAATGAGCTATCCTGATGGCCCAACGGATGAGGCTAAAATTGATTCGACTAAATACGATTCCAAATTGATTGGTGAAAATGATTTGGGAAGCGTGTACATTCATGGTCCTTTTGGTGATGTTTCATCAGATGTTAAAATAGCTTATTTGATAGGAATGCATCCCCTTGAAAGCAAGTCTCACAGGGGACTGTTTGAAAAATTGACTGAAATGAAAGATTTGAAATATTGTTATTATGTTTATAATATAGATGTTAAAGAGTTGAACAGTGAGACAGAAGGACGTTTGGAAGGCCAAATGCTTGCAAAGGAATTTGTCATGCAGGACATAATTGACTACAATTATGATTTGTTTATGGATATTCATTCCAATAGGGGATCTCACGGGCCTGGCGATTATCAGATTACTAATTTTATTTTTGCACCGGGCTTTGATGAAAAGTCTTCTGAGTATATGAATAAATTGATTGAGGATATAGATGGTGTTCAGTATTATGCTCCCGAGCATAGGACCAGCCCTCCGTTTATAACAGAACCTACTGCAAAAGCTGGAATTCCGACATTGGTTTATGAATGCTATTCATATGAACCTATGGAAGTCACATACAGGTTGGCTTATGAATTGATTAATTCCATTGAAAACTTAAAGTTTTAAATTAATCTTTCGCTATTTTTTTCAAAAGCTTTATTATACTTTAGTAACAAATATTTATAAGGAATTAATATTTATTTATGGATGTGAAAAAAATGATTATCAAGGCACCTTCAAGAATACATATGTCCCTTATTGATTTAAACGGGTCATATAGAAGAATCGATGGTGGTATTGGAGTAGCATTGGCTGATCCACAATTTATTTTGGAAATTCAAAAAAGGGATGATAAAATGGTCACTTTAGAATTTTCTGATGATGTTGATGATCCAGAAGCGATTCTTGAATGCTCAGAAAAAATTCCTGAAGCAGCTCAAAAAACAATAGACCATTTTAAAATTGACGAGGGTTTCCACTTCATTGTTCATCAAACTTATCCTCCTCACTCTGGATTTGGAAGCGGGACTCAAATAGCTATTTCAACCGCTCATTTGATTACCGAAACAATGGGCATTGAAATTGAAAGTAGACTCTTAAGCAGCATTGTCGGAAGAGGGGGAACTTCCGGTATTGGAACATATACTCATGATTTGGGTGGTTTTATTTTGGACGGTGGTCATAGTCTTGAAGAAAAACCTGGATTTTTACCTTCCGGCGCTTCAAAGGCAAAACCTGCCACATTGATTGCAAGATATGATTTTCCCGAAGAATGGAATATTCTGATAGCCATTCCTAAAGTTGACAAGCATATGAATGGTCAGGATGAGGTAGATGTTTTCCAGGATTGTTGTCCTATTCCAAGAGAGGAAGTTGAAAAGGTATCTCATTTGATTTTAATGAATCTGGTTCCGTTCATGCTTGAAAAGGATATTGAAAACTTCGGCTGGGCTATTAGTGAACTTCAAAAAGTGGGATTCAACAAATTGGAACATTCCCTTGATGCTTCATTTTTACCTACAATGCAGGCCATTGAAGATGCAGGCGCTTACGGTGTAGGTATTTCTTCATTCGGACCGGTTTTATATACTGTATTTGACGAATCCAATGCGGATATTGTGGAAAAAACCAAAGAGATTATTGGTGAAGAAGGTACTGTTTTCGTTACCAAAGCTCAAAATCATGGATTTGTCATTGAAAAATAGATTGTTTGCTGTTATTCTCACTGTAGAATAGCAGAATCTAATATTTTTATATTTTTTTAGTTATTTTAGCTATGCTGTTGGTTATTTTTTAAAAATAGATTAAAAAAGGAAGCCAGAATGGTGTGGCTTCCCTTTTCTTAGATATATGTGTTTTAAAGTATATTATATTTCAAATCCTCCGTCTACCTTGATGATTTGACCATCAATAAATGCTGAATCATCGGTAGCAAGGAATAGAGCAGTTGTTGCAATGTCTTGACCTTCACCGCATCTTTTTACCGGACATTGGTCAATCATTTGCTGCAATGCTGATGGACCTCCGATACTGTCCACCATTGCTGTGTGGATTAATCCGGGTGCAATACCATTGCATCTTATTTCAGGACCTAATTCCCATGCAATTGATCTGGTTAATCCCATCATTGCATGTTTACTGTCAACATATGCTGCAAATCCGTGGTGAGCTCCAAATGATGCTACGGAACATGTATTGATGATGGTTCCTTTTCCTTTTTCTTTCATTACAGGAGCTACCAATTGGGTTAAGCGTAGTGCTGAAGTTACATTTACAGTAAATACGTTGTTCCACTCTTCAATGCTTAGTTCCATTAATGGGGACATTGAAAGCATTCCTGCATTATTGAACAAAACGTCAACGGTTCCATATTCGTCCATTGTTGCATCAAATATTTTTTCAACATCGTCCAGGTTTGCCATATCTGCAATTACATAGATTGCTTCATTTCCAGCAGCTTTGATATCGTCTACCACTGCTTTTGCTCTTTCTTCATTTCTACCGGTTACTACAACTTTAGCTCCTTCTGCTGCAAATAATTTTGCTGATTCTCTGCCCATTCCGGAAGTTGCGCCGGTAATTATTGCTACTTTACCGTCTAATTTTCCCATTTCATCACCTTTTAAGAATTTCATGATAAATCATGATAATTATAAATAATAGTATATATTTTTTACATATTTAAGTTTTATCTAATAAAATGGACTATGTTTTAAAATTAGACTGAATATTGTTGACTAAAATTTGCATATTTTAAAAAATATTTAAAAAAATAAGTTGTGAAGTTTATAGGCTATAAACTTCATCGGATGGTACGGTTTTAATATTATTGTCATTTAAAATGGAAATTAATTTATCTATATCTTCTGCATGCAATAATAAAATAGCTTTTCCGACTTTTTCATGTGTAAATGCATAAAGATATTCCAAATCAATGTCATTGTCTTTTATGACTTTTAAAACAGTTGTCAAACCGCCTGGAGTATCATTCATTTCAACACCTACTATGTCGGTTATTTTAACTAAAAAGTTATTTTCTTCAAGTGCCGCTTTGCCTTTTTCGGGATTATCAACAACAAGTCTCAAGATACCGAATTCAGAAGTGTCGGCCATACATAATGCCTTTATGTTGACATCTGCATTGCTGAGCACTTCCAATGGTTTTGATAGGCTTCCCATTCTGTTTTGTAAAAATATTGATAATTGTTTGATTTTCATGTTTTCACCTTAGTGGAGATTTCTTTCGTCGATTACTCTTTTTGCTTTTCCTTCAAATCTTGGTAGGGTTTTTGGTTCTACGAGTGTAACTTTAACTCTAATTCCGGTTTCGTTTTCAATGGATTTTCCAATTTTATTTTGGACTGACATCATTTCTTTAACACCATCAAAGAAAATGTCCTGTGATGCTTCCACTTTGACTTCGATTTCATCTAAAGTTCCAGGTCTTGTAACTATAATTAAATAATGAGGCTCTACATCACCTGCTTTAAGCAATGCTTTTTCGATTTGTGATGGGAAAATAGCTACTCCTTTAACTTTAATCATGTCATCGGATCTGCCTGTAATTCTGCTCATTCTTGCATGTGTCCTTCCGCATTCACATTTTTCGTAAGTGATTTTGGTCAAATCTTTTGTTCTAAATCTTATGACTGGCATTCCTTCCCTTTCAAGGTTTGTCAATACGAGTTCTCCAGGTTTTTCACCACCTATAACTTTTCCTGTATTTGAATCAATGATTTCGGGATAATAAATGTCTTCTGCAATGTGCAATCCTTTTTGCGCTTCACATTCAACACCTATTCCTGGACCCATAAGTTCTGTTAATCCGTAAATGTTGTATGCTTTGGTGCCAAAAATGTCCTCTACTTTTTTCCTAATTTCTTCTGTCCACATTTCAGCTCCAAAACCGATTGCCTTTATGCCCAATTCCTTTGGGTCAATTCCGTCTTCAAGGGCAACTTCTCCCAAGTGAATTCCGTATGATGGGGTAAAAATGAGACCGGTTGTTCCAAAGTCTTCCATGATTTCAATCTGTCTGCGTGTTTGGCCGGTAGAAATTGGGATAATTGCAGCCCCTATTTTATGACATCCGTAGTGAACTCCAAAACCTCCTGTAAACATTCCGTATCCGTGTGTATTTTGAAGAATGTCTCCTTCATCAAGTCCCATCATTGTTAATCCACGGGCTATGGTTTCTGCCCATGTGTCCAAGTCTTTTTCAGTATAACCTGATACAACTGGCTTGCCTGTGGTACCTGATGAGGAATGCAATTCCTTGATGTCTTTAATGTCGACAGCGAACAATCCGAAAGGATAGCTTTCTCTCAAGTCATCTTTTGTAATAAACGGTAATTTTTCGATGTCTTTTAAAGTTTCAATGTCTTCGGGATACACTTCAGCTGCACTGTATTTTTTATTGTAGTAAGGTATTTTGTCAAATGCTCTTTTTACAATCTCCTGAAGCTTTTTCAATTGCAATTCTTCAAGATCCGCTCTTGGCATTGTTTCAATTTCTTCATTCCAAAACATGTTTTTCCTCATTATTTTTTAATATAGTAATATATATTTTTTTTAACTATAAACTTTTTCCAGTTATATTTTCCATGTTTACAGTAAGTTTTTTTTTTAAAGGGTGTCCGCCAAAATTGAATTTTGATTTTTTGTCAAAAAATTTTTTAGCCTAATTTTTATTATTTTTACTATATTCTTTCAAATTTTTATTTATTTT
>ONQL01000019.1 GCA_900319985.1 uncultured Methanobrevibacter sp. | reverse complement strand
TAGAATATTCTCATTATGTCTTTTAGCATATTCAATAAACTTTTTATACATATTCTACATTCAATCCATACAGAACATGAAACTGGCAAATATCCTCACACTGCTGAATGGACTGGTATTTCCGGTAATATTCGTATTCATATTTTCCATCATCTGGAACGAAAACGGAATATGGTTTGCATTTGTAGTTTCAGAAATAGCTACACTTCTCGTTATTTACTTATATTCAATATATTTGAATAAAAAGACCCATGGAGAATACTCAGGATTTTTCCTAAAAAAACATCATGATGAAAACGAGGAGATGCTTGAATATACCATTCATGCAGATGAAAATGACGCACTATACTTATCCCAACAGGTTAGGGATTTTCTAAGGGATGAAAAGACAGCTGAACTCGTTAGTTTAGCAATGAAAGAACTTCTTATTTATATTCTGGAAATAAATGATAACTTGGATTGGATTGATGTGATTGTCAGGGACAATGACAAGTCTACAATCATTTCCATAAAGCATTCCGGAATTGGATACAATCCACAGACAGACACTGAGTTAAATTCAAAACATATCGATAATCTGATAAGTATTTCAGATAACATTGACTATTCACAAATATTAGGCTTAAACAATACTGTCATTACCATTAAAAAAAGGGATGATTATATTTTTTACGGGAAAAAAGTGTTGGCAGAAATTATTAGATTTTGAACATTTTTCATTTACTCCATTATATTTTTTTAATATTTTTTAAGTTAGTGATATGAATTTTATTGAACTAATAACTGAGTGTAAATTCATTTTATTCTCTTTAATAAGATTAAACAGTCTTATTAAGTTGTAGGATGCTACAATTGTGAACATTAGGTTTTGTACTATTTTTAAACCAATTATTGAAGGCAATCATAGTTGTGAATTCTTTTGAAAATTCCATTATGTGCTTCTACAGTCTTTGAACAAAACTTATAGTCTTTTATTCCATCTTTAGTAGACATTAATCTTTCAACTTTGTAAGTAACTTCATGAACATACCTAATTATTGTTCTATGGTTAGTTGTGTAGCATTTCCTTTGTATTTGCAATTTTTGCAGGCTTGATAGTTGGAATAGACCCGTTTGATTTTATTTTCCCCATCTTTTTCTTGTGGGACAGGATATGCTTCATCAAGGGTTAATTCTTCATTATTGAGACAAATGAAAACATGTTTATATTCATCAAAAACAAAATAATCTATAGCAAATGGTTGTCAGGCAGATTACCTGAATTCTCTCTATTTTGCTGTTTTGTTGGAATTAAAGCAGTTATACCTAATTCCTCGAGATATTTCAAATTTGCTAGTGATGAATAGATCGTATCCGCACTGATTTGGGGTTTAATTTGTAAATTAACGAGGATTTGATTCATTAATGCAGGAATTTGATAATGGTCCGTGGGATTTTGAACTATATTAACTCCACATATAATTGAATGAAGAATTGTAATCATTTTTTATTGTTCCATCAATTGCAATATGTTCAAAATCTGTTAATCCAATTTATTGGCCACAATTAGGATAAAACTCATAATTAATTGGTAAATTGACTGAAAATACTTAGAATAATTACGTATTGTTCTGTCACTTGGTTTTAGGACATGTGAAATTAAATTATACACATGATTGTACTTTGCATTATAAGCCAGTTCCACTGTGCTTGTAATTTTATTTATATATCCATAATAATTAGTTTTATCATATCTTTGAGGTCAAGGTGGTTTTCCAACATTGGAAATTTTTCGTTCGATTTTAAAGAAATTAAAAGTACCATCAATGATTGTTGATGCAAGATACATTAGCTGAAATTCATCTTCCATTTCTTCTATTTCCTTGCTTTTATCGCTCAAAATATAGTTATTCAAAATCATTACAATTAAAAAATCCTATATTGAATTAAATAATTATAACTTATAGTTAGAATAATTAGTAATAAAGTATTAAAATTAAATATTACTAATTTTAATAAATAATTAGAATAAATTACCTGTAACAAGAGGATTAATTTAAAAAATAGTGAGTATTCATGGAAAAAAATTTGCACAAATTAAAATTGAACAGAATTTAATAAAATAGAAAAAATAGGTTAAAAAATTAAATTAAATTTAAAACTCAATAATTTCTGCCAACACTCAATATCTCAAAAAAAAAATAAAATTTAATTTCCCATATTTTTATCCATGCCGGGATTTTCCTCCCACACCATTTTCCCCAATTTTAACAAATTCTTTTCTTTTAAAGAAATGCTTTTTTAATCTAATCTGTTATTGTTTAGTTTTAATCATATGGCGTGACATTAACGGTTGGTTTTGAGATATTAATCTGGAATTTAGGGCATTATATTGGTTGTGGCATTTTCAAAATCGAAAATTTCATGATAATCTGCCAGTTCACATTCTTTTAGTGTTATGCAGTCTTTGTTAATTATTATTGATTTTTCATTGTTTTTAAACACACATCGGAATAATTCAATTTCTCCAGCAAGATTGTATATGTCTGTTGCAGTTTTTGCATTATTGTTATTGAAATTGCAGTTGCTAACGTTAAAGTATCCTCTTTCCCTGTTCAGTAGTGATCCTCCTTTCCACTCTGAATTGTTTTCATCAAAATTACTACTATTTATGTACACTTTTCCATTATAGTTATCAATCACTCCACCGTTTCTGGCTTCATTTCTTTTAAAATTGCAGTTTTCAATATTGATGGTGCCATAAAAGGAAGATATTGCTCCACCGCATTTTCCCCAAACTGCTCTGTTTGAATTGAAAATACATTTTTTCAGGTTTAAAACCCCATTGTTATTGTATAGGGCAGTCCCGTTTTGTGATGAGACATTATTGTTAAAATTGCATTTTTCCAAATCAAGGATACTTTCTTTATTATAAATTCCGGCTCCCTGAGAGTCATTGTCTTCGAAAATACAGCTTGTGAATACAAATTTGTTTTTGTTTGAATTGTATATTGATGCTCCTTCTTCAGATTTATTTTTGCTGAAGTAACAGTCTATTATTCTAAAGGAATTTCCTGTATTATAAATTCCCCCTCCTTTTGAGCATTCATTTTCCTCAAAATTCGTAGTTAAAACATTTAAATCTCCATTTTTGTTATATATGGCGCCACCCCTGTTTTCTTTGAAGAGATCTTTTTCTTCAGCGTATGCATTTCCACTTTCGCTTCCTCCAAAGTATGAGAGTTCCACATTGTTATTTTTAAATATTGAGGAACTTATGTTCAAAGTCCCATTTTCATTATAGATGGCTCCAGCATAGGTATTTGAATTATTGGATTTGAATTGGCAATTCTCAATGGTTAACTCTCCGCATTCATTATATATTGCTCCGGAATTCCCATTATGTGCAATGTTGTTTTCAAATTCAGAGCCGATAACTGTTAATCTCTCTCCATTATTTCTGATTGCACCCGATGACTGTCTTGAAGAGTTATCCGTGAATATGCAGTTGATGAGTTTCAGTGAAGTATCATGCAGAAGATAAATGGCACCTCCGCCGCAGGCGTAACTGTCAAATTTGCTCCTGATGTATTTTCCATTTTTGAAAGTGATGTTTTCCAGTATAACGTTGTTTGCAGTGATATAGAATATCCTTGATAATTCACTGCCATCAATTGTGTGGCCGTTGCCGTTGATTCTTAAATTATCTTTGCTAATCTCAATCCCTCCTTCAAAATAATCCTGTTCTGATTCATGCATTAAAATGTCATGCTCCAGAGTAATCTCATCATTTTCATTAATCAGATTTTCGAGGTAGGTGAATCCTTTATACTTCAAAGGAGGCATCTGTTTTATAGGTTTTATTTGGCAGTTTTCTCCCTTTTCAATCAAATTTTCTATATCATCATCACTTTTAATAATATAATTGCTGTAAATGCATTTTGATGCAGGATTATTGAATTTTTCATTAATAATTTCGATTTCCCCATTTTCATTGAAGATTGCATAATTGTCTTTGAGAGCATATTCATTGTATCTAAGAATGCAGTAACCCTCCATGATATGTAAAATTTTTTCAGATTCACAGTTGAATATAGTGTTTTGAATGGAAAATGATGAATCGGCATTTCCTTCAATTCTAACTGCAAATTCATCTTTTTCTTTTTGTGAAAATTCACATTTGTAGATAGTCAGATAGGAATCGCTTGAAATGCATTCGAGGTTGTTTGTGAATTTGCTTTTTTTCAACATCAAATCGCACTTTTCCGCATTTATTGCTTTTAAACAGTCTTTAAATCTGCTATCTTCAATGTCAATCTTGGAATCTTTTGCAGTAATGCCTGCACTTTGACGATTGTTTGTAAAATATGTATTTTTCATTTCCAGATTGCAAGTTTTGAGGTTAATTGATTCATGATTATTTTCAATATCTTTTATGAATTCACAATCACATATTGAGGCTATGCCACTTAATGACAGGTCTTTTCTGAAATTGTCCTTGAATATTGAGTTTTCAATTTTTACAGATTTTCTAGAGGAAGTGCAGGTACTTTCATTGGATGCAAATTCACAGTTGACAATCTTCAAATCCCCTCCACTTGTAATGACTGCTCCGTTTTTTGCAGAATTTCTAATGAAAATCGAATCTTCAATCTGAAGTGACCCGTCACTTTCAATTGCCCCTCCGCTCCACAACGAGGAATTGTTTTCGAATATGCAATTTTCAATTCTCAGATTTTTCCCTTTGCTTTCAATTGCACCTCCATTGACATATTCTGCATGAGAATCTTTAAAAATCATGTTCTTTAGAGTAATATTGTTGCCTAAAATCTTAAATAATCCCAATTCATGCATGCTTGTTATTACATGATGATTTCCATCAATGATTAGATTATCAGTGTCAAGAAGGATGCTTTTTCCATCTAAAATCAAATCGCCGTTAAGTGTGATTTCCTTTTCCCCATGGGTGAGATTATAGATATAATCGCTGATGTTTTCTCTTTGGGGTTTTTTGGACATGATGAATATCTGACCCTCGTCGTTTGAGACATTATTTTCCAGTTTTCTCTCATTTTCATCTATAATCAGAAAACCCATATTGAAGATTAATTCATTTTTAAGGGAACATTTTTTGATATAACATCTTGCCATTTTGCTGTTCAACAGGATCCTGTATGATGAACCGTTAGCTGTTTTCAGATTGAATCTACAGTTGGTAATACTAGCTTTGCTGTAGTTGTAGATGGTTGTGCTGTCAGATGATACGTCATTTGCAAACTCACAGTCGATTATGTCTGTGACGCCTCTATTTTGAACCCAGCCTCCGAATTCTGAGTATCCGTTTTTAAATCTGATGTTTTTAAGAGCAACGTTTTTTCCTGTGATATCAAAAATCCGGGCAATGTTTTTCCCATCAATGACATGTCCATTACCGTTGATGACAACATTGTTCCTGTCAATTTTTATTCCCTCCTTAAATTCATCAATTTCCGAATCATCCAAGACAATATCCGTCTTTAAATCTATTTCGCTTTCATTTTTAAGCAGACCATATAAGTATTTAAAATTGTTTTCTTCTGATTTTATTAATGATGTTTTGATTTTATTAAAAAGATTCATCACCAGCACCTAAATAATAGTATATTAACATGCTTTTATTAAATCTTTTTATGAAAAGAAAACTGCTTTTACCCCCTTAGTCACTTTCAACAATCTTATTTTCACTGGTTTTTGATTAATTCATTAGTTGGATTTAACATTAACCATTGCCATTAGATAAAGCAATTTCTTAATTGACAGTACTAATGTTACCGAGTTTTAATCTGATTTGCCGGTGATGTCCTTGTTAATCTTTTTTAGTCGTTTTTTAGTATAATTTAATCTGTTTAATCACATTGCTTTGACATTAACTGTGGGGTTTTTAGGTTTTGAAGTATTTAGTGTTTGGGGATATAGGAGTATTTTTTAGTGTGTCTTTTTGAATTGCAGATGTTAATGTTAGTTTGGTTTTGTTAGTGTTTGGTCTTAAAATTTTGCACTAAAAAAAAATTAAAGGAGAACATGGAACATGTTCAAAATTAAATAATTTCCGCCAACACTCGAAAATAAAAAAAAAAAAAAAAAAATAAAAGATAATTACTTAAAATTATCTTTTCTGAAATTATGCATATTTTTCAATTAATGACTTGCTTCGACCATAAGAGCAAATACTTCATGCACCAACATAACTTACATTAAAATCGGTTGTGATGCTGAAATACTGCAATGCAATACGTATAATTAATGTAACACTTTAATATATTACCCTACAGTGGTTTCAACATTACTTGAGCCGCTAGAACTCGATGATCCGCTGCTACTGCTGCCACTTCCTGAACTGGATGAGCCTGATGAGCTTGAACTGGATGAACCGGATGACCAGGACCCATAATCATCATAATATAACATTGAATCATCATAACCTTGCAGATAACCATCAGCTCTAGCACGGTCTAAATCTTGCTGAGAATACTTTTTATCATCATTGGATTTGTTGTTATTTGTAGATGGCGGAGTATAAACAACTTTATCATCTGTTGTATTATTGGTTTTTGTAGAATTACCGCTGAATTTCACATGGTCTGCTATATAATTCACTACCTCTTGATTTTCACCCATTACACTAATTGATTCACCTGTTTTTTCATTCATTACCGTACGAGTATATACCTTTTTACCATTTTGTTCCAATACCAGATTATCATTTAAATCTGCACCCACATTTGCTCCATCAACAGTACTATGCCCATATGTAATCTGCATTACTTCATTGTTGCCGAACAATGCTTTTGTTGTAGATTTAACATTTGACCCCATTACATTACTGCTGGAATTCAAATCTCCTGCTCCATTGCTGAAGTTTATCCAGGTCGGCAATTCTATACTGCATGTTGCACTGAAGTTATATGGTTTATATGTTTTTTCATGATGGGTTCCAGCACTGAGTATAATGCCTACTGCAAGTATTGCAACGATTGCAATCAGTATTATTATCAAATATTTTTTATCCATAGTTTTTTCACCATATTTTTTAGATTTATCAAAAAATAATAAAAAAAGACAAGTAAAAACTTATCTTTAAGGACTGTATGTATAGAAATCAATCTTATGGAATGCCAATCTGGTGCCCATTTCACCACCGCCGGCAGTCCAAGCACGTATATAATCACCCTTTTTAATCTGACCGTCTTTAGGCAATATTTCTACCATCACATAAATTGGACTTTTAGCGCTTTTATATCCGTTTCTAACTTGTTTAGAAACTGTATAGGTCACCTTCTTTTTTAATTTGGCATAAGATACATAACCATCAACAAAACTTTTATCATATGATCCATACCATTTCCAGCCAGCCCTATAATACTTACTTAAGCTGTATGAATATGAGTCATAGGTTCCATCACCATAATAAAAAGATTCATAGGTTAAAACCTTTTTATAAACCCATTTAGTTTTCTTTACTTGGACTGTTTTATATGCAGGAGCATCATAATAATAGAATTTGCCGGTTTTTAGACTTACATAACCATTTTTATTATTATTTTTGGCATTGATTAATCTTAAATACTTCTTATAAGGCAATTTAATACTGTATTTTCCGGCTTTAATTTTATAATACTTCTTAGCTTTTTTTACATAAACCTTTGAAGTTACAGATTTAGATATATAATTTTTAGAGACAAAGGTAGCTCTGTAATTATAATTTTTAGCCTTTTTGAGTTTGATTTTCTTGATAGCTATCCCATCATTGACTTTGGCTTTGTATGTTTTGCCATTGATTTTGAACTTGACCACACCATCCTGAACATAATACCCCTGCTTGTCCTTAACGGCAACTTTCAAAACAGTAACTGACTTTGTGGTGGAAATCCATTTCTTAGCAGTCATTTTGACTGGTGCCTTTGTTAATTTCACATTAATTACAATAGGTTTAGCAGAATAACTTGAATCGACTAGCATAATCTTTACCTTATGGTTTCCAGCTCCTCTAACGCTTGCATCAAAGTAATATTTTCCACCATCCTCATCATAAGAATTTTCAGAAAGTTTTCCATCCCAAATAACCTTAACGTTTTGATTTTTAATTAGTTTACCTTTACTGTCCTTGAGAGCCACCTTGATTACATTGCCATAGAAATCATATTGTTCATTTACATCTTTAGCACTGAGTTTAGCATCATATTCAACTGAAACATCCTTTTTACCATCTACCACAACATCCAGTCCATCAACCAGATTATCATCATCTGAAACCACATCCGTAACGTTTTCACTAGCTGATGCGGATGAAACCGTGAACAAAACAAGTAAAATCAATCCAAAGATAAACAGCTTATTCCTGCGATTCATTTAAACCTCCCCATTCAATCATATAATATATAATGTGTCAAAGATATTATTTATTTGTTGTCAAATAACCATACATTAACGGCGGACTTTCTGAAAAACAGCCAATCTTTAACTTTTGGTATATCCTCAATTTAACAAGAAAGCTAAAATACGACTGATGCCACCAATACAGAGGAAGACACAATTAAAAATAAAGTATTGAGATTACATCAATTATATTGATGCTTAAGATTCAAAATAAGCTTTGGTTAATCTATTGTTTAAAAAAAAAAGTGTAGATGAAAAAATCATCTACTTGATAGTAATTTTAGCATTCACAGTCTTTGCATTGTAGTACTTGCTTCCGGCAAACTTGACTGTTGCAGTGAACTTGCCTTTTTTAGTCAGTTTGGTAATCTTGAATGTAGCCTGACCTTTTGCATTGGTTTTTGCTGAATAAGACTTGCCTTTAACATTCAATGTTACTTTAGCACTTTTTATTGCTTTGCCCAAGTTAGTTTTCAGAGTAACTGCATAATTCTTGATTTTAACAGATTTTTTGAATGTTTTGGCCTTTGCAGTCAATTTTGGAGTTGATTTCTTGACAACGACATTGACTGTCTTTTTGGCATTTGAATAGATATCATTACCCTTGTAAGTAATTGTTGCAACATACTTGTTTGGAGCCAAGTTGATTGGCATACTGGCCTGCCCTAGGGAATTTGTTTTGATAGGAGTTGATTTTCCGTTGATATTGAAATAAATTATCTCATCCTTGATGAGATTTCCATTATCGTCCTTCAATGTAACAACGGATTTTCCGCTTCCACCATAAACCATGGAAAGATCTTTAGCAGATATTACCGCATCATGCTTGTTGACTTTGAAATTGAATTTGACTTCATTGGACATGAATCTGTCGTTTGCATATTGAACAACAGCAGTGTATGGACCCGGCTTATCAAATATTATCTCAAGTGAAGCCTTTCCATTATTAATCTTTGCATAATACTCCTTGCCGTTGATTTTTATGGTCACTAAAGTTCCGTTGGTTGCTTGAAGAGAATCAATAGTGTAGTGGCCGGCATTATAGATTGAATGCTCAAGGGATATGTCTATTCTGACCTTTTCTCCTGCATCGACACTGCTGAATTCTTTCACATAAATATCCTGAGCAATTCTTTCAATCCAGCATGTGAATGCCTTTATGCATGCAACCTGGCTGGTGTATAATTTTGTGGAGTTGTACAAGAAGTCATTGAATCTTTTCAAGTCATACAGGTCAAGCCATTTCTCTCCGTCAAAGCTTACAAATGAAGTGTTTGGCAAAACATTCGCTATGGTTGTTTCATCAACCTGACAGACAGGAGCATAGTTTTCACCATCATTGTGATTAATGATTTCGATGACAAACTCATCCCCCCTTTCAATGTCATACAACTTATCGAATGGAATTGTATAGTATCCTGCATCACTAAATCCGCACTGTGAAAGCTTCAGATTGCCGTTAATATAAAGTGAAACAGTGTAGTTTGTAGGATATTTGAAGTAAGTGGAAAATCCGACAAGCACCTCATCAAAATCATCGCTTTGGTTGCAGTAGAACTTGTTTGAATAGTAAATGTATCCGTCGCTGCAGATGTAATCTGTCACACCGGAATAGTCATATTGGTAATTTTTTAAAAGCCCGTCAAGCAGAATTTCATCATACTTATTGAATACAAATGTGAATGCATGATAAAAATTATAGAGATCACTTAGGAATGCAGTGTTGTATGAAAGGTATCCGTAACCTCCATCACCCCAGTCACTTCCCCAGCTGTTTTTGAATATCCATGCACCCTTTGTATACCTTCCCAAGGAATCCTTAGCATTGTAATTGTCATTCCATCCGACAATGGAAACTGCATGATACTCTCCATCATCCAAATCAATGGAAACACATACTGCACCATAATCCATTATCGCCCTTTTAAACAGAGAATTGTCCAGATTGTTTTTACGGGTAGGTATGAATTTGATGTTTTGCACATGGAAAACAGACCCATAAACTGCTGAAATTGATGAATATATATCATAAGTCTCAGTTTTCTCATTTATTGGCCCTAGCCAACTGCTGAAATAACCCATTATCATGGAATCGATACCACCTGCGTCAGCCACTTTATTGAGACCAGTGATGGAATCCATAGCCATCAGGTTTTTAGGATTGTTTTCTGAAAAATCATAGGTTATGCCGGTTGCCTTTTTAATGCATGTTTCAAGGGTTGCAATTCCTGCGAATGCCCAACAGTTACTAGCTGAATCCTGACTCTTTACTGGAGTGACATACCCATAATCACGGGAATCATATGCTGAAGGTATTGCTTTTATGTCACTTAAAGAACTGTTTATTATTGAATAAGGCTTGTGCAGGTCATCATAACCTATAAGATCCTTGAATTCAGCGCATGTTCTATTTGCCCAACTGATATTCATTGAAATTGTGTTGTAATCATGAACATCGTCAATTTTTTCTAATTGATTATCAAGATTAGAACCGCTGAAAAGCCTGATGTAAATGCATTCATATATTTTATACTCCTCATCAATGTCATAATATTTTTCCATATTGATTTTCGGCTTGATAACAGTGTTGAAATCAGCATATATTGTGGTATTTTCAGGACAACTTGTATCAAACACGTCAAATTCAACAAAATCCCCAGAAAGTTGTATTTCCTTTGTATTCTTATATTTATTCAAGTATGTTCCATCGTTGGATACTATATAGGTTAAAGTCCGACTGTATTCCCTAAACGCATCATCATCATAAAAGCCTGTGTATTCTGCTCTGAGATAATATATGTTTTCAAAATGATTGTTGGCTTCAATGATGTCGTTGTTGGAATGCATGGAGTAAATGATAAATTGGCCTCCGGAAGAGTTTATGAAAATGTTGTTTGTGAATGACAAATCGTTTGAAAGCATGCAAAATATTGCACTTCCCTGTTTTGCCTCTGAATTGTTGAAAAATGAACCGTCCACATAAAGATTTCCATGATTGTTGTATATTGCTCCCCCATAGCCTCCGGAATTATTGATGAATTTTGAGGACATTACAGTCAGATTAGCCTGTGAGTTGGCGATTGCACCACCATAATAAGCAAATCCATTATAAAATGATGAATTTTCAACCATTGCACTTCCAAGAAAGTTATATATTGCCCCACCTGCACTGTGTTTAGAGACATAAGTATTAAAATTACTGTTGCTTATCTTGAGGTTTGACCAGCGGGTAGCTATTGAACCTCCAAATTGGAAAGTGGCTGAATTGGATATGTTCACATGATCTAATGAAAGATTGCTGCCTTCAGCATGAATGCTTCCACCATATCCAGCAAAGGAATTTATAAATGTGGAATGCCTAACCATAAAATCATCGACATTGAAAAGGTGGATGTTTCCTCCGGCACCAACGGCAAAATTACTATTGAAGGTGCAATGCTCAATCAATGAATGGTCGACATTGCTCAAACTAATAGCACCACCATTGCTGGCTTCGTTATGAACATAATTGTCATCACCTATTGTGACACCGGTCCCGCCAATATCTCCCAATATCCACAGGGTCAACTCGTCGTTAGCACTTCCATAGTTTCTTATGAAAACACAGTCAGTCATTGAAAATGAAGCAACACCATCTGCAAATACGGCACCTCCATATCCATTAACGGAATTGGCTAAAAAATTGCAATTTTCAAATGATGCATTTTCCACCCCATACATGTAGACAGCTCCACCATTACCTGTTGTAAATCCATTTGCGAAGGTGATGTTTCTCAATACAACCTCTTTGGCAGTGATGTAAAATATCCTTGATTTTGACATCCCGTCAATTATGTGGCCATTTCCTTCTATTGTTATCGGCTTTGTTATGGATATTCCCCAGGACCCTCCGAAACCGTCATTGTATGAATAATCCTCATCAAGATATAATGTGGATCCTGCTGATGAGAATGATATCTTGTTTTGAAGCTGAGTGAATGTTCCGTCATAAGACTTTTCCAAAACGTCGCTATCATCGGATTTCAAATTCACAGATTCAGGATTTGTTTCAGCTATCTCATCCGCATCTGTATCGTTGAGAATATCCCCAGTCAGGTCATTTGCACTGACTGAAGATATTGCAGCAACCGACAAAGCCAGCAAGCAAAGAACAAAAAATATTCTTTTGTTTGACATAATCATTACCTATTTTTATATGATAAAACAGGATTATAGAAGATTCATTCAATTAAACATGATGAATTTCTTCATCTCCCAATTTAATACTTACAGAACTTGCCTTATAATTGCTGTCTCCTGCAAACCTAATGGTCAATGTTCCAGGTCTTCCGCAATAAAGCCCAATTTCCTTACCTGAAGTACCAGTAGTATAGTTTCCGCATGTATGAGACAAAATCACGGTTTTAGTTAATGCATTTCCGTTAGGATCCTTCAAGAAGACCTTTGCACTGACACCATAGGTGAATGTACGGAAAGTATTTGAGTTAATCCAATCTTGTCTGCAGTAGTAAACCAAATCTGAATAGCTTATCTTGGTAGATGCCTTGGCTACAATATTTGCAGAACTGGTTTTGCTGGAAGCCTTATAGAACTTGGTTGCTTTAGTGCTTACCACTATCTTATGGGTTCCTTTGCTAAGTCCAGCAGTACTTACACTGGCTTCTCCTTTTTTGTTTGTCTTTACTGTGACAGTCTTGGCATTTTTGCCTGTGTAAAGTTTAACTGTGAGTTTTACTCCACCGACTACTTTTCCGGAAGCCTTATTTTTTACAGTGATTTTGAATTTGCCTACCTTATACGGATTTGTCACTTTCGGAGCAATTATATTGTAGTTAGCTTTTGAAATGACAATGGAAGTAGTCTTTTGAGACCCTGTACAGTCAGCAGTTTGTGCATTGGACACAACAGCCTTATGAGTACCAATTGAAAGCTTTGAAGCACTGTATTTTGCAATTCCCTTGGAATCAGTAGTCAGACTAACTGTCTTATATTGTTTACCGGTATATACCATCAATTTAAGTTTAATTCCATTTACAGGTTTTTTTGTTTGGGTATTGACAACCTTAATCTGGAAATATTTACCGGAGTCATATGTTGTGGACAGTTTTGAAGGAGTTATTGTTAATGGAGCCTTGGCCAGCTTAATGCTGTTTAGCTGTATAGGACTTACCTCAATATTGTCATCATCCACAGTTGCAGTTGCACTGTAAGTACCTGCACCAAATGGAATCTTATAAGTGGCTTTACCATCGGAGTCTGTTTTTAATGTAACTGATTTTCCATTGGAAAATCTGACATTAACAGGAACATAAATTAAAGGAGTGTTGTATTTAGTATTGGTCAGTGTTACAGTTACAAACTTATCATTGTAATATTGGCCTGATTGGACAAAGGTGAATTTAGTATATCCTGAATCTATCAGATTTCCTTCATCAATCAATTTTCCGGAATTTCCGGAATATGTGGAGTCAATTATGTTTCCTCCATAAATTACGCTTCCGTCATTTGCAGTGTTGGATATGAATTTTGCATTTTCCACTTTTGAGAAGCTGTTTGCAATGTGCAATGCAGCACCGGTTTCTGCTGAATTTGATTTGAAAACAACATCGTCAAAGATTCTCACAACTCCTTGGAGTCCCATCTTAAGCAATTCAGGATCAGGATTATACCTTATAGCACCACCTGAAGAAGCAGTATTCTTTTCAAACAAGGAATTTCCATGAACAAAAAGGGCATATATCTGGAAAACATCATCATCATTTGAATATATACCGTTTGTCATATGTATTGCACCACCACTGCCCATTGCTCTATTTTCCAAAAATCGACTATCCCAGACATTGCAACATTGGAAATTAGCTACTGCACCACCATATATTGCAACATTATTGTAGAATGTTGAATTGAAAATGTGTGTTTCGGCATCAAGCGGCCTTATTTCGTAATCCTTAGTTGTAGTTCCAAGATACAATGCACCTCCTGAAACGCTTGCACGATTGTATTCAAAGTATGAATTTGATATGATTAAAGACCTGTTTCCTTCAGATGGATAAAATGCAAAAATAGCTCCTCCAAATCCCGCAGGATCACTATTTGATGTTGAAGGGTTATATTGATATCCCTGAGCCACGTTGTTTATGAATCTGCAGTTGTTGATTCTAAGCTCTCCTGCAGTCCTAATAGCTCCACCACCATAAGGTCCGGTGTTGTTGATAAAGTCACAGTTGTTTATGACAGTCAGACAATCCTCAATGTCTATAGCACCACCATAACTATTATATCCGTTTGCAAAGACAATATTATTCAATACAACATTGTCTGCAGTAATGTAAAATGCTCTTGACCATTTACCACCATTGGCAGCACTACCACTTATTGTATGGCCGTTACCGTTGATTGTTATGGCCTTGTCAATGAGAACACCTCTGCTTTCCATGCCGCTTGCTGAGTAATAATCTGAAGTCAATGTGATTGTGCTTCCTTTGGCAGCTTTGTTGATAGTTTCCTGAAGTTCACTTAATAGTTTTCCCTGACCGTCAGCTTTTAGAGAGTCAGTTGATTTATCGTCATTTGATATTGCGTCTACTGAATCAATGGATAGCTCATTAAAATCATCTCCACCCATCGATTCGCCAATTACAGTATTTTCTATTGCATCAATCTTATTGATGCCTGATTCATTGCCCGCAACATCAGACACGTCACTTGCGCAGACCGATGATACAGTTACAATAGCCATCAGCAATAAGAATAATAGCAAAAAAGTCCTTTTATTATACATAAACATAGTCTATTAATTAGATATTATAAATCTATTGGATACATATGCAAAAATGTCAAACATGTTGAGCGATTAAGAAATTTAATGAATATTATACAAAATAAGAGTTAATAAAAAAAAATTAAAAAGTTAATGTTTAAATTTGCCGTAAGCAGCAATCACTGCCAAAAGCACCAAGAAGACGAAAAATATAATAATCGGAATTTTCGTATAGTCCTGAGCAGATATTGCCTTAATGGTTTCAGCTGACAGATTGCCTTTCACATCAGAACCTATAATGGAAGACACAGGGTTGAAAACACCACCTAAAGCATTTAAAATTGCATTTGAAATAGGTTTAGTTGATTTAGCCAGCATTCTACCCTTGCTTTTGATTAGGGATTTTGATGCGGAACCTGACCCCTCGCCCGTTCCCAAATCCGGATTTTGATTTGGATTAGAATCATCTTCTCCCGAAGCGCCATTGCCGTTTTCATTCGGATTGTCTGAAGGACCATCCGGTGATTGTGAAGGATCATCCGGAGATAGTGAAGGTTCATCTGGATTTGGCGGATTTTCCTCTTCTTCTTCATCAATTATAACCCAGCCATTGTTGCCTGAAGTGTGAAATTCATGTTTAGGCTGTGCAACATCAGATGAAGTTTGAGACATGTTTGAATCAAATTTAGATACTCCGCTTTTAATAAAAAGAGAATCCCAATTGTTTGTAATATCAATATCCGGAGAATCTGTTGTTGCCTCAGCAATGAGTTTGAATTTGCTGCCGTCCTTAAGTTTTGTCAGTATTGACAATGTTACTTTTCCATCGGAATCTGTCAAGTCACCAACATTCCAAACACCAGTTGATGGATCGAATGTTCCTACTGCCACATCATGTGAAATACACTCCAACGTATTGCCCAAAGTAACATCAACCGTTACATTGCGTGCAATTCCACTATTGACCCAAACGGATACATTCCAAGGAACCTCGTAACCCGGTTGATTGTATAATTTACCTTTCTGAACATTTTCCACATCAATCCAAACTGCCAAATCCGTATCGTTGCCGCTTGAAGAGGGATTGCTGTTTAAATCCTGATTTTCACAAAGCTTTTCATTATGATTTTCACTAACGCAAATCTGACCGCCACTGACCAAAACGCTTTCATCAGTCACGTTTTCACTGGCAGCAACAGCCGAAAGCGAAAATATGATTATTAAAATCACAATGAATACATATTTGAAGTTCATTTTATCTTATAATCCTCCTTAGAAAGAATTTTACCCCCCTTATCTGTCAATTTAAAGCCAACATGAGTTGCATTGCCGCTAGGTAAGTTACCTTGCCATATTATACCTGACTTAAACTCATCTGCTGTAGAATTGACTTCAAAAATCATATTGTCTTTGCTGTCAAGGAATCGGATGTTCATGAAATATTTATCTGCATCGCCGGGAAGATTAAAGGATTCTCCATGGACAACATAGTTCAATCCATTGACATCGACACCAGTCACATTCATGGAGAAAACACCATTTTCAGTAGTGTTCTGCCCCATAGGCAATATTACAAACAAATAAATCAAAACCAAAACTATTGCAATTGGAATGGCTATCTTAACATATTTCTTAACATTATTTTCCCTTCTTTTGGGATTGACCTTTTCAAATAAGGAAACATATCTTGAGTCGATTTTTACATTTCCAACAGGTTTTCCCACAATATCGGAAGTCTTTCTAACCAATGTCTCCAACTGCTTTTTTGAGTTTGGAAATGAGGAAATCTTTGTCTGAGTTTCCAAAATAAATTCAAGGTTGCCTTCCAGCTTCAGCTCATCGATATAGAATACCAATATAGGAATGTCTCTTGAAAATGCAATATCCGTTTCGGTAATGATATGATTGGAATTTGAATTATTGGATAAAATCAGAACAAAGCATTTTGAAGTAGCTATTGCATTGACAATCTTATCTGCATCATTTGAAGGAAAATCCCTTGACTTTATCCATGATTGTATATTGTTGTCTTTAAACAAGTCGCAAATCGCTTCGCTAATTTCCTCCTGTTTGTCACCATAGCATATGTAAACGTCACGATTCATAATAAATCTCCCAATTACAATTCAACGTATTCATCATAAAGGTATTCGAACAAATCATCATCTGAAGAAGTGAATCTTAAAACGGATTTTCTGGTTAAAAATTCATTTCTAATCACCAGTCCGTGGATGATTGCAATTATCCAAAGCAGAATAAACAGCACACCGAAAAGAACCAGCATAGGATATTTTGTGAACAGATAACCAAATATCTGGAAATAGATTGCCAAAAATATCAGGGTTGGAATTAAATACAGAAATCCCATCAGCACCCATAGTTTCCTGTTTGCTACGATACCCATGTAAAAAAATGAGGCCCAGTACAATGGTGTAAAAAACAGAAGGGAAGGATAATCCTTTTTATGCTTTGACAAATCATCCTGTTTGAAATTTCCCAAATCTACCAGAACTGGTGTGTCCTTTTTTTGATTGCACAGTTCCAATGCATCATTAACTATTGTTTCAAGATGATCTTCAGGGTTAGGAAATGCAGGCAACCATTGAGTTACCTTCAAATAATATTCCATGCCATCTTTAGGAAGCGAATCATCAATGTTTACAGACAGAAGTGGCTTATTGTATGAAAATGCCATGTTGATTTCATTTTGCACATATTTTGATTCCTGAGAGAATTCAGAAAATATTAAAAGCACAATTTTGGTCGATTTTATTGCATCAGCAATCTCATCAATATAAATTCTACCCGATGAAATGTTTCGGGGTGCAATCCAACATGGAAGTCCATTCTGTTCTAGGGAATAACGTATCTTGTTGGCTATTTCACTGTTTTTTGTTGAATAACTTATGAATACCTCATGTCCCCTATATCTGAAAGAATCATTACTCATAATACCACCTGACTATTGAAAGCAGTGTCTAATGCAAACTGTCTGTCATTTGCTTCAAATACATATACCGTTGCATCCTTTTTGAATGACATGTTACTCTTGGTGAATGAATCTATAGGAATGATTAATGAATGATACCTGAAACCTGAACCATCATCAAATTCCATAGTAACAACGCAGCAACTTTCATTAAGAAAATCAATGGTACCATGACCCACATTGGAAAAATGACTTAAAAGATTTGTCACTTTTGGGTTTGAAGAGTTTAATTTACTGACATCCATATCATAAAAATTATACAAGACATTTCTAAACTCTACAGTATCACCATTGACCGTATATCCAGAGCTTGTTGGATAAAACATATTTATTGAATCAGTAACGTTAGCTTTCTTTACCTGGAAGTCATAACCTGCCAAAGTAAAACAACCATAAAGCAACAATACAATTACTGTTACAATTATTAAATATTCTATTAGTTTCTTATTCATCCAAACACCTAATGAACAGTTGAATAATAATTTAAATTATATAAACTTTAATATATTTTAGATATTATTTAACATTAACTATAATTCATCTAAATTGCATTTTAACTTCATAATATTAAAAATATATGACACAACTGAATATAATATATCCTCCGAATCTGATTTTTGACGGAAAATAAATCGGTACGGCCTGCAATTAACTATACTCATTCAAATATTATGAAAATACTTTAAATTAATGTATCAAAGTTATTATTTAATTGTTGTCGAAAAACTAAGATATTAACGGCTGAGTTGTGAAAAACAGCCACTTTAGATATACCTGATTTGACAAGAAAGTGAAAATGCGACTGATTAGATAAAAACCTCAGTTAAAGTAAAGTTTTGACTTTACATAACTTATATTGACATTGCAATAGATATATTACCATGAAAAACAAAAAGCTACTTTTCGCTTTAATTTTACTGGTCCTAACTATTGGGGCAGCCAGTGCCAGCGATTCAAATAGCACTGATGAAAAAGCTAGTGATGCATTAGAATTAAGCGATGAAAATTCAAATCTAAATGCGGGCAGGGGAACTTTCACAGCCCTAAATCAAAGCATTGCAAAAAGTTCCTCCATAATTCTGTATAATGATTACGAATATGACACCGTTGCAGACAGCGAACTGTTTGGAGGAATAATCATTGATAAGGACATGACAATCAACGGTAACAATCATGTAATCTACAGTAACTCCGCACGTACATTCCTAATTTCCGAAAACTCAGAAGTGACCATAAGCAACCTGAAAATAATAAGCTCAAACAAAAACTATTTCTATACAGGAGGAGCTATTTACAACAAAGGGTCTTTGACACTGAACAACTGTACAATTGAAAACTGTACCACCGCAAGAACAGGAGGCGCAATATATAACGGCAATTTGCTTTCAATAATAAACAGCCGTTTCAACTATAACACAATACAAGTTAGTGATAATGAAGATGAGGCAACCGGAGGCGCAATCTACAATGACAAAACATTAATATCTATTCGAAACTGGTTTAGCGCTAACAGTGCTGAATTTGGTGGAGCGATTGCGAATATGGACACCGCAATCATATTAAATACCAATTTCCTCTCGAACAAAGCCGATAGAAGCGGAGGTGCCATCTACAACAATAGAGAGTCCAAAACTCAGGTCAACGATTCCATATTTATGATAAACAGCGCAAAGTTCGGAGGTGCCCTGTACAAATGTAATGCAAGTTCATGCGAATTTTTGGCAAACCATGCGGATTATGGAAATAACATGCTATGGGGAAGTGCATACAACTGCACCGAGGCAACAGACGACAACGATTATGTAAACGTAACCATGGTGTCTGAAAATGATAACGTGATTACACTTACCCCGTCCGGAAAATACAAAAACGACAAAAAGATAACCATTAAAGTTGTTGACAAAAATGGAAAACCCTTGGAGTATGAAGATATGTACATATTCATTTTCAAGGCAAACAACCTAAAAGAAGTCTACAAGTATGATTTAACATGCACAAACTCAAAGGGAATAGCAACCTACAGGATGAATTTGAATCCGGGAAATTATGTTTTCGCATCCAGAACCAGTGATGAAAATTCAAACGTGGAAATTCTTGAAAACGTCAAAATCTCCAAAAGACCAGTCATCCTAAAGCCGACAAAGCTTAAAGCTGCATACCAGTCAGGAAAATCATTTACAGTGAAAGTGGTTGACAAGAACAACAAGCCAGTAAGCGGAGCAACATTAAAGCTTAAAGTCTACACAGGCAAAAATTACAAGACTGTTACCATAACCACCAATTCAAAAGGAGTTGCAAATTATAAAACCACATCACTTGGCCTAGGAACACACAAGGTAGTTATAAGTGTGTCAAGTGCATTCACTGCCAAATCTGTTTCATCAAGCATAAAAATCACTCCTAAAAAGCTGAAAATTATTACACACGCTTCTGCTTCAAAGGATTCAAGCTTGCTTCTTTGTGGAATATATGACAATGGCGCTAAAAAATTCCTAAACAAGGTAAAAGTGCAGATGAAAGTCTATACCGGCAAGAAAACCAAAACATTCAATCTTGTAACCGGCTACGACTACAAACTGACCAGCAGCAATGGAATCTGTGGACTTCAGACAAGCAAGTTTTCAGCAGGTGCACACAAGGTCAAAATCATTGTAAAAAGCCCTAAATATACCGGATCTGCAACCACAAAACTTGTAATCAAAAAATCTGCAAAATCATACCCACAATACAACTATATCATTACAAACGGTGCGGGAAAGTTTGTTAAATAATTGGATTTTCTCAGACAAAATGAGCATATATTGTTGAATTGCAATGAAAAATCATTGCAATCCTTTTTTTATTTTAACTTCAGGAATTGAAGATAGTATTTTAAAAAAAGTGAGTGTTTTCAGACATTAACGCCTGCTTTTTTAAAAATGAAAGAGATTTTTAATGTCTGATATATATCCACATCCTTTTTGAATGTGAATTTTGAAATAGCTAACGTTAATGTCAATGAACAATCGATTAAACCGCAGTTATGTGAAATGCTATCAATTTTAATCGATTATCCATGAAAGAATAATTAAACCCATTCCCATCAGATAGGGACATTTGGAATTCTTTCCTGAGTATTCTGTCTGGCCCAATTAGGACCCATACTCGCATAATAATTCTTAACTATGTCTTTTACTTTTTGAGACAGATTATAATTAAGTTTAACAACCAATCCGACACCTGCGAATTTTGCCTTGAACTTACTTAATGACACCCAGCCTGTCGGAATCCTTGAATTGCCTCCGACATCATACTCCCCATAGGAATTGCTCACAAGAATCTTTTTGCCATCCTTGCTCACATCTATAACAGAAACATAATGGTTCGGCAGGAATGCGACAAGTGCAACTCCACCCTTGGCCAGCTGCCTTACTCCGCTGTCCACTGAATAGTAATATGATGTGGTGAAGTGATTGCAATCCAAAACGTATTTTAAATCAGGAATATTGATTCCACCGTCCATTCGCGCATTTTTCTGGAAGTAATATTCGGAATGGTAATTCTTCAGAGCCTGGCTGCAGACGCTGGCGGAAGTAGGTCCGCAGGTATAACCTGTATTTTGAATGTCACGAACCTCTGAGTATGTCAGAGATTTGCCCTTAAGATTGACTGTGACTGAAGCCGGCCAGTAGTTATATCCGTTCTTTTTGACCAGCTTGATGTTGATTGCCTGTTCGATTATGTTCCATTTACCGCGCTTAATAATATGATAAATTTTAGGAGCCGCTTTTGATTTGAAGCAGACGTATTTTGACATTTTTCCATATAAGAACAGACAGTAGCTGTCTCTTTTAATCACTTGGAGGTACTGCTCTTTTGTAAGGGTGTATTTGGCATCGCCGTCTGCCATGACAAACATTGAAGGCATGACATCAATATCCGGAGCGCCATTTACCATAGAAACACTTGTCTTTAACGGATTTTTCACAACTCCATTGACGCATTTGACCGTTTTGGAATGGGAAAGCTTGCCTATATTTACAAGAACAGTATATTTTTTGGCTTTAAGCTTAGGTTTGAAGATAATGAAGCACTCTTCACTGGCCTTTTTCTTAAATACCTTTCCGCCAATGGTAATTTTAACTGTATTGTTTGTAATGAATTTTTTGGAACCTGTAAAGTATATTCTCAGATATCCGTCGGTGAGCAGTTTCGTATTTGCGATATTGATTGAAAAGACATTGACAACATAGAATTTAAATGAACTGGAAAATGCCTTATAGGACTTGTCTCCCTTAAATGTAATGTTCATCATGCCGGAACTTGCGGTTTTAGTGACTGCAATTCCGAATTTACCTTTGGAATCTGTAGTTTTCACATAGGTTTTTCCGTTGAAGCCAATGCTCAGTTTTTTGTTTGCAACAATCTTGCCGTCAGAGGTTTTCAGATACATATAATATGTATCGCCCTTCTTGGCATAATTGGAATTTTTAACGATTTTCAGACTTTCCTTTGCAGGATTATTTGCAATTTTAGTGTCTACAGGCTGGGCTGATGCATCCAGAACCTCACTGTTTGAAAGGTTATCGGATTGCTGGACAGGTGTTATTTTACTTTCATCCAGAGAAGTTTCATCCGATTCAGCCACATCCAACGTTTCATTTAATGAATTATCCGATGCACAAGCAAAGCCTATGCTTAAAAACAATACTGCAAAAAGCAGAATAAATTTTACATACCTCATTCACTCACCAAATATATTTATCTTAATAGTGAAAGAATACTCTGACCTCTTTAAGGTCGGAGATGAATTTCACAAAAAGGCATCTGAAGATATTAGTTTTCAAATGCTCTCTCTATTTCTTTATATATTATTTATTATTTAAATTAGTTTATAATTAATTTTAAAATTGTCTCTAAAATGGAATTTTAAGTGTTTTTTATGAAATGTGTTAATCTGGGTTTGAAGGTTAGGTTGTATCCAGATGAGGATAACATGACCACTTTTAACGCCATGTTAAATATGCTCAAAAAAGAACATGATTTTTTATACTTAAGCGAATCATCAAGCCTGCAACAAGTTTATAGAGATATTATACATGCTTATAATAAGTTTTTCAATGGTGAAAGTGATTATCCAAGATTTAAATCCAAAAAACATGATAAAAAATCATTTAGAATACAAAACAATGGCAATATAAAAATCAAAGACAATATAATTATTTTACCAAAATTGGGAGGGGTGTATTACAGGACAAGTAAAAAATATCGTGAAAAATTAAAAAAAGTTAAAATCAATAATGTGACAATTAAAATAGAAAATGGAAAATATTATGCCGTA
>ONQL01000016.1 GCA_900319985.1 uncultured Methanobrevibacter sp. | reverse complement strand
GACTCATCAGGGTTTTTCCATGCGTCTCTAATATATTTATACATAAATAACACCTTTTTGTTCAGCCACTAGGGCCACATCCATATGGGAACTTATCCCCAAAAAAAGTATTTTAGCACTGCTATAAAATAACAGTAATCAAATATTTGTTTTATGTATTTATAAATGTATCGTAAAAAACAAGAAAAAAATTACTCTTTAAAGAAACTTTTAAATTTAACAAATTTTAAAATTAGATACATGACTTTAATAGGAGGCGTAGCTTATGAAAATGCCAAATGAAATTGATTCAAAATTACTTGCCCCATGCGGAATCAATTGCATTAGCTGTGAAAAATATCAAAATCCTTGTGCAGGATGTTTAATAAGCAATGACGGGAAAAGCAAAGCCAGCTTAAAGTGTAAAATAAAAACCTGCTTTGATAAAAAGAATTTCAGCTATTGCGGCAGATGCAGTGAGTTTCCATGCCCTTTGATGAAAAAACATTCAAAAAAATATATCAAAAGACATGATTTGAACACACTTGAAAGCGCCAAAAGAATTAAAACCACTGGTATCGGACGCATGATGGCCCAAGATAGAGAAAGATGGTCATGCCCAGACTGTGGAGGGGTTGTGAAATTCCAAACCAAAACATGCAGTGAATGCGGTTTTAAAATTGATTAAAATGAAAATGATAGTTTAGGAGCAAAATTACTCCTAAATGTTAACTCGATACCATTACCAGCTCGCCGGTAGTCGGATCCTGATATACCTTTCCAACTTCACTGTATCCGCTGTCCTCTATTCCACTGGCATTGGTGTAATTTTGGGAAAACGTATCGGCTGTCGAAACATCTTTAGTTGCTTGAGTTTGAGTAATCATTTCCGGATTAACAGACAGCGCCATTATTGCAAAAATCAAAAAACCTAAAGCAAGAACCAGCATGGCATCTGAAAGGTTATTTAAACCACTCATAGGATCATCATCAACAGATTCCGAAATTCTTCTTCTTTTTCTAAGCATCAAATCACCATTTGTTTATAGTTTCAAGAACAGCTTCCGCAACAGTTTCGACATCAATCAATTCGCTTTCATACCATTGTTTTTTATATTTTGAAATTAAAAAAGAAAGTCCACCTACAGTCAAACCGGTGACAGTAGTATCAAAAGCGATTGTCAGTGACTCTGCAAGAGTTGCAATATCTCCACTACCAAGTGCAGCAAGTCCAGGACCCAATGGAATCAATGTACCCAAAAGACCCAAAATAGGACCTACACGAACCAATATATCAGTCTTATTAGTTTTTTTAATCAATCTAGTTTCATGAGCAGATATCAATTCACTGGCCAATGCTTTTCTTGCTTCAGGACCAATATCATAATTATCTGCAATTCTTGTCAAAATCTCCTTTTGATAATCGAACAAATCACTATTAGCAATCTCATCTTTCATCTGATTGACATTTGTTGAAAACGAAACTCTTCTTATCAAATCCTCCAAATCGTTTGATTTGATTGGTTTTCGAGAAATATATTCATTAATTAAACCTCCAAAAGACAAGATAACAATCACAATTGAAATTACAAGCAATACAACAACAGGAGTTAAAAGGCTTTCGGAGAGAATATGAATAAGTGAAGTTAACGTTTCAGTTCCTTGAATTATCATGAATTTCCTCCTCTACTATCATTTATGAACACACCAATTATCAAAACAGCAATAATCGCAATAACAACATAAATCAACTGATATGTTGGAGTTAAAATTAAAAATGGACTAAACATTGAATAATCCAGATTTAAAGTGGAGTTATATGTTAAAGCAAAAATCAATACCAATATTGAAAATAAGCACATATACTCTCCAATTATTGCAGAATATTGCCTCTTTGCATGATGCAATAACTTTGAAAGCTGATAAACAACAAACAATATAATAAATGTGCATAAAGAATATAAAATCATTTCCAAATGATTCAAACTTGTTTGTGAGCAGAGCAATGTCAATGAAATGAAAAACAATGCCAAAACAGAGTACAATGCAAGTTTGAAGTTATTGTTTCTAATAAAATAGAATATTATGAAAAATAATATTGTCGAAATGATTAAAAAAATGTAGCTGAAATAATCCAACAAGGAAATATTTAAATAAACTGAAACATTTAATATTATAAATACTACAACAGAAAAGAATATTGAAGTTACAATCAATTTTAAATTGTTTAACTTATTGTTTCCCATCAATAATGCGATATTGCCCTCAAACAATATCAACATTATCAACAAATACCCCCCAATCAAATCCATCATTACGACCCATACTCTTTATACAATTAAATATTAATCAACATGAATATATAAACATATCGTAATGAATAATTTAAAAATAAATTAATGAACTAATAAGTGTTAATAAATATAATAAAATAATTAAAATTAGTATTTAATAAATCTAATAAAAAATTTTGATTAAAACTTTAAAATAAGAAAAATTATGATGAATAAAAATAGCAATATTATTCATCAATAATTTCGTAATATGAACCTTCAGCGCAAGACCTACAAACAGGTTTTCCACCAATGAGCTTATGACGACCATCAGATACCTTTTCGCCACAAACTGAACAGAATGCAGTTGTGTAAGGTTTACCCGGCATGTCTCCCCTTGACAATTCAATTTTTACTTTTTGAACACTGAACAATTCCTCTGGAGGAGTTCTTCTGAAGCGGTCAATCATTTCTTCTTTTGTCTCTTCATCTTTGAATTTCTTATTTGCATCAGCATCTGTAATCCTTAACGCTTCACCAGTGTCCTGATTGTAAAATGTTGCTGCAAATTTACCATAATACATCTGTTTCAATGTTCTTTTGCCCATAGAACAGCCTGTTACGGATTGAACTGCATCAGACATGCACCGGTCTATTTCCAGAAATACTATCAGGTTTTTGTGTCTTTCATTTAAAGGCATTCCAAGCAATTCCAGCCCATACATTGCAAGCTTTGTTCCAATTGCAATTCCTCCACAGATATGGCCATGAAAATCACGTGCTTTGGCCAATTGCTCATCATAATCTTTTTCATTCATAATATCACCTTATAAATCTAGTTTTAAATTTGTTTTCATTGGTACACATACTTTTCTTTTATCATCCAATTCCATCAATCTCACATCAATCGAATAAGCTTTTTTTAAGTTTTCTTCAGTGACAACATCGTCAGGCACTCCGAAATCTATGAATTTTTTATCTTTCATGATTGCTACTTTTGTTGAGCTTAAAAATGCATGATCTGGAAAATGTGACGACATGATAATCGCCAATCCACTTTTTGACAAATTGTCAATTATTTCAAGAAGCTTGATTTGATTTCCAAAGTCTAGATGAGAAGTCGGTTCATCAAGTATCAATATATCCGGTTTTTGACATAACACCCTAGCCAAAAACACCAGCTGACGTTCCCCTCCGCTTAAATTTGTATATTCCTTATCCTTTAGATTTTCAATACCCAAAGTTTTTAAGGCAGCTTCAGCTATTTTAACATCTTCCTCCTTAGGAGAATCAGTCAAATTAAGATATGGTGCTCTTCCCATCAACACAACATCAAATACTTTAAATGGAAAAGAAGGAACATGAGATTGAGGAATATAACCAATATGCCTTGAGATTTCCCTAAAGGACAGTTTTTTCATATTCTCCCCGTTAATCAAAATTTCGCCAGAACGAATCTCATGCAAACCATTGAGACATTTGATTAATGTTGTTTTTCCAGTACCGTTTGGCCCCAGAATACATAAGACATCACCCCGATTTATGGAAAAGCTGATATCTGAAAAAATTTCTTCATCTTCATATGAAAAGGAAATATTTTTTACATCGAACAATTTTGTATCTACGACCATTCTGAATAACCTCTTTTAAGCAAGTATAAAAATATTGGAACACCGATAATGGCTGTTAAAATACCTATTGGAATTTCAATAGCTATGACTGCCCGAGATATATTATCAATCAACAATAAAAAGCTAGCTCCCAAACTTAAGGAAGCAGGGAGAAGCACTCTATTGTCAGGACCTACAATCATACGTGCCATATGAGGTATAATCAAACCAACCCATCCGACGATTCCGCTTATGGAAACTGCAGCTGAAGTCAGCAATGTACAGCCGGCAATAATTAGCAAACGTACTCTTGAAGGATTCAAGCCCAATGACTGTGCTTCCTCATCGCCCATTGCAAGCAAATTCATGTGCCATCTCAAAAGCAGCAATATTACAAGGCCTATAATTACAGGAATTAAAATCATGAGCAATTTGTCTGCATTTATGGAAGCCAAAGAACCCATCAGCCAATATACGATTTCAGGCAGTTTATCATCAGGATCCGCTATAAATTTAATTGCAGAAATCAATGAATTGAAGAAAGCAGATATCGCTACTCCAGATAAAACCAAGACAAGTATTCCGCCGGCCTTATAAGTTCTTGATATTAAGTAAGTAGTTGCAACAGAAATCAAACCAAAAATAAATGCGAATATCTGAGTGATTATATTTGCCCCACTTAACAGGATGGCCAATGCAGCTCCAAAACCGGCACCATTGGAAACTCCAAGCAAATCTGAGGATACCAAAGGGTTCTTGAATATTGATTGGAATGCAGCTCCCGAAATCGCAAGACATGCCCCGACAACAATAGCTCCAAGAATTCTTGGAAGCCTTATTTCATAAACAATTGTTGTTACTGTAGAGTTAACCTCCAATTGTGGAAATATTGGGCACAAAATTGTATTAACTACATCAACAGGACTTATAGGATATCTTCCTATTAAAAATGAAGCGAAAAACAAAACTATTGGAAAAAAGATTAAAAGTATAATACTTATAATCTCTTTTGTTTCTTTATCCATAAAACCACTACAGATCTGATTCTTTAAGTCCTGAATCTAATAAAATTTGTTTTGCATCCTGATCACTCAAATCTATATGATAAAATTTGGAATAAAACTCTTTGGTTGCATCTTTCATGTTGATGTCCTTATAATCATCAGGATAAAGTACTTTTGCAGTCCATGGAACTCCAATAATCATGTTTGCCCCAACCGGCCTATCAAACCATTTAAATGGAGATTGAGGTGACAGATAAACTTCTTTATTTTTGACCGCATTGATTTTGCCCCAATTGGAATCATTATAAACATGAGAATAGAATTCAGGGTCAGTTGTGATAATCTTATCTGGATTCCAGCTGATTACCTGTTCCATTGAAACTTGAACACCCGAGGTTGTATTTCCCTGACTGACAGAATCTGCAACATTTTTTCCACCGACCAAATCAATCAGCTGCCCGTGGGTTGAATGTGAAGGATTGGTTTGAAGACCATCATCTCCCTGAGCATAATAAACCGTTTTTTTATCGTTGTCGGATAATTTAGATGATTTACTATGAACCATATCAATATACTTATTGTTAAAGTCATTGAGATCTTTCGCTTTGTTTTGTGCCCCAACAACTTCCCCCATAAATGTTATTGACTCACCAATTTTTTCAATATTTGTTGTATCATTTACTGCAACAACAGGAATTTTACCAAATTTGTTCTGACGTTCTTTAACAGTTGACAAATCGCCATCACCACCCTCATCGATAGATTCAATTACAATATCCGGTTCGGACGCTATAAATTCTTCATAATTTCCATCTTGAGAACCATACCACCCACCAACAACAGGATAATTATGGTATTGATTAGGTACGTATTTTAACTCAGCATCAGTCCATTGAAAGTTGACAGCTTTTAGTTTATCCGGTGCAATCATATATAACACAGTTGTCATTGGCGGACTGGTAGCCACAACATTGCTTACGGAAGCAGGTATTTCCACTGATCTGTTAATCATATCCGTAATATTTTTTGATCCTTTACTTTCTACAGTCGAAGGAGATAAAAACAAGTGAGTGGCTACCCCCGCTACGACTAAAACGACTAATAAAAGAATGATTACTTTACTTTTCTTTTCCATTTAAAACCCCCAAAATATAAATGCGATAAGAATATATATTAACAAAGTCATTTAATAAGTTTTCTAAAATATTTCAGTAAATATCAAATAATTATTATATTTGATTAAAATTGAAAATATATTAGTAAATTCTTAATAATCTAATAAAAATAATTTTAATAAATTTTTTTTGATAAATACAAAATAATATCGTTGATAATTTATTTCAAAATAATATCTGGAACATATCCAAAAAAAATAATAGAATGGTTGAAAATTCAAATCGATTAAAACGAATAGACGATTGATTATTTTAATAGTTGATGAAAACATGATAATTTTAAAAAATGCTAACGGTAACATTAACGTGCATATTATGAAAATAGTTAAAAATTATCTGGACAATGTACATGGAAAAAATAAAAAAAGTAAAAACATGAAAAAACATGTTTAACTTAAAATTTCGCTTTCGGGAACTTCATAGGAATAAGTTGGCTTAAACACACGGGAAGTTGAATAAATCAAAGAGCCAATTGAAATTTCGATTGTGTTATTGTTAGGATAATAGTTTTGAGAATTGAAGCTGAATGAACCAACACCTCCAACAACATCAAATATTACCTCTACCTCTTTGTCAGTCCCCCTATTTAATGTAGCATACAAATCAAAGGTGGGCAAATTTGAAGCCATTTCGCCATTTTTATAAAATGTTACATTATAGCTTCCGGGAGTTGTGCATACGATTTCTTTAAAGGAAATTGCTGTAGTATTGATTCTAGGACACATTGTTCCGTAACCCACTACTCCGGTATCATAGTCCCAAGTCTTCAAAGAATTGGTACCGTACCAATTTGCATCAAGCTTTAATCTTTCTTCAGGATTAAATAACCCTCCACCATATATTCCTTCTGGATTAGCGCTTAATTCCCCTAAAATCATCATGCTTGGACCTCTTGCATTTCTGTAAATTGCATTATCGGTCACTATCGGTTCAACTGCATTTTCGGCCAAATCATATCCTGCATTGAATCTGATTCCTTCCAAAACATTGTCAGTAATTGTATTTTGAGTAATAACAATACCTGTTGAGTAGTTTGCATCTATAGAAATTCCCAAATGATTATATGCAATGTGATTTTTATTGATTGTGACATTAGCAGCAGAATTGTTTAAATATATTCCATATCCAGACGGACCCTCAGGAACTGTCATGATGTATAGACCAATATTATCTGATATTTCGTTTTCAAGTATTTGACTATTGGCTACGCCGAATCCATATTTGATGCCATAGTTATTTTCTTTTAATGTATTGTTAATTATGCCTAGATTTGAAGAATATTGGGCAAAAATGGCACTTTCAAATTGAGACATATGATTTTTCAATAAATTGACATTAGTTGAATTTGAAATAGATACTCCATAACCAGGCAACATTACAGATCCGTCAAGATAGCTTTCAGTTTTGGATTTATCCAAAGCATTGATGAAAGAATTACCTTTAATCAAAACATTGTCTACACCGTCAAGCACCAAAGCATTGCCTGAATTTCCCTTAATGACAAAATTAGATATATTCACATCATTTGAAGAAATCTTAAATACCGGACTTCCAGATTTTGCAGCCAATATAGTATTGTCTGCAGATAATATATTCAATGATTTGTCCACTTTTAATGAAATACCATTATATGAATCACCCAAAAATACAATGGAATCCCCTGATTTTGCATTATTCAAAATACTTTGAATATCTGAATTTGCAAGCCCACTATCCACATAGAACGTATTGGTTTTGCCTGTGACAGTTATTTTATTTGATTTGGAACTGGCCTTGTATTTGCTATTTCCAGCATATTTTGTTACAATAGTATAAGACCCTTCTTTTAAAGAAGAAAGATCTACAGTAGCTTTACCCGCAGAAGTTGTCTTTTTAGTATATGTTTTTCCATTAACAGTCATTTTAACATTTTGACTTGAAATAACCTTACCTGAATTATCCTTCAAAGTTATTTGGAACTCCTTGGTGGCGTCTTTTGCATATGTTTTATCGACAGCACCAATTTTAGTAACAATTCTTGAAACGGTTATTTTTCCAGTAGCTTTTGCAGCTTTGTAAATTCCAGTTCCCTTATAGCTAACACTGACTGAGTAACTTTTTTCTTTTGCAGATTTGAAAGATATAGTAGCTTTTCCTTTAGAATTTGTCTTTTTGGTGTAAGTCTTGCCATTGAGTTTTATGGTCACCTTTTGTTTGGACAATGCTTTTCCAGCACTTGTTTTCAAGACTATTGTATAAGTCTTTGACTGTTTAGGAAGTACTGACACTTTTGGAGCGGTTATTTTAGTAACAGTTTTGGCAACCTTAATTTTACCACTTGCAGATGCCTTTTTATAAATTTTACTTCCATTATATGTTGCAGAGGTCTTATAAGTTTTTAATTTTGAAAATTTAACTTTGATTGCGACTTGGCCTTTGGAATTGGTGGTTTTAGTGTAAGTTTTACCATTTATTTTTACAGTAATCTTTTGTTTTGCAATTCCCTTGCCGCCCCCATCCTTTAAAGTTACTTTATATGATTTTGAAGTTTTTGGAGGAATGGTGACAGTAGGAACCGTTAATTTTGCTGTTTTTGAAGAATATTTAACAACAATATTGCTTGTTTTGGCGGATGCCAAATAGTCATCAGATTCGGCAAAGCTAATTTGAATTTTATAAGTTTTTTGAGAAGTGAATTTTAATGAAACCTTAGCCTGACCGTTCTTGTCAGTGTTTTTTGTGTAAGTTTTACCGTTTACTTTAAAGACAATTGTTTGACCGGACAATGCATTGCCAGATTCATCCTTTAATGTTGCAATATAGTTTTCAGCAACATTTGGAACCATATAAACATCTGATGAAATAATTTTGGTGGCAATAGGATTTCCAGGAATGTCTGAATCATTTACAGCAAATGTCTTTGATATTTTGCCGTCAATAGTATTTCCAGGTGTTGGAAATACTGCAGTTATAACATTGCCGGTTTCATTAAACTCACCCATAGCAAATGTTACTGTTGCTGTACCGTTTTTCATCATGAGTGTCTTGTACAAATCCCCCTCCTGAGGAGTTGAACTTTTAGTGGCCTTATTCATGTAAAAGGTAACCGGAACTGAACTTAAATCTGTTGCAACATTTCCATTTTCATCAACAATTGAAATTGAATAAACTCCTTTTTTAACCTGTTTTATCTCACTTAAATACAGCTGATAGTTTCCGCTTTTAGACCATATGTTTCCGGGAGAAGAATAAATATTAGGGCATGCCAGGAAATTGTTGATGTCAAAAATATATCCTAAAAACATCACTTCCTGATGACCGTAATAATCTCCGTTTCCTTCACCTACATAAATAAAAACATCCTTTGCAGAATCGTAATCATAATCTGCATATGATGTTCCAGGCCTGTACTCATACATTTGGGTCCAGACCGGCCTGTCCATGTCTCCGCTACCGAAACCATAATTGATCATGTAGTTATTGGTGATGACTTCAATTTCATTTCCATTATATTTCATGTTTTTAACATGGAAATCGTTGAAAACATCCCATTTGATATTTTGATTGAAGAAGTTACCTTTAACTTCAATATAAGACACGTTATTGTCTATATAAACACCGTTATTCTTATTAAATGCAATGTAATTGCTTAAAATATAAACATTTTCAGGAGCAGTTATCCTCAATCCATCCCCATTTTCAGTTAGATTATTGTAAATGACTGTTAAATCATTGCCAGTTCCTGAAAAAGAAATACCTGAAACCTTATTATTAAAAATGTTATTGTCATTAATTTTAATTTGAGAAGAATCAATGACATTTATTCCATTTTTAGTGTTTTCAACAGTACAATTTTTAACATTAACCTTTTGTGAATTTTTAATTCTAACTGCATTTTCACCATTTGACAGAGTCACGTTTTGAACAACAGCATTCTGTGCATTTTCTATTCTTATAATATCGGAATATCCAGTATTTGACACTTGACAATTCTGTATAACCACATCACTTGCACCACTAACTAAAATGGCATAATCGTTGTCGTTACTGACATCGCTTGTCAATGCAAATCCTTCAATTACAGTGCCACTAGCCTTTGGAGATATGTAAAATATCCCCTTATAACCAGATCCTGCAGAACTTCCAGGACACACTTCCATTGTCGTATTCACATTACTTTTTATGGTTAACTGTTTGTCAACAACAAAATGACAGTGAACATAGCTTGTTCCTTCAATAATAATGGTATCTCCAGCTTTTGCACTATCTATTGCCTTTTGAATTGTAGGAGAAGTCATTTCATTATGATTTTTATCAATTTCTTCAACGACAATTGTTTGAGGTTCTCTCAAAACAGAATCATCATCTTGAGAAAGTTCAATTTTCTCATTTAAATTACCATCATCAATAGTGTTCAGTTCAATATCAGATGAATTTAAACTTATCAAATCTACATCATCTGAAGCAGTTACTGAACCAATTACGATTAATGACATTAATAAAAATGATAATATTAATAAATAATTTTTAAATTTCATTTTATTGCCTATATCCTTATTTTTAAAATTGAATTAATTTTCAATATATACTTATATACTATCGATATATTTAATATATTTCTATTTTTTTGTAAAATAAAGAACAATAATGAATTTTAATAATTATTATAATGAATAATTAGTAATATCGAAAAAAAAAGAAAAAAAATTATTTTTTAACAATAATTTTTCCAGATTTAGATATGGATTTGTAAGTAGCATCACCTGCAAATTTAGCAACATAATTAAAAGTACCTTTTTTAGACAATTTAACGGTGATATATGCTATACCTTTGGAATTGGTTTTAGCAGAATAAGTTTTACCATTAACTTTTAAAGAAACTTTTTTATTTTTAATAGCCACCTTACCTGATTTAAGAGTAATGGCTATTTTTTTACTAGATTTTAATTTAAAAGTCTTTTTTGGAGCAGTTAATGTAGTTGCTTTTTTACTTACAATAATTTTAGAACCTGTAACGGATGCTTTTAAATAATCATCCCCTAAAAATGAAACTGTTACATAATAAGTTGCAGCTGTTGAATATTTCACGTTTAATATTGCAACACCATTTTCATCAGTAGTAACATTTCTACTAACTCCATTTATCATTACAATAACATTTTTATTATTTAAAGTAGCATAATTCTCATCTTTTAAAGTAATTTTAAGTTTACCTGTAGTTCCAACCTTAATACTTAAATCATCAACAGTTAAAAATGTAGTAATTGGAATTACTTTATTTGAAAGTTTATTATCAGTTATTTCAATTTTAGAAGAATTATTTCCTATTAAAATCCCTACAACACCACTATTAATTACAGTAGTATTAATAATTTTAGTGTCTGTCGAATTTTCAACGTTAATACCAACACCTGAATTATTGAGGAATAAATTATTTAATGTAGTATTAACCGCATTTCTAATCAATATTGGATTAAAAACATAATCTTGAGGATTTTTTTCATTTACTTTAACTCCAGTCCAATTTACAACAAGGTCTTTTAACCCCACATTGCTTGCACCATCAATTAATACAGCAAAGGGATTTTGTTGAACATTTGCAATACTGAAAAAGTCATTTGTAAATTCAAAACCAGATATTACAGTTCCGCTTGCTTCAGGAGTTATGTAAAATATTCCAAAAGTATTTGAACCGGTTGGATGATTGTGATGAGGACATACGCCCACACTTGTGCCCGGAGCAGCAATAATATTTAAGGTTTTATTTATCCGAAAATGACAATGGACAAATGAACCATTTAAAACAATTCTATCTCCAGGATTTGCCTGATTGATTACAGGCTGTACGGTAGGCGCTTGAACTTGATTTGGATTATCAGGATCAGGTTCCACATACCAGGTTTTATTTTCATCCAAAATTGTAGTTACATCCTTTTCAACATCGGCACAACAATCACCTGAAACAATAGGCTCATCTCCAACTGAACTCATATTATCATCATATTTAACATTAGTAAGATTAAAATCAGAAGATTCATGTGCAGATACAGAACTTATAAATAAACAACTAATGATTAAAATTAAAAATACAATATAAATTTTATTAAATTCCATAATTTCCTCCCATGCTTAAATTTTTATTTAAACAATATATAATTATTTAACACTCGTTATATTTAACAATTGTTATAAACAATACTAAAAAAATAAAGAAAAAAACTACATCATTTTTTTACTTTTAATGTAGTTTTTACTTGAGATTTCAAATATTTTACAATAACAGAATATTTACCTACTTTTAAGTTTTTAAAATCAACTGTAGCAATTCCTTTCTTATTTGTTTTAGCCAAATAAGTTTTACCTTTGATTTTGAAACTGACAGTTTTCCCGGCAATTGCTTTTCCTTTTGATGTTTTTAGAGCTGCAGTAAACTTAATCTTTTTAGCTTTTTTAGAAGTCTTGCTTTTAGCAGACAATACTTTTTTAATTGTTAAAGTATTTTTAACGCTATACCCCTTGTATGAACTTACTACAACATATTTTCCGGGGACAAAAGCAAATGTTTTTGTTGCATATCCCTTTTTATCCGTTTTAACATTATATGAAGTTTTGCCAACCTTCATTGTTATTGCAATGCCCTTTCCAACAGCCTTTCCATCATCACCTATAACACGAACTTTAAAAGTAGCCTTCCCATTATAATCAACTACAACATTCTTATTTTCAGTGATTCTTTTAATAGTATCGGGATTAATATCAACAGTTAATGAAATACTTTCATTATCACAAATGGCTTTTAGAACATTGATTTTAGGAATAGAAATTGTTGTATTTAAATTTCCATTTTTAACTGACAGTACATCACCATTAGGCAAACTAACTTTGAAAACAGGTAATTTCTCACAGGATTCTAATTTTAAAACAGAGCCATTTTTATCAATTACTTCATTAAAAGTAACAATGATACCTGCAGATTTACCTTGAATTAATTTAGTGGAATTTGAAAAGCTCATTAAAATCCAATTGAAATCGTCTGAAGTGTTGAAATTCAATAATTTATCAAAATCAGGCTTGTTTGATCCCCACCAATTGTTATTAACAGAAACATTATCCCAAGTACTGTTAAATATGGCATAACCATTGGAATCATAATTATCCACAATGATTGAATGGGAAACAACAGTGCTTCTTCTTGCAATTATCGCTCCACCATCACCTTCGGCAATATTATTTTCAAATATTGAACCGATTACAGTCATGTTTCCTTTATTGTCAATAGCTCCGCCATTTTTAGTTGCCTTATTATTAGTGAAATTTGAATTGATTATATCCAATTGTCCACCATTATCAATAGATCCAGCACCATAAGCCAGATTATTATTGAATAATGAGTTTTCAATTGTCAATTGCCCTCCATTATCAATAGCTCCACCATAACTTTTGGCTTTATTTGAAACAAACTGAGTATTATTGACATATACGCAAGCGTTATAGATAAAAATGCATCCCCCTTCATCAGCACCATTATGCAATTCAAATAATGAATTTGCTATTATGACATTACCTCCTCCAACAGATAATGCACCTCCCTTACGAGTGATTTTATTATTTGAAAATTGGGAATTTTCTATTGTTAAATCTCTTACAGCATAAATTGCACCTGCTTCGGATGCCTTATTTGAACTGAATATGGAGTTATTGACTTTAATTGAATTATCCGCATATATTGCACCACCGAAATAAGCTTCATTCCCAATGGCAGTTAACTTATCAACATCTAACTTTCCACTATTATAAATAACGCCCCCATTTATAGAAGCAATGTTCTTACTGGCAAACATTTTAGCAATATTTAAATCTTGAGTACTGTAAATTGCTCCGCCAGAACCAGCTTTATTATTATTTAAACTAATATTTTTCAGTGCTAACTTTCCAGTATTATAAAATGCACCACCAGCATTTGCAGAATTATTGTTCAATTGAGTTTCTATAATTTTGACCTCAACACCATCAATATAAATTCCACCACCAATTTTCGCCACATTATTTTCGATTATGGAATTTTGTATTTGAGAAGGCATGAAACTACAGCGAATTGCTCCACCTTCATCCAATGCAAGATTATTTGATACGGTAGAATCAGTCAATGTTAATGTTCCCTGATTTAAATCAATACCTCCTCCACGTTCAGCAGAATTGTGTGTCAATGTGGAATTAATGACATTCAAGTTAGCCTTTGCTTCAACATATACTCCGCCACCCCAAACGGCAGTGTTATTCTCAACCAGACAATTTTGGATTTTCAAATTAAATTCAGAAACGTAAAATCCACCGCCCTGCTTTTTGGTATTGGTGTTATTAACAATGATTGAATCGTAAACTTCACAAATTCCCCAGCTTTTAATTCCAGCACCCAAATCATCACAGAAGTTAGAAAATACCAAGGAATTATATACCTTTAATGTACCTCTATTGTTGTAAATCGCTCCGCCCCGCTGTGCGGTGTTGTTTATAAAAGTAGAATTGTAAACCTGCATAGGTCCCCAAATGTTATAAATCGCTCCGCCTTCTTCACAGATATTATCCGTGAATGTGGTGTTTATGATTTTTACATTACCGTTTGGATTGTCATTTTCAATGGCTGCACCAGAAATTGCAGTGTTTTTAGTTAAAACAGAATTCTGTATTGTCAATTCAGATTTATCGAAGCAGTATATAGCACCACGTTCTGAATTAGTATTGATTAATGTTGAATTAACAATGGATAACTTTCCAGCATTGCTTATGGCACCCGCAACACCATCAGAATATCCGTTAGTGAATGTCAGTCCCACAATGTTTACATTAACATTTCGAGAAACGACAAAAATATTGGATTTATCATTTGCATTCAATGTGGAATTAGATCCGTAAATTGAAATGTCCTTTTTGATTGAGATAGGAGTTCCATCACCGAAATACGTTTGATTTTCCAAATAAATTGAATCACCGGAACCGGATTCGTCAATTAGTTTTTGAATAGTATCAAAGTTACTAACGTTATAAGTATTCTTAGAATCGGTATCTTCCGCATAAGCAGCATTAACAAGCATTATTGAAAAAAACAAAATCAATACAAACATCCAAGTAAACTTAATGTTTCTTATTTTACTCACCTCAAAAAAATTAATATGATTATAGTTTTACTTTTAATAACGTATGCAAATATATTTCTTAACGTTATTATTTAAAATATATTATTTAAAATATATTATTTAAAAAAAAATAAGAAAATAATGAAAAATTCATTATTTTGTTACAGTTATCGTATTTGTTTTAGATGATGCTTTAAACATTTTGTTTCCTAAAAATTTCATTGAAACATTATATTTTTTAGGAGAATTCAATTTAACAGTAACTTTAGCTACTCCTTTTGAATTTGTCTTAGCAACATAAGTTTTTCCATTGATTTTAACAGTGATTTTTTGTTTTGAAATCGCTTTTCCATTCAATGCAGTTAATTTCAATGAAAATATTTTTTTAGCATTCTTTTTGACTTTAATATTCTTGGCAGTTATTTTGGACTTTTTAGAACCTGTTTTTACAACAATCTTTCCTGTTTTTGAAATAGGTTTGTAATTTGTGCTTCCAGCATAGGTAACTTTAACTGAATAAGATTTTTTGTTTGTTAAAGAAACTTTAACTTTTGCTATTCCATTCTTGTCTGTTTTGACCGAATATGTTTTACCATTGAATTTAAATGTAATCATTTGATTAATCAATGCATTACCAACATTAGTTGTTAATTTTATTTTAAGATACTCATCAGACATAGGATAGGTAGTTAAAGTTGAAACAGTTATTTTCGGAGTTGCTTTTGAAATGACCAACTTTTTAGATGTTGAAGATGGAGCATAATCATCATCACCATTAAAATTAAAAATAACGTCATATTTTCCACTATTTTCATCAATTGATAATTTTAACAAACCATCATCATTGGTTTTTCCAATTAAGTTTTTAGAGTTTATCAATACTGAAATAATTTTATTTCTTAATTTATATCCATTATTATCCACTAAACTTGCATAAATAGTGCCTTCCCCATAAACAATATTCTGATTTTCTGCAATAATTTTTGTTTCTGTTAAAACACCAGGAATATCTGAATCAGAAACATTAAATTGAACATGAGGATTACTTACAACATAATCAAAAGCACCAGGAAAACTTGCAGTGATAACATTGCCAGTCTCTAAAAAGTTATCTTTCAAGTCAGTGAAATCAACAGTGGCAGTACCATTTTCAATTTGAACATCTTTAAAAATTCCTTCATTAGAACTTAATCTGGAATAATTATTCAAATAAAACCTAACATTTAATGAATTGAAATCATCTGCAATTTGACCAGTTTTATCTACAATTGATACATTATAAATTCCGTTTTTAATTTGAGTAATATTGCTTAGGGACAATGATAAATCATACTTACCATCATTTCCAGGAGCATTTAAAGTCCAAGGGATTGTAGGAGTGTAAAAAGTATATCCGCATACAACATCACCATATACAACAAATGCATGCAACATATAAACATATGATTTTGACTCCAGATACTTTCCATTCTTTTCACCCACATAAACAAAAACATCATTTTCATCATCGTAGTCATGATCTCCGCCAACATGTTCAATATAAATTCTATGATGAAGAATCATTGAGTCATGACCTGCAAAATAGTTATTATCCACAATAGTTAATTTATCAGCACCATCTTCATTATTTAAATTTCTGCAACGATAATCATACAGAATTGCATGATCGCCATTATTTAAAAATAGGTTCCCCTTAACAATTAATTGTATGATTTCTGCATTAACATATAAACCGGAGCCAACTTCATCATTTGTTTTACCATTGTTTTCAATAATATTACTAATTATTGAGACATTATTTGCGCAATTTAATGCAATGGATGCTTTTTTATTATTTTCTAATGCATTATTCCTAATTGTGATATTTTGACAGGCATTACCTATAAAAATGCCATAATTTTCACTATTGCAAATGACACTATCTTCAATTATTATGTTTGAAGAATTGACAATTCTTATTCCATAAATAGTGTTATTTACAAATAGATTGGATAAACGAACATTAGTTGAATTTTCTATTATTATTCCAGAATATTTGTCAATATCCGGATTTACATAATTTAAAGAACAATTATTGATAGTGACATCATTTGCCCCCCTTATTAAGAAAGCAAAAGGAGTATCAGATTTATCATTATTTAAGAAAGTGAAACCTTCGATAAGAGACCCACTTCCATTTTCATCAATGTAAAATACACCGAATTCGTCTACACCCTCATGCTTATGGTGAGGACATGGCCCTAAAGATGCACCTGGAGCCGCAACAATGTTGAGGGTTTTGTTTATAGTAAAATGACAATGTACAAAGTTTCCTTTAAGAATTATTGTATCACCAGGATTTGCAGCATCAATTGCAGGCTGTACTGTAGGTTTTAAAACTTGATTCGGATTGGTTTTATCCGCCACAACAGTTACGGTTTTACTGTTTGATGAAGAATCAGAAATGATATCATCATTAGAATTTAGTAAACTGTATTCATCACTTTGTTGTAAAAAATCTGATGATTCTTTCAAATCATTTTCATTTAATGTTGTATTTAAATTATCAGTAGCTGCAATTGCATCAATACCCATAATTAAAATAAGTAAAATTGAAATAAATATTAATACATTTTTTACTTTCATAAATTAACATCTCTCTTTTACGATGTGAATATTTTTAACAATCATAATATTTAACTATTGTTATATTATGAAATAATTAAAAAATGAATTGAAAAATGAAATAAATTATAAAAAAATAAAAAAAAGAAAAGAAAAGTAATAAAATTACTTATCTATTTTTTTACAGTGTATTTTGCTTTTACAGATTTTGCAGTGTAAGCGCTGTCACCTGCGAATTTAACAAGAGCAGTGAAAGTACCTTTTTTAGCAACTTTAACAGAGATAATAGCTACACCTTTAGCATTGGTTTTAGCAGCAAAAGTTTTACCGTTTACTTTAATTGTAACTTTCTTATTAGCAAGTAATTTACTACCAGATTTTAAGGTAACTTTAATTTTTTTAGCTTTGTTAACTTTTAAAGTAGCTTTTTTAGCAGTTGTTAAAGTAGTAGCAGATTTACTTACTTTAATGGTTGCAGTATCAATAGAAGATGAAGTAGTAGCATCTCCAGCATAGTATGCAACTACACTGTGAGTTCCAGCTGCGGAGTATTTTTGAGTATTAATGGTAGCGATACCATTTGCATCAGTTTGAACAGTACCCACAGTTTCACCATCAACGAAAATAGCTACAGTTTTATTAGCTAAAGCAGCCCCAGTTTCATCTTTTAATGAAATTGAAACTTTTGCAGAATTGAGTGCTTTGATTGAAACATCATTGGTAGTAATAGTAGTAGCAATGATTTTTGCAGCTTCAGGAACACTAATTTTAGCTTCTGAAGAAGCATAAGTTTTTGTTGAAGCAAATGCGAAAGTAACATTTTCACCAGCAATACCATCAATAGTTACAGCACCGTTTTCATCAGTTTCCAAATCAGTAGTGTTACCTGCAATGGTAGCAGTCACTTTTTCAGATACAATAGCTTTACCGTTGATATCTTTTAACACTGCAGTTACTTTATTACCAACTACAGAAGTAATAGCAATTTGAGTTTGTACAGGATCAGCTGCAGGGATTACAATATCGGAAGGGGTTTTATCTTCACTTCCCCAGTCATTAGCCCATACAACAAGAGGAGTTACACCATCAACAAAAGTGTTTCCGGTTACAGTAATATCATCATATGGGTTTAATGTACCTGCTCTGCATAAAATGTGTAATAAGGTTACACCAGAAAGGTCTTCATCCTTATTGTATTTAACGATTTTATTGTTGGTTACATTGATGTTACCAAGAGTACTTGGGTAACCGTGAGCGGTATTTCCTTGTTCAGCAGCAATTAACCAATTGTTGTTAATAGCTTTGAATGTGTTGTTGTCAATGTAAACACCACTGGAAGCTTTTTGGATACTGATTACAGGATATGCATCCCAGTATACAGGCTCTCCATGGAAAGTTCCATTGAAATAACCACAGTTTTCAAAAGTGTTGTCTGAAATGAAAGTACCGTCAGTTGAAGCTCCACCAAAGTAAATTGAGTAAACATTATCTATGAAAGTGTTTCCGATAATTCTTGCATCTCCACTAGCTTGTGCAATGGAAATAGCATCTAACACAACACCATCAAATACGTTGTTTTGAATAGTGGTGAAGAAAGATCCTCCAACGGAAATAACTTTAGAACCTTGTTCTTTGTTTACAGTAGGGTCGTTTACAAGTTTAGTAGCATATCCACCGTAAAATTTACTATTTTTAACAGTTACATTATTACATGATTTAACAACAACAGCTTGGTTGAAGTCAACAAATATACAATCGTCTACAACACCGCCAGCAGCATCATTACCATTGAATTGTACACCCCAACCGTTTACAGAACCATCATAGGTAAAGTTGTTTTTAGGGTTGTTGTCAATGAAAGTAATGCCTTTGATAGTTACAGCTTTACTGTTAGTTACATAGAAAAATCCGTTTCCGTTTCCGAAACCAAAGATAGTTGTATTACCTTGACCATCAATAGTTAAACTATCTTTATCTTGAATAGTAATAGATGTACCATTTATTACATATTCACCATTTAATTTAACTGTGTCTCCCGCTTTAGCTGTATCAACTGCTTTTTGAATGCCTTCTGCTGTTTGGTTATCAGGAGTAACATCAGCAGTTAATTTATCTGCATCGTTATCGACAGCAACTGCATCAGTTGCATCAGTAGCAGCCACAACATCAGTAGCGTTTTGTGCAGAAACTGCACTAACAGACAATGCAATTAAAACAACTAAAAGAAAAGACAATAATATCTTTTTATTCATGCTTTTTTTCTCCATTAATTAATTGAAATAATGTACTAAGATAAATCTAATTTCATCCCTCTAAGTCGACATAAATTTTATTTCAGTACGATAAGTATATATACCTAACATTCAATATAAACATTGTTATTTATCGATGCTAATTAAATATTAATTTAAAATTATTAAAAAGCACAATAAATATTTTAAAATAATAAAAAGATATGAAAAAGATGATAATTGATTTATATTAAAAAATATATTATATTTATTCTATTTTAGTAAAAAAATACAATTTAAAATAATATAAACTTTTTTAAAAAATCAACATATCAATGAAGAAAATATGCTTAAATTACATGGCAATCTAATGAAAATCAAGAAAATATTGAAAAAAATAGCTCGACATGAATATAATTATATAATACTAAATAACAAAAAGATAAGTAATAATGAAATTATTATTTAATTGATTATCCATGGAGGTGAAATAAATTAAAAACAGACATATTTTAACTATAATATTCCTATTAATGATTTTTACATCAATTAGTTGCGTTAATGCAATGGAAAATAACAATACATTTACCAACGATGACAATATCCTTGAAACCACAAACAATGAGAAATTAAAGGATTCCTCAACTGATTTGGCGGATAAAATCATTAATGCCAATGATGGCGATGAGATAATAATCGAACCCGGAACATACAAGTTCCACAATATCGAAATTACTAAAAATCTCACACTCCAAGGAAATGGAAATCCTTCAGATATCATAATTGATGGAGAAAACAAATCAAGCATTTTCCTTATAAGAAGCGATGCAGTCCATGCCAGTTTTAAAAACATCACCTTTATTAATGGATTAACATTGAACTTTGGTGGTGCAATATCAATGGAAACAGGACACGTTTATGTGGACTATTGCAATTTCATTAATAACACTGCATTAAACAATACCAATGCAGGAGGAATTTCCAATTATGGAACAGCAAGTGAAAGAGGATATTTGTTTGTAAACAACTCATTATTTGTGAATAATCATGCGGACCATGATGGAGGAGCAATAACAACATGTTATGCATATTCTTATATTTACAATAGCGTATTCATAGCAAATTCTGCCCGCAGAGATGGTGGTGCGATTAGAGTAAGTGTTTATGGATATGGTGCTGTTGAAGACTGTATCTTCATGTACAACCATGCAGATGAATGGGGAGGAGCATATTACAGTTGGGCAAGCAATTCTGTGATAAACAGATGCATTTTCATGAACAATACAGGAGGAACAAACGGCGGAGCAGTGATGGTTTCAGGTAATCTTACATTGACTAACTCGCTTATCGTAAACAATACCTCAAATGAAACTGGTGGTTCATTTTACATCCAACAGCCAATGTTCGATGCATTAACCGTAATAAATGTTCATGACAATCTCATAACAAACAATACATCGCCGTTAGGAAAAGAAATATTTATTAAATGGAATGCGACCAAATTGCTATTCACAAAATTTAATGATAATGATTGGGGTGATGAAGACCCGACAGATCCGGATGTTATTGATCCAAATCATGTTACAAAAAGAAGTAAAGTAACCAGCACTAAAAAGTCCAATTTGTTAAATGAATTGAATCTCGATTTATTAAATAGGTACAGTGGCATATTAAAAGATTACTTCCCAAGCGGATATTTTGACAGTGATGACAATGTTCCTGAAGATAATAATCTGAACCCTACTGAAAATAACAACATGAATAAGGGTTCAAATGAGAACAACAACCTTAATAATCAGAATACTGTTACAGACAACCCGCAAAACAGTAATCAAAATATTAAGGCAAATAATTCACAAAATAACAATCAAAATAATATTGTTACTTCAACCATGCCACTATCCGGCGAAAACACAATTCAAGTAAATGGAACTAGTGATGTGGGCTCAGATTCACAAAAATCAAAAGCCAGTGAAATAATAAAACACACCCCATCAAAAAGCATTAGTTCCTTAAACATTGGAGTTGTCATTTTTGCAATTATTGCTCTAATTGCATTCCTAATCGGATATCTAAAACAAAGAAAAGCAAATAGATTATAACTATTTGCTTACTATTTTTTTATTCAAATTACGTGCGAGCAAATAATAGTAAATATAAAAACCACACCAAAATATTGCCGCAAATACACAAGCAATTAAAATCCAAGTTATTATTGGACCAATTCCCAATGTTATCGGCATCCAGTGAAGGTATACAGCAACCAAAAACAATACTGTCATTCCAATTCCCATTTGGAAAATGATTTGATAAGGCAAAGCCAAATCTTCTTTTTCATATATTGCCCCAGTTAATGAAAATCCCCAACCTGCAACAATACAACCTAGGAACAAATTAATTATATCAGTACCTGAAAAGCTAATATTTTGAGGTCCTGCTTGAAGAGAAATAAAAACTGCAACCAACAATCCTACAAAACAACCTACAAAAGCACCCATTGCCAACCTTTTAATTAAATCTATTTTCATAATCCCACCTACAAATCCAAAGCATTTTTAAAGTCAGGCAAATATTTTCTTGAGATATTATCTTTCAAACCATTTTTAAGCTCAATGAACATCATTCCTTTAAGTGAAGGAGCTACACGTTCAATTCTTTTAAGATTTACAATAGTGGTCTTGGATATTCTGACAAAATCATTATTTAAAGTATCTTCAATTTGATACAGTGGTTTTTTAATCAAATACTCATCATTTTGAGTATACACTTTAACCTGCTTATCTTCAACCCTAAACATGTAGATTTCACTGAATTCCAAAAGAGCAATATCAGACCCTTTTTTAACTGCAATCATCTCACTGGATTCATCACTTTCAAGAATAGATATTGCCTTTGAAATATTATCCGTCAGTTCATTAGTATGAATATCTGCATGAGGTTCTTTAATATCTCTTGAAACAAACAAATTTACTTTCATGATTTAATTCCTTAATTTCATCATCTCTTCTTCGATTTTACGTTCACGAAAATCTTCACTATCCCAATTATCCACTAAAATATATGCTTTTAAAAAGTCAACCAGTACTCCAATACCCCAGAAAAATACAGGGAACATTACCCACCAGAATTCGGGAGTGCATAACCAATTAATAATTGCCAATACTGCATTTACAATCACATATGCTTTTAAATTTCTGTAAAATTTTATTTTTCTATCGACTCTTCTTTCTGCTCTTTCACGTAAACTATCTGACATGATATTTAGCTCCTTTAACTCGTTAATAATACATAGTTAAAGAATATATAAATGCCTAGTTGTGAACTCAACCAAGATGCATATTATGATTACTGAAATGCAAAAAAATAGAAGTGAAAAAAGCAGCTACATTACAGCTACCAAATAATATAAAATTGAAGTTACAGCAGGAACTGTCAGATTGTCAATTCCACCATAACTGAATGCTTCGCAAAGGGTTGCAATAGCAGAAATCACTATAATGTAAACAATATTGAATTCAGGCATTGTACATCCTATTGAAGTAAAAACCATCCATACAAATACGCTCATGACAGTTGTTACAACAAACATGGTAAGTGATCCTTCAAGAGATTTTGTACCTCCGAATATTGTGTATTTGACTTTACCGAATTTTTGACCGATTAAAGCTGCAAATCCATCACCATACACCATAGGAACAATAGCAAGTGCTACAATCCATATGAAAAACTTAGGATCGTTTGCCGGTGCCAGTATGGAATAAACTGCAATCAATATTGTCCATATCAATGCATAGAAGAATAATCCTAAAGCATGCCCTGATTCAGTTACGCTGTTTTGAATTTTAATAGGGGAATATTCAGTTAGGAAGAACAGAACTATTGTAATTGGCAGTGTCAAAAACCAAACCATTACCCAAGGATCTGAGAAAAATGGCACAGTGTCAAAAACCAAACCATTACCCAAGGATCTGAGAAAAATGGCATGGCAAATATCATGTTACCTACCATAATATGTAAAAATTTACGTGAAACTTCAGGCCTTGTCTTTAAAACCAATTCAGCCACAACGAAAATTATTGCAACATAAACATATACAATTATTAACGCAAGAATATCTGAGAATATCATTCGTCATCATACTCCCCATATTCACATCCTGCATTTTCCATTTTTACATGATCAATTAAAGTTCCGTCTTTTTTGTATAGTTTTATCTCACCCCATCCATTTCCACCATTCCATAAACGGTTGTGTCTTTTTTGACCGTCTGGAGCTTCATAATTGAATAACATCATTTCATCACGCTTACAGTAAAGCACCATTTCCATTTTGGAGTTCTTATTGCTTGCATTGATACGCCATGTGTGAACTTCATCCCCCTCTTCAAAGTCAAAGTCGATTTTTACCATGTTCCAGAATCTTGCAAAGTTGTATTCATACATTGTTCCTTCATAATAAAATCCGATTAATAATTTACGAGGAATAGATATACCAAATGCTTTTGGTCTTCCACCACCGGCTTCAAATGCAGAGTTGTTTAATTTTTTTCCAGTTTTAAGACTGGTGATATTACATGATGAAATCCAAAGCCAAGGTGAAGTAAAATCACCTCCCCAATTCTTGTCAGCATATCCATAAGACTTTTCAGGAATTACTTCATACTCCTCACCATCCAGCCATACAGTTCCGCTGTATTCTGTTTTGATACCTTCTGCATGCCAAAACATTTCAAAAGAATTTAACTTTCTGAATAATGAATTTGCACCATAACCTACATTAAATGTGATTTGTTTATCAATGTCCAAATCCCACATCATGTCCCCAGCATCAGACATGTATTCAGGATGATTTTCAGCATCTTCAGCTGATACTCTTGAAAATCCACTCATATGAGTTTCAGTCAAACTGCAGTCTCCAACTTGAATATTCAGTTCATCATCAGGACAGTCAAAATATTTCATTGAGTAAAAATTATGAATTTGCTTTGGATTTTTACCCCAAGCACCCGCCTTAATCATACAATAAGAAGGCTTTTTACCGGCGGCTTTATTTTCGGGAAGCTGTCCTAAAGTAGGTTCCTCCTCAGCCAATGCCGGATTACATACAAAATATTCAATGAAAAATGGTCTTGGTTCACCAGTTTTCTTATTATATGCAGTAAAAGAATGCCACCACCAATCATATCCTTTTTTAGCAAGTGGTCCTTTGAGCATAAAATAATCTCTTTTCAAATCACTTTTATTCATATTAATCCTCCAAAGGTGATATAATATGATATTTATTGAAAATCTTTTAAATAATTTATTATAAAAACAGAAAAAAATAGAAAAAAAGATAGAATTTACATTTCAGACATCATTTCAAATATATCTTTACGATAATACAATATAATTGTACAGATAATTAACAAAATAATAAATAGAATGCCGGAAACTTTATAAAATTCATCTTCATCAAAAATTATTTGCTTAACAACAGACTGTTTTTGAGAACCTGCACTGCCCGAATCACCTAGACCCCCTTCAGAAGAACCTGCCTGCGAAGATGCATCCTGAGCATCGTTAGCATTGGCAGCATCATTTAAGGGATTATTGGTTCCTGCAGAGGGTTCACTTCTTTGACCATTGGTACTGTTTCCAATATTATCACCGGATTGTGATGATTGGCCACTACCTGAATTAGCATTCCCACCATTGCCATTACCATTGCCGTTTCCACCAGATCCTGTCCCTGAATCACCTTCCATCTCATAATCTGGCACATAAGGAATATCTGGATAATTATAACTTGGAGATACACCATTTGTTGGATTTGAAGAACTTTTAATGTCTTCATTATAAGTATTATCCCTATGAGAGCTATCCACAGTTGCCTTTACCAAATCTCCATTTGATGCATCAACATTAAATACTCCAGTTCCACCACTTAAAGTCATTGTGTATTTTTGACCATCAATTTCATAGGTTAAAGTCCTATCAGGCAATAAACTGGCAATATTTCCTTTAGAATCATAAAAAGTTGCCTGGAAAGTGTTTGGACCCACCTGAGAAACAACGAATTTCATATTATTTGACCTGACTTTTGGACAAAGTAATTTATCGTCAGTGAACCAATTGTCACCAATCACCAACGGTTCGCCGTAATCATAGTAATAGGTATCTCTTGCCTCAACAGCGACATGGCTTGAATGATGAATTACATTGTAGCTGATATCCTGATTTTTAGGCTTTAAGTAATCGTCATTGAATTTAATGCCCACAATACTGTATGCAATCTCATTAGATTGAATTACATTATTCCCAATATCAGTTACGGAAATTCCATTTTGGGAATTGCGCAAAATAACATTTCCTTTAATGTTAATGTTATCCCCCGCTTTCTTAATGTAAATACCATTAACTTTATTCTTATTTATAGTATTTTTAGAGATGTAGAGATTTTCAGGCCCAATACCATAATTAACACCATTGACACTATTAGATGCTAAAATACCATTCTGGTTATTATTTAAAATAGAATTTCCATGAATGTAAATCTTGTCAGATTTCGCCAATTCAATACCATTGACTCGATTTTCATTTATCTCATTGTTAAAAATATATGTTGAAATTGTATTTGCAATTACTATTCCACTATTTGAGTTTTCAACAATGCTGTTTTTAGTGATATTTAAATAAGTTGTTCCAGTTGCTACAATACCATTCCCATTAGTGGAAATATCATTTGAAACAACAGTCACATAATCAGAATCAGAAATCTTGATTCCATCACCATTGCCTCTAATTTTAAAACCCTTAATTGTGGTTGATGAAGAACTTTTGCCTTTGATAGAAATTACAGGATTTGCAGAATTTGATTTTAAAACAGTATTTGAATTACTGATTAATGTTAAACGTTTATCGATTACCAGATTGATATCTGAGTAACTGTTTCCCTTAAATAAAATAATATTTCTATCCTTTGCATTATCAATAATTTTTTGAATTTCAGAGTTTGACAAGCCAGCATCTACAATACGAGTGTTACTCATTGTTATTGTAGTTGTTTTTGAAGAGGATTTATAATCTGAATTTCCTAAAAATTTTGTTGTAATTTTATAATTTCCATCTTTTAAATTAAGCTGAAGGGAAGCTACTCCGTTAGCATTGGTTTTTTTAGTAAATGTCTTTCCATCAATGCCAAATGTAACTTGAGCATTTTTTATTGCAATGCCACTTTCATCACTTAATTTAATTTTAAAATAATCACCAACAACATCAAATGTAGTATTGCTTTTAACATCTATTTGAGTTTTAATTGGAGATGATGCCTTTAAAACTGTTTGATTAGAATAACTAATTGAATTATCCCCTACAGGAGATATTAGTGTAGAATCATCACAAGTAACATTATTAACCTCCTGTGCAGCACAGAAATTTAAGCTAAATATAACCAATACCAACAGTACCAAAATAAAAGATTTCTTTTTCATTTTTCACCTCCTTTTACTATCGATTAGTAAGAATTAATTATTGATAATTAATCTTATATAAAATATTTAATATTTAATAGTATATATTATTGACTAATTTTAAATAAAAATAAATATTTAATTAAATTAATTAAAATAAACTAGTTTAATTAAAAAATATGTATTATATCAAATTAATAAAAATAGGATATATAAAAAAGTAATATCGAAATTTAATTTAAAAAAATAAAAAATAAGACGAAATTACATCAAATCGTGAATTTCATCTTTGATATATAATATTACAATAACTAAAGAAATAACTGCCAAAATAGCCATGACCAATGAAGTCTGTCCAAATGCAGATACTGAAACACGATTATGAGCCAATGTTCCTCCTGCAAAAACAGTCATTAGCACCACAGCAACGGCAGATCCTATTGCACCTATGATTTGTCTTACAGTATTATTGATAGCTGTCGCATCTTCAACATCGCCTGATACAACAGCAATGGTCCATGTTACAGCAGGCATTAAACCCAAACCTGCACCGATAGCCCTTATTATTTGAGTAACAATCATATATTCAACAGTAGAGTTTGTATCATAAGTCATCATTATAAGATAGCCCACAATCGAAAACAGACAGGACATAATCAATACTTTTCTAACACCAATTTTATTGGCTAAAAGAGGACCTATAAAATTAAACACAATCATGACAAGAGTTGCAGGAAGCAAAATTAAACCTGAAGTTGTTGCATTGTGAGAAGTAACAGTCTGAACAAACAAAGGCATTATAACATTCAATCCACACATTGTGAAATAGAGCAATGCTGAAAATAATGTTCCAAAAAAGAAATATTTATTTTTCAAAGCATGCAAATCCACCAACGGTGTTTTAATGCCAAACTGACGGCGCACAAAGAATATTAAACTGAATGTACCTACAACAATCGGTAAAATCACATAAACCAAATCAAATCCATTACCGGCAATGTTTGTAAATCCAAGCATTATTCCTACACATGCCAAAACACATAAAATTAAGGACAGCACATCCAAAGGATATTCACCTGTTTCGAATTCCAGTTTAACAACAACCAGTGCAACCAATATTAAAACGAATACCATACCTGCAAAAATTAGGAATATTGACCTCCATCCAACATAATCAATAATCATTCCACCTACAGTTGGAGCCAATGCAGGAGCTATTCCAATTATAAAACCGAATAATCCCATATAAACCTGCCATTTTTCCTCCGGAATAACCTTAAAAAGCACAATTTGAGTAATAGGAAGTAAAATTCCAGAACCGATAGCCTGAATAACTCTGGCTATAATCAATACAATAATATTCGGAGATATATATGCCAGCAAAGATCCGACTAAAAACAATGCCAATGAAGATATTAAAATAGTTTTAACTTTAAAACGCCGAGTAATATAAGCAGATAATGGAATCATAACTCCTAAAACTAACAGAAATGAAGAATAAACCCATTGAGCAGTAGTTGAAGAAACATGAAAGTCAGCCATGATTCCTGCAATACCTGTTGTTACCACACTTTGAGCAGCACTTAAAATAGCTGCCGCAATAATAAAAATGAGTAAGGTTGACATTCCCCTATCTAATTTAACATTCATAAATATACACTCTAATAATTATTACAATTAAATTATATTAAAAAGAATATATAAAATTAATTTATATAAATAATTTTTAAAAAAAATATGTTAAAAATGAACATTAAATAATTAAAATAAAATTTTTGTAAAAAAAATAATATCACTAATCAAATATTAATAGATAAACATTATCCTTCAAAACAAAATGGACAAAAAAAATCATATATAAAATTATTTAATTTGATTTGAAATAATCATATCTTCAAGACCCAAATCAAAAATCAGTCGTCTAAGATGTCTTTCCGAATAAACAACCCCAAACTCATTTTTTATCTCCACTTTAACTTCTTGAATACTGGATAAACCTTTTTTAACAATATTTTCTCTTAAAACTTTAAATTGAATGTCAGACAACTTTGAATTTCTCCCAGACCCTTCTTTTCTAAATAGACCATCAAAACCATTTTCATTCCAATCTTTAACCCATTTATATCCAGTTTGAGCAGTTTTTCCTCTTTTTTCCATGGCAGATTTAACACTACTGTTACAATAAATTTCTTCAATAAATGTAACTTTCTCATATAAATCCACAAATTTCTGCAAATCCCTTTTAACCTTACGAATTTCAGAAATGGGAACCTTTTTATTAATATTAACCCGCCTTGCCATAAAATATATTTCTTGATAAAATATTATAAAAATTTTTTGTCAAAGACGTTACAGAAAAATAGTATATTCTGAAAATTGAACATTAATTAAAACCAGAGAAAAAATAGAAAATAATTATTACATCAACTATCCCAAATACAACATATAGAACCCCCAATGCTCCAAAAGAATTAATATTGTCCAGCATTGATTTCATAGACATTTAAAAATGTTTGAAAGATTACTATTAAAATTAGTCAAAGAAAATTCCACACGACTAATCACCATATTCCTCATCAAAAGGAATGAATCCACAGTTGGGACATGGTGCTTCAAAAACATCACAAGGGTAACCACAATTAGGACATTTATCCATTTTATCACCAATATTTTATTGACAAATCGCATTAATTTAAAATATTTCCAAAAATTGTTAAAAATACAATGTTAATAATTTTCAATCAAGATTATATTTTTGAATAAAATTATAAAATACTTTGCAATCTTACAAAAAAAGAGGATGTGACACGAAGTCACTATTTTTTTTAATTTTATTTTGTTTATTTTTTATTTAATTTTATATACTATGAAGTACAATCTTTTATTATAGAGATT
>ONQL01000012.1 GCA_900319985.1 uncultured Methanobrevibacter sp. | reverse complement strand
AAAACACAATAAAATTAATTAAAAAAGACAGTACACCCCATAGTGCAATTCATCCACAACTTGCAGAAGTTGTGGTATTCTTGCATTTTAAAGATAAAAAATAGTGCACCAATACAAGTGAATGTATAGAAAAAAGATAAGTAACTGCCGAAGCAAGTTACTTAACGGTAATTTTAGCTTTCACAGTCTGGGCATTGTAATACTTACTTCCTGCATACTTAACCAATGCACCATAATTGCCTTTTTTGGCCAGTTTGGTAATTTTAAATGTTGCCTGACCTTTAGCATTGGTTTTAGAAAAGTAAGTCTTGCCGTTGACTTTCAGGGAAAGCTTGGCATTTTTGATTGCCCTGTTCTGACTGGTTTTTAAGGTTACTGGGTATTTTTTGGTTTTAACTGATTTTTTGAAAGTCTTTGCTTTGGCGGTCAGTTTTGGAGTTTCTTTTATAACGCTAATTTTAACTGTTTTGGTTGCCTTGTTATACATGATGTTGCCGTTGTATGCCACAGTTGCCTTATAGCTTCCCTTCTTCGAAAGACCGGTGATTTTAAATGTGGCCTTTCCCTTGGAGTTGGTGGTGGCCTTGTAAGTTTTTCCTCCAACTTTCAAGGTGACTTTCCCATTCCCGATTGGCTTACCTGCATTGTCCTTTAAAGCAATTGCGTACTTCTTGGTTTTGGTGGTTATCTTGAATGTTTTCTTATTGGCCACAATCTTTGGAGTGGACTTTTTGGGTTGAAGAACGGTAATGTCATAGGACATTTCAAGTCCTGTAATTGAATCGACGGCAGTCAGCACATATTTTCCAGGTTTTTGATTGATGTCCAGGCTGGCCTTTCCGTTTTTATCGGTTGGTCGGCTATATGATATGCCATCTATCTTCATTGAAATATTTGCATTTGCAACAGGATTTCCGGCAGTGTCAATAAGTGTAATTAAAAACTTTGATTTGTCCCCATAGCGTTTAACCAAATCCTTGGCTATAAGTGTAGGCAGCACTTCAATATTGTTTTCAGCTGTGAAATTTGCATAGCGGGTTCTGAGAATCGTTTTTATAGATTTTAACCATGTCCTGCGTAATTATTCCAAAATCGAATGTGAAAGCCTTTAAACAGACGACTGCATTTGAAAAATCAGCATAACTAACGCTTCCTGAGTTTTGATAGAGAGCCTTATGGGCGTAGTGCAGGTCTATCCAGTTGATGCCGTCAGGACTTATGAATGACTGGTTTGGAGATGAAGACGTATTTGCAATCCATTCATTGACATCACAGCTGACGGGAATCGGATATGTGCAGTTCGGAGTGGTTAGCTTTATTTCAATCCTGAAAACATCATTTCTTTTCAAATCAACGTAATCGCTCAATTTGACTGTATTGTATCCAGGATTGTGAATGACGCCGCATTGGGTGTATGAGAGATTGTCATTGACATAGACATAAGCTTCATAGGCGGAATCGACACCGAATGTATATAGGCTGAATGCTGCAAGAGGGTAAGAGTTGTTTGAAACGAACTGATTGGAAAACCATGCTGTTTGGTTATTGAATCCTAAATTGACGAGTGTTCCGGCAGGATCATAATAATAATTCTCCCTATAGTTGTCCACATCCTCCACATTCACAATAGCATATGGAATGTTTTCCTTTGAAAGTGCCATGTCATAATATGAGATGTAGTTGAAGCCTTCGCCTTCATAATAGATTGTCTTATTTAATTTTGTGCTATATTCGCTTGTACCGAAACTGTTTTTTAATATGAATGCCCCGTCTGGAATGTTTTCACCAAAATTGGAGCCCGGATAGTTATCATCCCATCCGACGATATCAACCACATGGGAAGAAAACTGAGGCAATGAGACAATCGGTGAAACTTCACTTTCAAATGTTGTTCCGTTGATAGAACCGTATTTAAACACCGCAAGCTTTAACTGAACAATATCCATTACCGGAAGATATACAACATCCTGAACATGCTTAATGACAGTCAGATTGGTTGGTGATACCTTGGAAGTTTCATTGAAGGGATCATCACTGGCATTGACGGGTCCTGACCACCTGCTCCAGTATGCAAGGGTTTTGGCAGTTCCGCCTCCCCTCATGAATACCCATCCTCCTTTTGTATAGGGACCCATTATGTTTTTTTGATGGTTTTCAGAAAAGTTATACAGCCTGTTTTCACTTTCAAGAAGATATGACTCCAAAGCACCGATTCCAGCAAAAGCCCAGCAGGTACCTGAATTTTTCTGATCCTTAATTGGAGACACATATGATACGGCTGTTCCGTTTTCCAGAGTGACATCTCTCAAGTCATACTTTGCCGGAATGACCGTATCTGCCTCATCGAATACCTTGTCAAATACCATTGGCCAAAAGAGAGCATAGATTATGTCCTCATTACCTGTGCAGGAATTGTTTTCTATAGTGCAGCCTTTCAGATTGGCCTTTCCGATTATGGTGTAAATGCTATCGCCAATTCTGTTTCGGGTGTTTTGAGTGTTGTTTACAATTGTGGTGTTTTCCACATTCAAAATGCCGTAATTAAATATGGAGCTTCCATAGCCGTAGTCTCCATTTATTGAATTGCCTATGAATCTGGAATTACTGATATCGCTTTCATATTGATAAAAGGCAATTGCTCCCCCAAACGGAGACTTGCCGCTGACTGTATTATTGATGAAATCACACCCCTCTATCGAATTGAGTGAAAGCATGCTGAAGATGGCGGCGGAAGCATTGGTTGCACTATTATTTATGAATGAGGCATTGATAAATTCAGCAATTGAATCTGCAACATATACACAAGCTCCGTTGACTGCAGAATTGTCTGAAAAGAAACAGTCAGTAAAACGGAGTGTTGAAAATGATGCATATACGGCACCTCCATTTGATGCAAAGCAACCAACAAAAGTACAGTTGCTCAGGATGCCATCTTTTGCGTTCCAGTTAATGGCACCTCCATTGCCGGTGAATTGAGCATTGGTGAATTTCAAATTCTTTAAAGCCACATTGCCTGCAGTCACGTTGAATATTCTGGAGACGTGTTTTCCATCCAGAGTGTTTCCACCTCCGTCAATGGTAATTGACCTATTTATTTTAATTCCGCCTGTTGAGCCGTTAGCATATCTGTAGTCTTTTGTAAGGTTCAATACACCCCCGTCCTCAACGGCATTGATTTCATCAGTCAAATCATCAAAAGTACCGGCATCGAAATCATTAGCGCCAGCTAACTGATTGTCACAATCAACACCCATAACATCATCAGGCATTTCCATACCGACAACTTCGTCCGTATCATTATCTGCCGCACTTACCGCAGAAACTGCAAGTAAACAAGCAAGAATTATTGTTATCACAACAAGTTTCCCATTAAACAAAAAAGCCATCTCCATGAAATTATTTGTTAGATATATTTTTGTTAAGATATAATATAATTTTTTTTGATTACTTTACAAATTGGAATATTGATTTTTTTAAAATGTAGGATTTTGTGTGAATTTAATTAGACAGATTGGTGTCATAATCGACTGCAGATTGATGAGTATTGTCCTTCCTGTAAAAGCAAATTATGTTTCTATTCCAACACCAGATATCATCCCATTTTTGAGCACAAACCAAATAATGTTTTTTCATGTAAAATTTAATTGACAATGGGATTTTCAGTTCCCAAATCCCCGTATAACTTTTAGAAAACCGCATTTAATCTTTAATTCACCATCTGAAAAATCCTCCCAAATTACAATGCAAAACCTGTTAATTTTCCTGCCGACATGCAATTAAAGCATAGAAATTTAATCAAACGCATTTTGTTTCAACATAACATGAGAAACAACTTATTTATAGCTTATTATACATAAGTATAAAAGGTGATTTAATATGCCAATATGCCGAACAGACCATATCGTTTGGACAGCATGGAACTTGGCAGCAGGTATGGGGTGTGTTGATATGGCAAAAATGGAAAATTATTGCCCCAAATGTCGTAGGATACATGCAAATCCGAAGGTGCAATTATGAATTTCGCTTTTTCATCTGTGGGACTCCTGTTTTTGGTGATGCTGATGATTCCAAACATTATGTGGTCCAAAAATCAGCCAAAAGACTATGAAAAATACTCATCCAATGAAAACAGTGTTTTAGTTGCAATTGAAAGAATCGGAGAAGTAGCCGTTTCCATATTTGCCCTGTTCTGTGGGGTTGATTTTGCGAACGTGTCCATTTTGACTGTTATTGCATTTGTCCTAATGATTCTCTATGAAATCTATTGGATTCGGTATTTCAGAAGCGAAAGGAAAATGTCGGATATGTACTGTAACATGTTTGGAATTCCTCTTCCCGGAGCAACTCTTCCCGTTTTTGCATTTCTCATACTGGGTATTTCATGTGAAAACATGTTTCTGATTGCATTTTCAGTGATTCTTGGAATCGGTCATATCGGAATACACATGAACCACAAGAGAGAATTGAAGAAATAATACACCAAAAGAGTGTTACTCTCAAACATTAAAATTAATAGACTTGAAATCAATTATTTCATGAACTAAATTTCATTTAATCAATTCTCACGGAAAAATGTTAAATCCAAATCATTAGATACCATTGGACATTTTTCATCTTTTGAACATAGAATTAATTTTTTATCCTGAATAGAGGGATTCGAAACATCAGACGCCTTCCAAATTATTAAAATCGGCGAATGCTTATTCAATATATTCCAATAATTCATCCGGAGGTTCATAAACTCTCATTGTTTTTTAATATTTTTATCTTTGATCCTCAGTGTAAGAATTAAAATAACCCCTGTAATAATGGCCAATGCATACATTACGGTTGCCATTGCATTTTGGATAATTATATCTGCAGTATTTACAATAATACTGTCTTGTCCATTTATAGTATCTAATTTTTGGAAGTAATCATAGACCTCCTGATGGAATTGCTCGTCTCCTGAATAAGCCGGTGCGTAGGTATCGACTGCAGTACTAATACCCCCCATAACTCCAAGAATTAGAATTATTCCAATAATTGCCGTACCCATTGATGAACCTAATGTATCTCCAGTTGTAACAATGCCCGATGCGTTATTTTGGCTTTCATCAGGAATATCGAATAATGCAACGTCTACTGTCAAAGCCATCATGAAACCAAGTCCTGCCCCGAGTAAAAACTGTCCCGGAATTAAATCCAGCATTGTTGTATTTAATTTAAATTGATAACTTAAAATCAGACATCCGACGATAGATATTATACATCCTATTGCCAGGAGTGTCTTGTGATTCACTTTTCCAATTAATTTTGGAGCGGTCACTGAAAAAATAAGCAAACCCATACAAAACGGAATTGAAGCCACACCAGTATAGAATGGATTTAACTGCAATACACTTTGGAAAAACAGAGGCAATACAAAAAATGTTCCAGATATTATAATATTATATAATAGCTTAATAGATGCACCCAGACGCAAATTCTTATCCTTAAATAAATCGACATCAAGCAATGGAACCTTTCCGTTCCTTTTTCTTTTGAGTTCATACCATATAAAGATTGCCAAGACTATTAATCCCAAAATTATCTCACTTATGCTGGCAGTAACATCCTTATTCAAAGTCAAAATACCGAGTATAAGCAAAACAAGACCGATACCGGAAATTATTGCACCAATAATGTCCAAATCGTTTTTAGATTCAGTAGGTTTGAAATCAGGTATTCTATTTCTCATTCCCAAAATAAAGAAAATGATTATCAATTCGAATGCAAAAGCATATCTCCAACTTAAATAAGTTGTAATAATCCCACCAAGGAGTGGAGCTAAAACATCAGCAGTTGCTGTTACCATCCCCAAAGTCGCTAAAGCAACTGTACGTTTTTTGCCGGAATATGTTCCACTTATTATTGAAACTATGGCAGGTAGCATTAGTGCTCCGGCAACTCCTTCAATCGCTGCCCATCCTACAAAAAGCATTGTGGTACTTGAGCTTATTGCTGCTGTAAATGTGCCGATACCAAAAAGTGCAGCACCAATTAAAAACAGTTTCTTTTTATCAACCATGTCCTGAAGTTTGGTACTGAGCAGTATGAATGCGGCAGTAATGAGCGTATAAAACGACACAATCATTTGAATGGTACTGACATCAGTATTCAAATCCACAACAATTTTAGAAATGCTGACATTCATGAATAAAGTGTCCAATACTATAATAAATGAAGCACAAGCCACCACTATTAATGGAATCCAAGAATTTTCACTAGCCCTTTCATTCATATTTATTGATTCTCCAACTATTAAATTTAATAATATTTTTTAACATGATAATTATTAAACATTCCCAATAACTTTGTATTTGATTTAACCGGACTTTGTAAATTAAATCGGGATAATCAACTTTAAATCTTGATATTGTACGATACAATGAGTTTTCATCGCTTAAATATGAGGGGGAAATATCTGTAAATGTCTTTTTTTCAATCATCATAATCTGGAGCAAACTTATTCTTAAAACATCTGCTTAAAATATTGATGCTAGGTATGACAATTTCAAAATCTAGATAAAAGCAAATATTTCCGGAGGTATACAAATAATATTGTCGTTTTTGACAATATTTGGAGTAGTATTTGAAATAATAATTCCATGGGAAGAATTATATTTTTTTATTGCACGCTTAATTTGACTTTTATCCTTATCTCCGCAACTTACTTCAATAGGAATAGGTTTTTCCAATCCCCTTTGAACGATAAAATCAACATTTTTATCACTTCTCATCTTATTGCTGTCATCATAATATGTTTTGTAAGATATACTGCTTTTATTGTCTAAATCATGAAAACTTGAAGCTACATAATTTTCAAGAAGCTTTCCGAAATATGCTGTTTCATCTTCAAGCATGGCATTGCCTACATCCAATGCAAGATTATGCTTTAAACTTGGTGTTGCAAAAAAATATTCATGAGGTTTTGTTGTTCTTTTAACTGAGGAGGTAAACGCTTCAATATGAAATATCAATTGTGTTTTTTCAAGGATATCCAAAACTTTTGTGACTAATGGTTTTTTGGCATCAAACTGATTTGAAAGTGAACCTTTTGAGACCTCACAGGGATTTTGAAAAGCAAAGTAATTCAAAATCTGAAAGGCAAGATTTTGTGTGTCACGGGTAATACCTTCGATATTGTTCATATCTGTTGTTACTACTTTTTCAACCATATCAACTATTTTTTTAGTTATTTCATTTGTATTTTGAAAAAATGAGGACGGAAAACCACCAAACTGTAGGAAATTCTTCCATTCGGATGGGACATAGTTTTTGAAATTTGAATAGATATTAATCATTGCTCTTTCTATTTCAGCACTATTTTGTGTTTTACCATCGAAAATCATTTGAATTAATGAAGGAGAAATATCATTTTTAAAATTTCCATATTTTAATTTTAAATGTTCACAATATGTTAATGGATAAATTGGAATATTCAATAATCTTCTTGCTGCATCAGGATTATTGGAAAGCTTTAGTGCAGATGAACCACTAAGAATAATGAAAATATTTTTAGATCCGTCAAATATCAATTTTCCGTTCAGCGCCCATTCCTTATCATATTGGGCTTCATCAATCAAAATGAATACTGGTGAAGGTAATGTTTCAATTAGTGAATTATGAAATGATTCACAATAATAATTGACAACATCAAAAATATCAACATTTCCAGTTCTTTTTAATCTATCACAAGAAAAATACAAAATATTCTGAGGAGTTATGTTTTTTTCTTTTAGGAGATACTCATAAACTTGAAATAATATAGTTGTTTTTCCAACATCTCGCAGACCAGGTAAAACAAGAAATCGGTTTATATTTTCTCCTTCAAGGAAATTATCAACATATCTGATAATATTCCCATAATCTGAACGTTTATTGAATTTTTTGTTTTTATGTGTTAACTCCTGATTTACTTTCATTGGCATTGTTAAGATTTGATTTCTAATATATATCATTTGTAAATCTTTCATTGTTATTCCTCCATAACTATTATTATATATGTAACTAGTTATTTATAAAGACTAGTATTTTCTAACATACTAGTTATATATAAAGACTAGTATTTTAAAAAAATATAGATATTAACAAAAATTTTCCAGAGTATTGTAACTTGAAGTCAAACAATCATTATTTAAACTAAAATTTTTCATCAACAGTTTGGATTTTAGAATTTTTGCTGCTGAATACTTTCTTTCCTATCATTGCTTCCAATTCCCTTCGAGCAATACCTGCAATATTTCTCCCATCAATAGCAACGTTTTTACTTTCATAAAAACATTCAGGATTTTTAATTTTACGGGATGGTAATTTCAGTTGGTTACAAATTGTAACCACTCAACTTATTCATCTAATAACTCTTTAGGACAATCTTACTTTATTTCGAAAAATATGATTTTTCCTCTATAATTTCTACTTTTGTTTAGGCTTCAAATGGATATTGGAATGGAATCAAACATTTCATTCCATTTGAAATTGGTTTTGCCTCCAGAACAAAAAAGCCTACCGACCTCTTGAATTCTATGCTGAATTACGGTTATGCCATTCTTGCAAGCGAAATTACAAAAAGCATTCTTGTCAATGGATTGGATCCCTACTGCGGTTTTCTGCACTTTGATATCTATGGCAGGACAAGTTTAACATTTGATTTAATAGAGCCATTCAGACAGCAGATTGTTGACAAGACTGTAATTGGACTGATTAACAGAAAACAGATTAGCGTTGAAGATTTGGACAAAAGAAATAATACAAAAAAACTGGAAGCAAGAAAATTGATTGTTGAAAGAATTTTGGCAAAAATACACTCAACAATAACATATGATGATGAAACGGTTAGCTATTCTGATTTGATTGGAAAACAGAGCGAAGATTTAGTGAAGACATTATTGGACAATGAAAAATTCAAAGGGTTTTATCTCCGGTGGTGAGGAAACCTGAGGGATTTTCATGTAAAAAATTCATCTCCCCAAATTAAGGAAAATAAAGGTCAATACTATTGACAATTACTATGTTTTTGAGGAAATCTCTTCAGAAAATTGGGTTGTAAAATGATGTCCTCACAAATTTTTTAAAGAAGAAATATAACTTAATTAAATAACAATTTTAAGGAAAATTTGATAGTGTTTAAACTGAATGTTTTCGGATGAAATATTAAAAACTAAATCAAATCTTTGTTTTAGGGAAAAATAAATTACCTTCAACAACAAAATTATAGCATATATCTTAGGATTTGATATTCATGTTTGAAAATATTACCAAAACAAGAGTATATGCATATTTGGCAGGAATATTCTGTGCTTCAGTAATAGTATCCAATATATTAGCCACCAAAACATTGGAATTCGAATTTATAGCTCTACCATGTTCAATATTAACATTTCCAGTGTTATTTATTGTAAATGACATTTTATCTGAAATATATGGATATGACATGACAAAGGATGTCGTTTATCTGGGTTTTATCATCAATATTATTGCAATTGTCCTGTATCATGTGGCAATGGCCTTTACTTCAAGCAGTCAGAATGCCTCTTCATTTGTAACGATTCTGTCAACCACTCCACGACTATTTGTTGCAGGGCTCATTTCATATACACTGGGAAATCTGCTGAATTCAATAGTTTTGGTTAAGCTGAAGGAAAAATACAATGACAAGCTATTTGTACGGTGCATACTCAGCACTGTAATAGGTGAAACAGCAGATTCCATCATTTTTATTACAATTTCATTTGTTGGCGTTTTTCCGAATAATTTGATATTGACCATGATTTGCTGTCAGATAGTGTTTAAGGTCCTATATGAGCTTTTGGCATATCCTATAACCAGAAAAGTAATTTTCTATATAAGAACTTTGGACGATGGTGAATTGAAAAGCCAGATTTAAAAAAAAATAGTTTTAATTTAAGTTTAGACTTAACGTTTTTAGATTGAAAATATTCAAAACTTACTATGATTCCAGCAGTATGAATGGCTAAAAAGTAACATGATTTTTAAAAAACTTGCCGTTAATGCAAATAATGCTTCATTAAATTGTATGTAATTTCAATACATTTAATTTGATTAATGCCTACTTTAATTATTTAAAATGAAAAAATGAGTTAGTGATAGAAGATTTTCTACCACAAAATATTCAATACTATAAAAATCACTAGCAAAGCAATCAAAACATAAATAAAAGTCTTATTTTTCTGGTCAGGATTTCTTAAAACTGTCATTGCTAAAGCTATAACAACAAGTATTCCACCTACTGACATTAACATTGACATGATTTGACCTCCATAATTGATAATTATTATTTTAAATTTATTTTATAGATAAATGTTTGTAAAAAAATATAATATGAAACTGAACATATTGATTAAATTATTCTAACTAAAATAACAAATTGAAACACAAAACCTAATGGAAATTTGGTGGGAGAATGGTGAATGGTTTTCAATTAATTAAAGGGAGAAATTTGGGGGGGCAGGTAATGAGTCGGCAAATAATGGTAAAACATTTTTCATGGGTATAAATAAAGTGAGATCGCCAACCCATCACCGTTTCAAATCCCATCTGAAGATAGATTTGATTTATCTAAAATACTCAATCTTAGATAATTATACTATGAATCATGGCATATATAAAGTTTTTCGAGTGTAAGTACTCACTTGCATGTTTATTTTGCAAAATAATTTATCATGTTGATTATTTTTTAAAAAAAAAGAAATAAAAATGATTTTATGGTGTTTTTAGCCATGCTGGAACTTCATCAAAAGAATGATATTAAATATTTCTGTAGACAACTTTACTGCCAATAGCGGTAATCAATTTGCATCAGGTATTTTTTCGATACCCTCATTTAAATCCACATAATACACAAATATTTGCAACTTTTCCAATCTCCAGTGATCCAAGATTGTCTTCCCGAGCCAATTTATATGCAGTGTTATTTAAACTGAATGTTTTCGATGAAATATTAAAAACAATGTATTTCCACAGTCTCCGCAGAACTTTGCATCATCATTGTTCTAGATTCTCAATGTGGATATTATCATATGAAAAAATAAAGATTAAGGGAAAAATCCCTTAATAAAAGATTATTATCCTACAATGAAATACATACCATTGTGGGAATGGGTTGTTTTACTGCCACATGCTGTGCATCTGTAGTACACAGTCAACTTGATTTTTTTGGAAGAAGGCTGGTAAATCTTGGATGCGGGAATGAATTTCACAGTAAATGTTTTAGTTACAACCTTTTTAAAGTGGACTAAAGTTAAATATTGTCCATTAAAATTCCAGTCTGAGTCAGGATAATAGAATTTGGCTTTTCCATTTTTGAGACTTACTGTATCAATAATTTTGATTTTACCTTTTTGGACATATTTACCGTTGGCCTTTACTTTAACGTAAAATGGTTTAGGTTTTGCGCTACGATATTGTTTCTGGTTTTTGACAATTATTTTAGTCTTATATGATTTTTTGACATATGCATTAGCATAGACTTTTTTGGTATTGTAGTAGGTTGAACTGAATGTCGCACTGTATTTGAATTTTCCAGCATTATTCATTTTAACCGATTTGGTAGCTACACCGTTTTTGACCTTAACTTTGTATTGTTTACCTTTTATTTTAAATGTGACAGTACCTTCGTTAATGTTTTTGCCTGCTCTTTTAACTGTTGCTTTAAGTTTTATGTATCTTCCCTGATAGTTGATAACCTTGTTAGCTTTCACAGTTGTTGAAACTTTCTTAGGATTTAATATTGCACCTGCCATAGGTGTTAAATCAGCATCATCATTAAATGCTATTATAGCATATTTTCCGGGTGCAAGTCCTTTTGCAGGGATTTTATAAGTATAAGTGGCAATTTGTCTATCAGATGCACTATCGGAACTAAATAAATCAGATTTGGAAACCAACTTTTCAGGGTTGCCTTTACTATCAACTTTGAATATGCCTATATAGAAATTATAGCAGTTATAGTTTGCATTTTTACATGGGTCGATAGTAAGTTTTATTAATGCCCCATTTATCGCAGCAAATGAATAATTTGTTTGGGCGAAATTAATCTTGTACAAGTTAGCTGGAGCAGAACTTGCTGAAAGGACCTCGATGGATTCCTCTACCGTTAATTTTGAGTCGTTTTGTGGACTGGCCAACTTATCTTCATTTTTAACATCTGTCTTTACTTTATTAGTCACATCATCAATCTCATCACTTGTATCCTCATTAATAACAGCATCATCAACTGCCACTGCATCAGTGACATTGTCAACAGCACTCACTGTCGATATAGCACAGATACTTACTGTCAACAATAACAGCATTATGCAAATCTTTTTGTTTAACATAATTTCCTCCTTAACTTGAATTAATTCATAAAGAAACAATTTTCTATGGTTAATACTATCATATTGTTGATATATATAATTTATTAAAATTTGGTAAAAATATATGTCATCATTTAACATTTTAAAAAAAATACCATATTAATTTTAATTTAATTTATAAATTATAAAAAATTGTTCAAAATTTAACTTGTTTTTTTAATAATTTGGAGAAATTAGATAGCCAGCAATTATACAAAAAATTAATTTAGGCAGTATTCTTTCAACATCTTCCCTACGTTCGAACAAGATGCATCCTCTCTTCATGATCGTTCATAAGGATTTCGCCATCCCCTAAAAAACTTGAATAATTTCGAATCTAATGTATCCTGGCACAATATATGCTAGGAAATTTCTGAATTCAAAAGTTTTGGTTAATCTGAAGGAAAAACACAATGACCATCTATTCTACATGCATACTCAGCACTGCAATAGGCTAAACAGCAGATTTTATTATTTTTCATTCATTGGTGTTTTGCCGAATGATTTAATATTGAACATGATATGCTGTCAGATAATGTTTAATGACCCATATGAGCTTCTGACATATCATTTATCCAACATCAATTATAGACAATTGTTTACAACTTAACACAGGATATTGATTTATCACAACAATATAAAATCGCATATGGCTGGTTAAAAATTAACCTGATTTTTAAAAAACTTGCAGTTAATGCAAATAATGCTTCCTTAAATTGCATGTGATTTCAACAAATTCAATTTGATTAACACTAACTTTAATTATTTAATCTGTAAAAATAGGTTGATAGTGGAACATTTTCTACCACACCATATCCAATATGATTAAAATCAATTGCAATGCCACTAATACCAAAATAAGAGTCCTATCTTTCTGATTCGGATTTCTTAAAATATGTTTTTCTGCTGAAATATTCAAAAGGCCATTTGCATTATCATCTTTCAGTTTAAAAATAATCAAAAATACACCTCAAAAATCCCGTGGCATTTTTGGTGGGAGAATGGTGAATGGTTTTCAATTAATTAAAGGGAGAAATTTGGGGGGGCCGGTAATGAGTCGGCAAATAATGGTAAAACATTTTCATGGGTATAAAGAAAGTGAGCCACCAACCCATCACCGTTTCAAATCCCATCTGAAGATAGATTTGATTTATCTAAAATACTCAATCTTAGATAATTATACTATGAATCAAGACATATATAAAGCTTTTCGAGTGCAAGTGCTTACTTACATTGTTATTTTACAAAAATAGAATGTTCCATTAGTTATATTTAAAAAAAGAAAGGAAGATGGTTTTAAGTGGTATTTTAACCATTCTGGAAATCCATCACATGAATTAAATTAAATATTCCTGTAGACGACTTCACCGTCAACAATGGTGGAAATCAATTCCGCATCAGGTATCTTTTCAATATCGTCATTTAAAAAGTCCACATCATACACAACCATGTTTGCAATTTTTCCAATCTCCAGTGATCCGAGATTGTCTTCCTGACCAAATTGATATGCAGTATTGATTGTCATAGCCTTTAGTGCATCCATAACACCAATAGATTCCTTTAAATTCCTAGGTTCACATTCTTCAAGAGTATGAGTTCTTTTAACAGCAGCATAAATTGATTGAGGCATACTCATAATTGGAGATACCGGATAATCACTATGGAATGTAATTTTTGCACCTTCATCAAGGAAAGATTTTATCGGATAGGAATCTTCATCCCTGTCAGGCCCTAAATATTCCATTTCCTTCTTACCATAAGGTTTTTCCCTTGGAGTCCATAATGGTGGAACAACAGCTATAACATTGTATTCAGACATTCTTTTAATATCCTCAGGAGTTACAACCTGAAGATGGGCAAAAGCATTTCTCTGGTCCATATTGCCTGTTGCAATTTGAGCTTCACATAAAGCATCTAAAGCAAATTTAACTGCACCATCACCAACAGTATGGCAGTGAACATTCATATTATTCTCACTGGCAAGTTTTGCAAATTCCACTAACATATCATGGTCATCAAATGATTTAACTCCAAAATATCCCGGTTGGTCACAATATTCATCCAAAAGCCAGGCAGTATGTGCCTCTACAACCCCGTCAATAAATACTTTAACGCCTGAAATTTTAAAGTATTCATTATTGACTTTGCTAGCCAAATCAATGAGTTCCAAAACATCATCAGTGTTTTTAACTGTACGAACTGCATAGGTTCTGAGTTTTAATTTTCCGGCTTTGGACACATCCACATAGGCTTTAAGTGAAGGATATCCGAAATAACCTACATGAGCATCAAGAGCTGCTGTAATTCCCTGACTGAATGCGTATTCCTGCCAAATTAAAAGAGACTCCTGCAATTCTTCATCACTTTTGACCATTTTAGTATTTAAAGTAATTGCAGGTTCTTCTGACAAGTATCCTGTAGGTTTACCATTCTCATCAACATGGACTTCGTTGGTACTGTATTTTTCCAGCAGTTTTTCATCAATGTCAAACTTTTCCATTGCGGCTGTGTTTAACCATATGGAATGACCGTCCAGTGTGGTCAATGCAATTGGAACGTCTCTTGAAACTTCATCAAGCATTGCTGCGGTAGGTTTTTCATCACCACAAACCCAGTTGTTACCACAGTAAATTTTTCTACCGGGATGCTCCTCAATATACTTTCTTGTTAATTCAACATAATCCTCAAGTGTTTCTCCATCAAGCAAGTCAATTGAAAAACCCAATATATTTCCTGCAGGCAGCCCATGAGCATGACCGTCCATAAATCCAGGATAGATAAAATTGTCACCAAAATCCAAAATTTCAGTATTTTCATCAATCAATTCCTGGGCAACTCTTTTTGAACCGACATATCGGATTATTCCGTCCTTTACACAGATTGCTTCCACTTTTCTATCCAATGTATATATATTTCCTAAAATTATTTGATCAATTTTCATGATAAACCACCAATATACATGATATACAATAAAATATGTAAATTATATTATATATTGAATTAATTCTGAACTTAATGTTTTAGCAATAGATATTCATGCATTAATTTAGGTACATATATTATTTGTCTCCTGCAAACCAGATAACTGTCAGGCGTTACCTTTTTTTGGTCAGTTTTTGCCATCTTGAAGGTTCATGACCTTTGGAACATTGAATAATATATCTAAAAATAATTAAAGTCGAAAGTTCAAAGTTTTAAATATTGGTTAATATATACATAATAAACGATGGAAAAGTCTAAACAAAGAATATACCTAATATTAATTTTTACAACATTATTGGATATCATACTGCTGTTTTATGTAGAATTGAATCCTGTTTCCTTGACATTCAGAAATGAGATTTATACTTTTGATATAATTTTATGCGGAGTATTGTGGATAGAATTTATATACAGCTATTTGAAATCCGACAATAAAAAGCAGTACCTGATTGATAACTCATTAAGTATTCTGGGAATGCTGCCCATTAATTTCGTATTCCTCAGAGCATTGAGATTAGTGAAACTTATCCAGTTGATTAAACTGTTTGTTCTTGCAAGAGATAAGCAAAAAAACCTTACAAACTTTTTGAAACATACCTATTTGGATAAAATAATTCTGATAGCAATCATTTTCACTTTCATTTTGACAGTGTCAATTCGCATTATTGATCCCAACGTCAATGACATACATACAGCTCTTTGGTATATCATCGTTACCATAACCAGCACAGGATATGGAGATATAGTTCCATCCACACTTTCGGGACGAATCATTGGAATTATTGGAATGATTGGAGGCATTTTAGTTTTCGCTTCATTCACCGCTGTAATTTCATCACTATACATTTCAAAAATCAGCAAGGACAATCATGATAATTTGAATGAGAAAATTGAAGACCTGACATCTGAAATTGAAAGACTCAACGAAAAAATCGATGATTTAAAAAAGGAATGAATGTTTTGTTGAAAATGATTACAATAGAAAAAAAGCGAAACATTCGATAGAAAAAAATTAAGCAAGGATAATTGCACAGAATTATCCTTTTTTGATATTATCCATGCTTTTCAATTAATGACTTGCTGCTGCCCACAACCATAACAACTATACCGTCTACAATCAACAGAGCTCCAATAATTACTGCTATTAAAAACGGCTGTGATGCTGCAAATACTGCAAGTACAATATTTAGAATACCTAAAATCAGACCTATAACTGAAAGAGCAATATAAGATTTATCATCCAGGTAAATTATTCCCAGTATTCCATAGAATATCATCAGGAATCCGACAATGTAGAATTGCAAGGATACAAGGAATGGTAAAGCATTCAAGAAGAACATGAATATCATTCCCAATATTAATGAAGTGATTCCAACGATTATGGACAGAAGAGAATATGTGGAATCTTCTGTAAAAACAAAGCCCATGCATACTGCTGCCATACCAAAACATACTAAAGAAAAACCAATTATTATAGAAAGAAATGCAGATGAAACCATTGGATAAATTACCAACAATAAACCAACAATTATAAACAACAATCCTATAATTTTTTCCATATTCACATTATCACCTCCCCAAAGTGAATAATTAGTTATATGTATTAAATATTATTTATAATATGACTATTTTTAAACAAATCCTACCTTAAGCATCAAAGAATAAGTGTGCAATATGTTAAAAACAAATACAAAACTAATTATTTACTTAAAACCAAAATCTTAAATGAATAATATGGATACCATTTTCACTGATGAAAAAGATGAAAGATTTCTTAAACTTGTAGAAGAACTTGATAGAGGATATTATGAACGCATCGGCGATGAACTGTCAAAATATGACAGTTATAATGAGTTTAAAAAACCCCATGTTGTAATATTGGCATTAGATAACGATATTGCAGTTGCATGTGCAAGCTATAGAGTTTTTGATAATGAAACAGTTGAATTCAAAAGAGTTTACGTCAGAAAAGAGTATCGAAAAAGGGAAATAGCATATAACCTCATTGTGCAACTGGAAAAATCAGTAATCAAAAACGGTTTCAGACATTCATATATAGTAACAGGTAAAAACAATCAGCCTGCAAGAAAATTATATGAAAAGCTAAATTATGCACCGATAGACAATTTTGGACAATTCAGAGATGACGATACAGTTATATGCATGAAAAAAGAATTTAAATAGGAAAAAATGATTGATGTGAATTTTCATTACAATAGATTTAAATTCCCTGATTACATATATAATAGGCGATTGATATGAAAAAAGCAACAAAGATTTTACTTGCCATGGCAATTTTACTTCTTATTTTTGCAGGAATAGCCAGTTTAACACATCAAGAAAAACAATATAGCATGGAAAATCTAGATAAATATGCAAAAGTAATTGGAAAGAATTCCAATGGAACCGTTTACAAAATAACCGCCGGCAATGAAATGTCCAGTGATACTGCAATAATGATATTGGGAGTCCATAGCCTTGAAAGCGGCATTCATAATGCCACATATGAAGCATTAATGAATTTTACCCAATCCAACAGCCTCAACAAGAAATACATCATTTACTTCATCCAGCTTAATTTCAAGGACAGCGGAATGAATACCAGTGATTACGATACCAACAGACACATGGGCGAACTGTTGGCCAATGAATATGTTGTTCCGGATATTGAGAATTATGATCCTTATCTTATCGTTGATGTTCATGAAATGGAAGACTATTGGGATCTGCAGAAATACGTTGGTGTTGTCGACAATGAATCAAGCACAACAATGACTTATGCCAATATGACAGGAGGTAATTTAAGTTATCCCGTTTATACAATCAATTCAGGCACCTCACCGGAATGGGTATCAATACCTCTTGCCAAAAAGAACCATAATGTGATTGTATTTGAAACAGCTCAAAACGACACTCAATATGATAAGGGACTGACTGCAATGAATTTAGTCAGAACCGTTGATTCAATGCCTATTATTCACCGATAGTTCATTTATCGAAATCACAGCAATATCCAGAGCTAAAAATAGCAAAACACTTCAAAAAAGATAATGGTGTTAGCAAATAGCATTCTAAATTATCTTTACTTCCATATTTGGACAGTATTTTTTGAAATATTAATAAAAATAAAGCCATTAAAAATGCAATTGTTAAATTAACCGTCAACAAAAAAAACCTACACAGTTAAAACCAATTCCAAGGGAGCTGCAACTTTCAGCATTAAATTAACTAAAAAAGGCAGATACAATGCATTATTTAAATATGGCGATAATTCAAACTTCAAATCATCAACCAAAAAAATTAAAATAATCATCAAATAAGTTTACACCTTTTTTATGTAATTGAGGTTCTATTGTCTGAATACATTACATTCATATTTATATTCTATTAAAAATTAACAATATAATATGAAGGACTTATTTGACCGTTGCGACTTTGGAGACTTGAAACTTAACAGCAGAATAGTTAGAACCGGTTTGTGGGAATCACAAAGAGAACCTTCCGGAAATTTCACGCCAGAAATATATGACAGATATGAAAGCATTGCCGCAAGCGGTGTCGGACTGATAATTACAGAGGTAATCTCGCTCTATCCCCATGATGTCTTTTCAAAATACACCCACACCATTAACTTTAATCGCTTTGTCAGAGAAGCAAAAGATTTAACCGACCTCGTTCATGTATATGATGTTCCTATTTTTGCCCAATTAGGTTTTGTACAGTATAACAAAAGAACAGAACAAAATATGAAAGCTGAAGATTTGTCCATTGAAGACATCAGGAAAATCCAAACTGACTTCATAATAGCTGCTCAAAAAATTGGCTATGCAGGTTTTGACGGAATACAGATAGCACTGGGCAACAATTATTTTTTGAGCCGTTTCATTAACCCTGCATTCAACTCCCGCAATGACAAATATGGCGGAAATACGCTAAACAGACTAAGAATCGTGCTGGAAATTATTAAAGTAATCAAACAGAATACTTCATTGCATATCAACTGCAGATTAAATGCCTTTGATGAATCTCCAGATGGAATGACAATCGATGAAACAATCGAAATAGCCAAGCTGCTTGAAAAGTATGGTGCCGATTCGCTTCAAATTACCCGTCCTCGCTCCCCACAGTTTTTTACACACAACACCGAAAACAATCCTCTAATCGATGCAACAGAAAGGATAATTGAAAAAGTAGATATTCCAGTTATTCTAGGCGGAGGAGCATACAATCAGAATAAAATAAATAAGCTTTTGAATGAAACTGATATCGAATACATATCCATGCAAAGGCCCTTTGTTGCAGACCCAAGTTTTTTAGTCGATTGGCAAATCAAAGACAATGGAGAAAGCTTTTGCCAGGCATGCAATAACTGTTACTGGAAAAAAACAAGCACATGCCATCTGAAGCCTTGCTCTCCAGAGTATTACAAAAACAGCGGGTGAAAATGATTTGACTAGACTTACTAATTTCTATTCAAATTTTTTTAAAAATGTGTCTATTGTTGACATGACATAATTGAAATCCATTTCATCAAATTTATTTCTTTTAAAGTCCAAAACTTCAATTTGACAATTTTTTATTAAATTATTTAAATTTTCAACATCCCCTTTAGATGAGAAATAAAAGTTATTTTCAGGAATAAAAACCAGAACATCTGATTTTATATTGGTTAATTTATCTTCCACATTAAAATCCAAAATGGCATCATACTGAAACTTAAAGTCATGGATGTCAATGCTGTAGCTTTTTTCAACAAACTGATCCATGAATATATCAATTTCATCATTGGACATTTCATGAAAAATCTTTTGGGAAAAGTACATGGAAAATATTACTTGGTATACTGAAATCATAGTATTTGAAAATGATTCATCATAACATTCACTGTTAAAATTGGCATTGTTTTCTATTATGCTTTTGATTCCTTTAACCATCACATATCTATATCCTGCAGTTTTATAGGAGCTGGCACCAACAATAATGAATTTCATGTCATCAGGATACTCGCAAGCCCATGTATAAACTTCGTATCCTCCCATTCCAACTCCCAACACACCAAGTACATTATCATTGCCCAATTTCTCTTTGATAAATTGCTTTTTAAAGTTAACCTTATCCTTGAAGTCATATTCCGGAAAATTCTGCCCCAATCCAGTAGATGATGGACAACATGAATTTGGAAACCCTAATGAATCTATTGAAACTATCAGATATTTGCCAAAATCTAAAGGCATACCCTCAGATGTGAATTGATGCAATTCATTCAATGATAAACAGTTTCCTTCATAGCCATGACAAAAAACAACAAGGTTGGTAATATTTCCACAGTCATCATATTTAGCTGTTCCCTTAATCAGAAATTCAACATCAACATTTTCAAGTGTTTCACCATTTTCAAATTCGAATTTTTCCATTGTGTGCTTGCCGTATTCATGAATGAAATTGCTATTAGGTAATATATTAATCACCAACTAATGACTCTATTTAACTTTTATAAATTCATTATATAAAAATGTTTAATAATTTGGAGTTTTTTAAAAAAAAATTTATATGAATCGAGAGATATAGATTTACATATCGTGGTGAAAAAAATGAAAACAATTTTGACTTTGATTTCAATAATTTTTCTAGTATTTATTTGCATTTCCTCAGTGACTGCTCAAGATAATGCAACTCTGAAATTATCGGATACTCCCGTGAATGAAAAAACGTTTGATGCAATCCAAACTACAATCGACAATGCAAATCAATCAGATACAATCATTTTGCAGGGAACATATTCCGGTGATTCCAAACCGATAACTGTCAATAAAGCAATTACACTCAAGGGGACAGGCGAAGGTGCCAAATTGAATGGAAGGCTGACAACACAAATATTAAATATTCAAGCTGACAATGTCATTCTGGAAAATATTGCATTTGTAAGCGGTGTTGCAAATGACCGGTTTGATCCAAGTTCCGGCGGGGCCATTTACAGCGATGCAGATAATCTAAAAATAATTAATTGTAATTTCACTAAAAATTCAGCCCAATATGGCGGAGCAATAGCATCCGAAGGAAATAACGTGTCAATCTTGAACTGTATTTTTGCGGTCAATACTGCCCAGTATTCTGGCGGAGCATTTCAGTTAAATGGTGATGACAATTATGTTGATAACTGCATATTTAAAGATAATCTGGCCTATCATGTTGGGGCGTCAGTTGCATGGGTCGGATCAAATGGAATTTTATCAAATTCAATTTTTACAAATTCAATAACAGACCTATCATTGGCAAGCCAATTTGGAGGGGCCGTTGTATGGATTGGTTCAAATGGAAAAATTAAAAAATCAATATTTACCAGCAATACCGCAAGAAATTATGGAGCTGCAGTATATTGGAGAGGAACCAACGGAAGTTTAGAATATTGCATATTCAACAACAACACATCCGAAAATGATTTGGCCTATTGGGGAAACTCAGATTATGTGAAATTCAATTTTTGGGGTTTGAATATTAATTCCACTGAAGAATTTATCCAGCAAAAACTTATTTTTGACGGAAACTACACATCACCCCAAAATTGGGCAAATATTGAAAAATTTACAGATTCCATAAATTTTACCTTAAATGATAAATCAAAGCTGTTGGATTTCATGCCGAATTATCAATTTGAAAAATATCTGCTAATCAACAATTCATTTATCTTTAAAAAAGACACAATAATTCAAGCATCAAATATCATAACCTACTGTTTGTACAATGGGAAATCTTTTAAAATCACACTTGTAGATGAAAACCGCAATAAATTGTCATCGCAGATAATACTTCAAATAAAGCTTAATGGAAAAACTTATAACAAAAAGACTGACAATAATGGAGTTATAACACTTCCAATCAGTTTAAAAAATATGGGCACTTATAAAATCTCCTGCGCATTTTCAGGAGATGCATGGTTAAATCCTATTTCTAAAAGCTATAAGATTACAGTTAAAAAACAAAAGCCAACATTGGAATTGAAAACAAAAGTCCTGAAGTTAAAATCCAAAAAGAAAATAATCAAAGTGCAGTTAAAAGACCAATTTAAGAATGCAATTGCCAAAAAAACTTTAAAAATGACAATTAACAAAAAGACATATTCTGCAAAAACAAACTCAAAGGGAATAGCTTCATTTAAAGTTATCTTAAAAGCTAAAAAGACATATAAGTATTCTGTTAAATTCAGCGGAAATAAATATTATTCTGCTGTTTCTAAAAAAGCTTCCATTAAAGTTAAATAAGTATACTAAACCACTTATTTAACTATACCTTTTTTTACAGGTTATCAAAAAAATCAGATTAATTTGGACTGAACTGATTTGGACGGAAATTCATGGACATATTCAAATATATCGTCCTGTTTGTACAGCATTCCATGTTTTTTGCATCTTCTTTTTAAAATTCCTTTTAATTTGCGGTCGTTTTTGCCATGGACAAATTCGCTGTCAGCGAACTCTTCAACATACCTGTCCTTCAACCCAGGGAAATTTTCATCAAGTTTTCCATAGAAAAATTCGCGATTGCCTTTCCTTAAGGACAATCCCATATCCAAATTCAGCACACCCTTGACGTTTTCATCTATGCAGCAATCCAGAATAGAGTTGATATTTTCCTCAGTGTCATTGATGTATGGCAATATCGGAGACAGCCAAACGACTGCGGGAATATCATTTTCATTTAATCTCCTCAGGACTTCCAATCTCCTTGATGCCGGACAGACATTCGGCTCAATGATTTTACACAGTTCATCATCAGTCGTGTTTATGGTAATCTGAACAACAGCTTTGGTCTTTTCATTGATTTTTTTAAGCAAATCCAAGTCCCGTAAAATCAAGTCCGATTTTGTCAGGCATGAAAAACCATATCCGTATCGGTAAATTAGCTCCAAACACTTACGAACGTGTTGAATTCTTTTTTCAATTGGAATATATGGGTCAGTCATTGCTCCAGTTGAGACCATGAATGGTTTTCGCCTAATCAGTTCCTTTTTAAGCAGTTCAGGAGCATTTTCCTTTACTTCAATATCTTCAAATTTATGGTTGATTTGATAGATTTCACTTCTGGAATCGCAATAGATGCATCCATGAGTGCAACCCCTATAGAGGTTTATGCCATAATCGGATTTGAAAATGCCCTTCGCTTTGACATAATGCATAATTAAAAATTAGGAACCCCTATTATAAAATTTTAATGCATAAATTCATGACAATTTCATCCTTTATGATTTTTCAAAAAAAGATTAAGAATAAAATTAGATGAAAGAAATCAGATTCTTACATCATCAAAAAGCACTTTTTTGGATTCTGCATTCAATTCAACATCTCCAACAAGATAGGACATGTGAATAAGCTCATCCTTATATGTATAGGCACTGCCCACTCCATTTTCACTTTTAATTTCGAAGCGAGTTTCCAGGCCTTCATTTTTCACTTCTTCAAATTCATCACACAATGCATCTTCAATAACGCTTTCAATTGTGTCCTTGTTAATTGTGAAGACATCATCATTTACTTCAGCATTGATCAAATAGCTTTTGAGGATTTTTTCATGATACTCCCTATAGATTTCGCTATTCAAAAAGACTTCAAAACCTTTAATCTCACCATTAACCAATACTACAATACCAGTCTGGCCATCAACTATATCAAAAGTATCCAAAAACTCACTTAAATCCGCTTTTGCATTTTCATAGCTTTCAGACATTGCCTGTGTCGGTGATGAAAATGACCTTGAAACTTCAAGATCGTCGATTGAATCCCAAACCGCCTGCTGAACATTGGCATTGTTTCTGAATGCATGGTGTTTGGCAAGCCGTGTTCTGTAATTAGCTATATGTTCAGATTGCTTGAAGTCGCTTTCATATTTCCATCTTCCATGCTCTGTACAGTTCACAGGCACTTTCTTCTCACTTTGTGGAGCAATCAGAATGGTTGCATCCATTATACGATTCTGGTCTCCACCGACTATCTCTTCACCATCCACCAAAAGAAGAGGAGCTACTGATTTGTTTTCAACAATAATTGTGTTAACTGTTGACTGTTCACATTCCTTGACGTTTACAAGACCAAGCTCAAAACCCTTCTTAAGAGTTAACAAATCGATTTTATGATTTATAGGGGTTTTAATCGGAATGATTGCAACATTTTTGTGAACCTGTTCATCCAGCAGTTCATAACTGGCCATCATCTGCATCACCTTTAAAGTTTTTACTTATGAAATCAACATCAATCTTTCCCAAATTGTCGGACAGATAGTGTATGTCGCTTTCGGGGTTTTCAACTTCCGCAACGTATTCGTCTGATGTCAATACCTTTGCCAATGCAATTGAACCAGTGATAAATTTAATTTTTGCAAAGTATTCATCATTGATCTTATCATATAGACGTCCTGCACTCATTGATCCAATGACGACGGTGTTGGTGCTGTTTGCCACATAGCCTATTTTACCGAAATATCTCATTTCACAGACTATTGCTTCGGTATCATATTTGTTGTCAGGTTCCTTGACCAGTTTGACTATTCCATCAATTTTCAGTGGCTTTGAACCGTGCATGTTTTGGAATGATTGAATTGTTATATACATTTATTATCACCTTGTGTATATCTTGTGCATTTTAATATTTAAATGTTTTCTAAAAATTAAAAATGGAAAATGCCACATTAAAAAAATTGATGATTATACTATTTCGGAATTAAAATCTTCAGCCAATTCAGGGTCCAATAAGTATTCAAATGGATTTTCACCATCATCCAATTGCTTAATTTTTTCGATATCCTTTTTGTTTAATTTGAAATCAAAGACATCAATATTTTCCTTCATTCTATGAGGTTTAATTGTTCGGCATGCAAATGGAATGTCCCTGTCTATCAGCCACCTAAAAATCACCTGGCCAGTACTTTTGCCGTATTTTTCTGCAATTTCCAAAAGAATTGGATTGGAAAGCAGACTGCCAACTCCATCAGACAATGGTCCCCAACTTTGATGAACCACACCCAAACTGTTCATCACTTCATTTGCCTCATACTGCTGAACATACGGTGATGTTTCAATCTGATTAACCTGAGGAGTGATATCGTTATTCATGTCCAAGTCAATTAAGCGACCCATATCAAAATTGGAAACACCTATGGACAATACTTTACCTTCCTTTTGCAAATCCTCAAGTGCCCTATATGATCCGTAATAATCTCCAAATGGTTCATGAATAAACATTAGATCAACATAATCAGTTTGCAAATCCTGCAATGATTTGTTGACTGCCTTGATTGTCTTGTCATATCCGGAATTGCTCACCCAATTTTTGGTGGTCAAAAATAATTCATCCCTAGGAATTTCAGATTCTTTGATTGCTTCGCCTACTTCCTTTTCATTATAGTAAACCTGTGCATTATCAAATGAAGTATAACCCGCTTCCAATGCATTGAGTACGGTGTTTTTTGTTTCTTCAGGACTTATTTCATAAACACCAAAACTAATAAATGGCATTTTTTCATTATTGTTTAATTTTTTGAATTTCATTGTTTCTATCTCAAGATTTTATATAATTACCTTTTATTTTTAAAATTATTTAAATTTTAATTCAAATTATTGGTAAAATGTAATCCAAACCAATATTTTTTCTAGTTATATAATTTGAAAGGACATCCACAAAATTATTGTCTTGAAATTTAGCGAAAGAAAATAATTCTAATTATTTCTTTTTCTAACTAAAATCCATGCATAAGCAAGTACAGCTGAAAAGATGACTGCTATGAGTGTCGGACCTAAAAATATGGAATCAAAACCTGCCGTTATCTGGTAGACAACAAAACCGACAAACCATGAGAATATGTTCCAGTACCAGTCTTTGGCTTCATTATTTCCTTTACCAAAATAGAACGAAACAACAAGTACAGAAGCCATTGGAGCAAATACCGAACTTATTAGATAAAGGAATGAAATATAATGGTCCATAATTCCTGAAATTGCCAATAACGCACTCAATATGCTGACTACGACTCCTGCAACTTTAGGATCCAGCCTGTTAAATATTGCCTTTGCAGACTCACCGGCTGAATTTGTTGCAAGGAAATTGGTTGTGACTGTTGAAAGGACAAGAATGATAACTCCCTGCACTCCAAGGCCTGAAATGAGAATTGCCTGTGAAATATCAACAGTTCCAATGCTTACAACCTCAACACCTATGAAATACATCCAAAGGCTTGCAATGGTATAGGCAAGTGCTGATAGGGCTGTTGCCTTTTTAGGGCTTTCCACATCTTTCGTATAGTCAGAAATCACAGGCAACCATGAAATAGGCATTGCAATTGAGATTTCAAAGATGTTCCAGAATGTCAAGGTCTCTGAAGTAGCGACAGGCATTAAGTGATACCCGTTTATTCCAAGTAAACTGACTGACAATATGACAAGAAGCAGTGTCAAAATCATCATTATTATACTTGTTATTTTTGAAGTACGCTGAAGGCCTATAAAAACCCATATAGCTACAAGAAAAGCCAGGATTATGCAAGTAATAGCAAATGATATGGGCACATTCAAACCCATTAGCGCCAATGCGCCCTGTGCATTCAATACCGCAACCCATGCAATGAGCTGCAGCACATTCAATGTGGCGAAAAACCGGGATCCGAAATTACCGAAAGTTGATTTGACCGATTCCATTGCATTTACTCTGAGACGTGCTCCTATAAGGCCCACGAAATAAAGCATTATTCCTCCAATCACATGTCCAAGTATCAAAGGAACCCATATGGAGTCGATAGGTGCTGCAGACCCAATCTGTATGCCTGCCTGAATTTCAGAAACTGAAATTGCAACACCAAACCATATAATCATATTCGTAAATATTCCCGTACGATTCTCCATAGCTATTCCTCAAAAATAGAAATTCAATCAATTTATTCATCAAATAACATACATATTAATAATTTGATTATAATATATATAAAGATTTTCAGTACAAAACTGTACATTGAATAATATTTATTACAGTTTTTTAAAAAAAATTAGAAAATAAATAATTGAATTTAAATGTAAGATTATATTTAACACAGGTGTTTTCCAATTTCAACCACATTTCATATTACCTGCCAACACTGCCTCAAGACATTTTAAAAATTTAAAATTCAAAATAACACAATTACAAAATCATATTCACAAATTTTAAATATCTTGAAAACTTTAAAAAAAAATATTGAATTCAATAGTGATGTCATGAAAGTAACCTTTATAAATCCTCCCCAAACCAATTCCAAATACAAATTTTTAGGCGTTGTAGCACCATCCCTTGGAATCGGATATATGGCTGCCGTTCTTGAAAAAAACGGATATGAAGTTGATGTTTTGGATGCTACAGCTCTTGAATTGACATATGATGAAATAGGAGAGGAAATTTTAAAAAGAAATCCGGACATCATATCAATCAGCGCATTGACACCGACAATAGGGGTTGCACTGGATACGGCCGATAAGATAAAGCAGGTAAAACCCGATACCGTTGTGGTTTTAGGAGGATACCATCCCACTTTTGAATACATGAGTGTTCTTGAGGAAGAAAGCGTTGACGTTGTCGTCAGAGGAGAAGGGGAATATACCCTATTGGAACTTGTTCAAACAATTGAAAAGTGCGGAGATTTGAAAACAGTTCATGGATTGGCATTTCATGATGAAAATGATGATTCATTAGTATTGACTCCAGACCGTCCGGTTATACAGGACCTGGACGAACTGCCGTTTCCTGCATTCCACCTCTTTCCTATGGAAAAATACAGAATTTTAAATATTACAACCAACGTTGCAACAATCATCACTACAAGGGGATGTCCTATGCAGTGTTCATTTTGCTCATCTGCTGCGCTTCACGGAAACAAGTTAAGGAGAAGATCTTACACAAACGTTGTTGATGAAATAGAGATGAGGCTTATGGAAGAAAACATCGACACAATTGCATTTATGGACGATACATTCACATTAAACAAGAAATTCGTCCGTGACTTCTGCAGCGAAATCAAAAGGCGCAACCTTAAGTTCTGGTGGGGCTGCACTTCAAGAGTAGATACCCTGGATGAGGAGCTGCTGCAGACAATGAAAGATTCAGGATGCATCACCATTTTCATTGGCGTTGAAAGTGCAGACCAGCAAACTCTCGATAATATGAACAAAAACATCACAGTTGAAAAAACAGAAAATGCATTTAAACTTGCCCGCAAGGTTGGAATCAGAACCATAGCCTCCTGCGTAATCGGAATGCCTGAAGATACCCGCTCAAGCATTCAAAAGACAATAGACTATGTCAAGAAATTAAACCCGAATTATGCATTGTATAGTCTGGCTACCCCATACCCGGGAACTCGATTTTACAATGAAACCTTCAAAAAGAATTTAATCAACATTACAGACTGGTCCAAATACACCCTATTGAATCCTGTTCTGGAAACAGTTGACTGCACTAGCAAGGAACTTAGAAAAATTCAAAAGAAAGCATTCATTAACTTTTATCTGCGTCCGGGCTATCTTTTCCGTCAAGTTTCACAGGACGGTTTTGTACTTTTAAAAACTATTTTAAGTGTTTCAAAAACATTACTTAAAAAACAGACAAACGGTAATACGGATTACAATAAAACAAATGTAAATAAAGGTAAATAATTAGATTTACCAATCTTTTAAATCCTTAATTGTCATATTGACTGTCAAAGGCGTTAAGCTGGGTCTTTTTTCAACAAATAATGCATATCCGTCACTGCCCTTTTCATAATCCTGAACCAGATCAGACATAATCATGATCAAATCATCGCTTTTCTGGTTTTCTTCCAAAGAATAATTGAACAAATCTGCCTTTTCCTTATCCGTGTTGTCAATGACTTTTTTGTCAAGCATTTTATGGGAAAGACGAGTTATTCTAACCTCTTCAGAACTGCAGTTTGTAGGCACATTCAAATTGAACAGATCCACACCTTCAGGAAATCCTTCATCAATTATTTTTAAAACAACGTCATGCAATACTTTTTTAGCCCGATCGAAGTTGAAATCCATATACCATTCGCCATTTTCATCCTGCTTATATGAAGTTTTCGGATCTATGAATAATGAAACGGCTATTGCAGGAATGCCCAGACTAACCGCTTCAAAAGCAGCGCAAACAGTACCTGAAGATGTAATATCTGAACTTATGTTAATTCCCTGATTTATTCCGGTTATCACCAAATCAGGCCTTTCATCCATCACATAGTCTGCACCGACAATTACAGAATCTGCAGGACTGCCGGATACCGAATAAGCCAAACTTCCATCATCAAGTTCACAGGATTTAACTTCCAGATGTTTAAACAATGATAAACGACGACCCACACTGCTGTTATTCTTGTCCGGAGCTACAACAACAACATTGGCCAAATCTTCAACTGCCTGCTTTGCGGCCAATATTCCCGGTGCAAATACGCCGTCATCATTAGATATCAAAATATTCATAAAATCAAAACCATCAAAATGTGTTATAATAATAATTTTGATAATAATATATAAAAATTAATATGGAAAAAATATTCCTCATTTTGAAGTGCTGAAAAATCTGATATTTGCCTCTTAAACAGTTTCAGAACATATCCACATATCCACCACATAATTGTACAATAATCATCATAATTTTAAAATAATTAATTTTTTTACGTCACTTACAATAACATGAAAAATAATTTAAAGAAAAATATACATAGTTACAAGTATATTACAAAAAAGGGTAATGCTATACAATTACAATAGTCAAAAGCAACTTAATTACAATTAATTCAAATTGCCCTCATTAACTCAAATCAATTATATAGCAGGAGAATTTATGATAGACCCATCTTTTATATTAAATCAAGTTGACAATTTTTTGTATTTTCCAACCCTTATTATCATTATGGCAGCAGCCGGATTATATTTTACAATAAAAACAAAAGGAGTACAATTAAGACTGTTTCCTGAATCAGTAAGACTTCTATTTGAACCATCAGATGATGAAAACTCAGTATCCTCCCTGCAGGCAATGCTGGTATCTACCGCTTCACGGGTGGGGACAGGTAACATCATCGGAGTGTCAACCGCAATCTGTCTCGGCGGTCCCGGAGCGGTTTTTTGGATGTGGGTCATGTGTATTATTGGCGCATCCTCCGCATTCATTGAAAGTACATTAGCTCAGATTTACAAAAGAAAGGATGCGAAAGGACACTTTTATGGTGGTCCAGCATATTACATCACTGAAGCATTGCATAAACCTAAAATAGCTGCACTGTTTTGCATATTCTTAATTGCCACCTATGCGGTTGGTTTTAATCTGCTGTGCTCTTTTAACCTCCAGTCAACATTCATGGACTATTCATTCTATAATTCCGCAACAACTCCTACCATCATTGGTGCAATACTTGCTATTTTAACCGGATATTGCCTTTTTGGCGGAGGCAAAAGAATAATGAAGGTCACCGGTACAATCGTTCCACTAATGGGAGTTTCTTATGTTATTGTAGCCTTAATCGTCATTATAGTCAATTATCACAACATTCCGTCAATGTTTGTTTTGATTTTCCAGGATGCCTTTGACTTTAAATCCATCGCCGGAGGTATTGTCGGTTCATGTTTAGTTTACGGAATTAAAAGAGGACTGTTTTCAAATGAGGCAGGTGTAGGTTCCGCACCAAATGCTTCAGCTTCTGCAAAAGTATCCCACCCCGCAAAACAAGGTCTGGTGCAAACTTTATCCGTTTATATCGATACATTGCTTTTGTGTACTGCTACAGCACTGATGTGCTTATCAACTGGCGTTGCAAGAGATGCGACAGTTGCAGGCGCCCCATATGTACAGACTGCAATCGGCAGCGTTTTGGGCATTGCCGGACCCATTTTCATCACAGTTGCCATGGTGCTTTTTGCATTTACTACACTGATTGGAAATCTCTACTATGTTGACAACGCATTGATTTTTTTAAATCACAGAAATATCCCCTCAAGAAGGTTTATGCACATATTTTATGTGGCTGCTTCCGCAATTATCTTTATTGGGGCAATTATTCCAATGGATGCTGCCTGGGCTATGGCAGACATCACAATGGGAGGCATGACCATAATAAACTTGCCCGTTTGTGTAATTTTAGGCAAACGTGCCATTGACTGTCTTAAAGACTATGAAACTCAAAAAAAGTTAGGAAAAGACCCAGTTTTCAAAGCAAGTTCTATTGGACTGAATGAGGAGGAACTGGATATCTGGAAATGACCGACATTTCCAAAAACCCTATTGATAACACCACAAAAAATCACTTTAATTTAATATAGAATTAATTCAAATATTATTTCAATGAGTGAAAAATACATCAGACAAAACAAAACATCATATTCGATTGTTAAAAACTCCAGAACCTTAGCGAAAACCAGTAATCTGGAAGATGCAATTTTCATAAGGGATTTGCTAATAGATTCGAGTTGGGATTTAACAAATATTCCCCGAATCATTGAAAAGGATGACAATTATCTGGTTTTGACTGTTTATGAGGACAAGATATTTATCCTGGCCAAATACAAAAATAAACCGGATGAAATCACCATTTCCAAACTTGTCAAAAAGCATGAAAGAAATCCTAATAATTCCAAATATGGCCTGAACATTTCAAGAATTATGGACACATTCATAATTACAAAACAGATTGCTGGCGAGAGCCATGTATTTGGAGCGTATGATAATCTTGAGGATGCCGAATTTGTGCGAAACTTCCTTTTGGACCATCAGTGGAACGTCAAAGAATTTGAAAGTGTAGAATATGATGAAGAAACAGATACATATAAAGTTGTTTTGGTTATCGATGAATATGCATACATCTTGGATTCTTTCGATACTGATGAGATTGACTTAAACAAAACATATGAAGAGTTTTTAGCAAAGATATCCAAGCATAAATATGGCCTTGCAAATTATCCTCACCTTGACGGACTTAAAAATAGGATATCCGAACTTGAAGAGGAACTGGATGTTGAAACTGCAGATGACGTTTGGACATTTGAAGAGGGCATTGAAGAAGAAGATGCACTATCAGAAATCATTTTCACGTTAACTCCCTTTCAAAAAAGTGTTTATGATGCCATTGACGGCAAAGCCAGTTTTGATGAAATAAAGCAAAAGCTCATCAGATACAAATCCAAAAACTTTGACGAAAAGATAAGCAGAAATCTTAATGAACTAATTGAAATGGATCTGATTGAAAAGCGGGAAAATTATTACATCCGTCGTTGATATCATGTTTGACCTGGAAGCGCCGTAAACAAGTATCGAATAATTACAAAATCACTAAAGCAAAAGCAATAAATTTAGTTGATATATTATTTAATGAACCGACAAATGCAACAAATGAAATCAGAAAACGATTTTGTAGAAATAGTTTTGATGAATGTATCCTCATTAATGTAAAAAGCGAAAAGTGGGCGAAAACTGCAAATTTTGCCCACAGACAAAACATCATAATAGTGATACCGACACATATCCAATCATGCAGATGACGATTTGAAACTTCTTGACGGCCCTGGCTTGAAATCGTATTTTAAAATAATGGAGAGACCTTCATGCACATTAGAAAAGCAACAGAAAAAGACATTGAAGAAATCATGAAAATATATAGGATAGCGCAGGACTTCATGATTGAATCCGGAAATCCCAACCAGTGGGGCCACTTCTATCCTACAAGAGAAATAATCAACAAGGATATAGATGAAGAAGTATGCTATCTGGTCTGCGATGATAATGATTTCCATGGAGTATTTGCACTTTTTGATATTGACGAACCAACATATCAGGTCATTGAAGATGGCCAATGGCTCAATGATGAGAAATACTTTAACCGTGCACAGGATTGCAAGTGATGCCAAAGTCCATGGAATTTTCGCATGCATAATTGCATACTGCAAAAGCAAATCAGACAATATTCGGATAGACACTCACCAAAACAATGCAGTCATGCAAAAGCTTATAGAAAAACAGGGATTTCATAAATGTGGAATAATCCATGTGACTGACGGCTCGCCAAGGATTGCCTATCAATGGTCAAAAAGTATTTTATAATTAAAATACATAATATTACTATTAGATTATTGAATCGGTTGGAATGTTATGAATTTTGGAAGATTAATCGGCAATACGCCAATGATAAAGATTGATTATGAATATGATGGAAAAAAAGGTAGCATATATACCAAACTTGAATATTACAACTATACCGGCAGCATAAAGGACAGAATTGCATTATACATCATAGAAAACGAAAGAAAAAACGGAAACTTAAAGGAAGGCCAACCCATCGTAGAGGTTACAAGCGGAAACACAGGCATTTCATTCAGTGCAATAGGAGCACTCTACGGTCATGACGTACATATCTTCATGCCAGATTGGGTATCTCTTGAAAGAAGAAAGCTCATTGAAATGTATGGCGCTCACGTACACCTAATTTCCAGAGAGGAAGGCGGATTTAAAGGTGCCCTAAAATTAGCCGAAGAATTTTCAAAAGAGACAGGTGCATTCAGGCCACTCCAATTTGATAATGAATTAAACGTTGAAGCACAATACAAGACAACCGGCAATGAAATAATCGATTCTGTTCCTGAAGTAAATGCATTCGTATCCGGAATCGGAACAGGCGGAACCTTAATGGGTATCGGTAAACGATTAAAGGATCACAATCCAGATTCCAAAATATTTGCTCTTGAACCATCCACATTATCAATACTCAAAATGGGAATGGAAGAGGGAAGCCATATGATTGAAGGAATCGGCGATGACTTCATTCCTGGAATCGTTGAACAGGACTTGATTGATGATATTATCTTGATTCATGATTGCGATGCAATAAATATGTCCAAAAGAATTGCTAATGAGTTCGGCCTGGCGATAGGCATTTCAAGTGGGGCAAATTTCCTGGCAAGCGTAATAATGGATAACGATGATCTCAATACAGCTACCGTTTTTCCGGATGACAACAAAAAGTACATAACTACAAAACTTTCCGAAAAAATAGATGAAAATCCCGAACTAATTTCCAACAATATTAAACTTACAGGCTTTGAAGTAATCTGAATATAACCAGAGGATATTGCTTCTTTACTATTTTTTAAAAAATTATTTGAATTTGCTAAAGGACTCAACAGAATATTTCAAAAAGGAAAAAAATATCCTTATTTCGATACAAACCTACATATTCTTTAAAAAAAAAAGGTGATGGTTTTTTTGACTATTGAGCAGATAATAGTTCAGCTACCCCTTCAATAATCAATACGGCTCCAATAATGATTGCAATGAATATCGGTTGATTGAGTGAATATACTCCAAGAGCTATTAAAACAATACCCATTATCAAAACAAGTATTGAAGAAAAAGCAGATACCCGACTCTTTTTTGAAAACAATCCGGTTATTCCAAATACAATCATGATAAATCCAACAATATAGAACTGCAAACCTACCAAGAAAGATAATGAATCTATAAAGAACAGGAACAATATTCCAAATATTATTGCCACTATTCCTATGACAATCATCATAGTTTTTGAGTTTGAAGTATCACTTCTAAGTCCAGTTATCAATACGGACAATCCAAAGAAAATTAAACTTAAACCTACAATAACCGAAATAAGCTCAGATGAAAATATTGGAAATATCATCAGAAGCAATCCAACAATTATTGTAATTAATCCACTAGTCTTTTCAAATGACATCTAATCACCTCCATTTAATTTAATATATGTCCAATCTTAATTAAAAAGGTTGTTATTTGAATGGACTTACTAGAATTAATTCATGTTAATCATCACTTATCCTGTTACTTTTAATGATTTCTGAAATCTTTATATTCGGATTCATATATCGTTCATCCGGATTTAACTCATCATTAATTATCAAGTTATGTATCTTGCAATGATGAACACAACCTAAACAGAAGTCACAGGCATCTCCAATCGTTGGTTTTTCTTCATCGAATGTTATGTTTCCTCTAGGACAAACCTTAGAGCATATCTTACACACATTACATTCATCACCAACAACGATATGGTATTTTTCAGTCATTGTAGTTTCCAATACCACTTCGATGTTTTCAATGTCAGTGAAAGGCTTTTTATCAAAAATATATTCTCTTCTATTTGAGATATCATTTTTAATCGCTTCAATCTTGCCGTCAATATCCAAATCCTTTTTGATTTCTTTTTCATGAGCCATGTCAAAAACCGGCAGGAAATTGTCAACCATCAGGACGGAATTTGTATAGTTTACATGGATTCCCATTCCGTTCAATGTTTCCTTCATGATTTTTAGGGCATTTTGGTCGCCGTCGGATCCATAAGATGTGATTAAAAACAGATAATTCGCTTTGATATTTGCTTTATTTACAAATTCCCGTACGGTTTTTGGCGATGTTGCAAAAAATACCGGAAAAATGATGCCTACACACTCATCCTCTATGGTAATCTCATCATTTTTCATCAACTGAGGAATGCTCAACAACTCGCCGCCCAATTCTTTTGAAATATAAAGATTGTTTCCTGTGGATGTATAGTACAGCAGTTTCATTTTAATTCCTTAAAAAAAATAGAATTGAAAGTATTTAAGGATAAATACTATCTGGAGGATTTTCCAAATCAATTACATTCTTGTTTTCCAGGTTTTCATGACCTAATGGAGTGTGTGTTGACAGATATACTGTTGGATTGTTTTTTACAAATTCCCTTACATTGTCCAGGGTTTCCCTTGCCTTTTCA
>ONQL01000068.1 GCA_900319985.1 uncultured Methanobrevibacter sp. | reverse complement strand
TACATTAATTTTATTCATCGCAATAGGCGGTATTATGATTGGTGCTGGTGTGCACTTTATTCCTGTAGGAGGTGCTCCTGCTGCTATGGCTACTGCTACTGGTGTAGGTACTGGTACAGCTATGTTAGCTGCGGGTGCAGGTTTAACAGGTCTTATTACTGCTGCTACTATGACAGGTGAACCATTTTATATTGTCTGTATCGGTGGTGCTATAGGTGCTATGATCATGATGGGACTTACTATGCTCATCGCTAACATCATATATGTATATGGTGTAGGTGTTGTACCTGCAGCATCTAAAGTACCTGTTGACTGGATTTCAAAACGTAACCAAGAGCAATATAAAACTCCTGGTACTGAAGGTCACGGTGTACCTCTCACTTCATTTATAAGTGGTCTTATAGGTGCTCTTTTCGGTGGTTTTGGTGGTGGATTAGTATACTACGGTATCTTCACTGCTGTAACTGATAGTATCCTTATTGTCGATCCAGATGTATGTATTGGTTTAGCTGCTATTTTAGGTGTAGGTGTGTTCTTTGTTAACGCGGTAATTGCTTCTTATAATATTGGTGGTACCATTGAAGGTATGCACGATCCAAAATTCAAAAGAATTGGAACTGGAGCACTTGCATGCGCAATCGCATCTATTGTTATTGGAATATTTTGTATTATTTTAACTGGAGGTTTCTAAATGTCTGCTGGTGGAAGTGCTGACGGTGCAGCCGCAGGTGCAGTAAATTCAATGCACTTATTAGTATTAGGCCTCGTCGGCCGGTTCAGTTATTGCAGGTATTGGTGCTGTTTTAGCTGTTGTATGGGGAGCAGATGCTATCCGTAGAGTTGCTAGTTATGGTTTAGGTACTGGTGTACCATCCATTGGTTACATGTCTTTATCTGTTGGTGTTATCTCTGTTTTAGCTGGTATTAGTTTAGCAGCTCATTATAATAATATAATACTTGGGCCTATTGCTAGTTTAATTATCGCTGCCATTATTGGTGGTGTCATTGCTATTGTTGCTATTAAAATTGTAGGTATGAAAATTCCTATTATGGTTCAATGTACTATTGAAATTGCTATGGCATCATGTATTGCTATTTTCGGATTTTCCGTTGGTATTGCAGGCAGTTACGATATGATTTCAATTTATGAACATGTTGTTGCAACTGGTTTTATTGCAGTATTATTTATTATGTGTACTATGGCTATCCAACACCCATTCAATGCATGTTTAGGACCTAACGAAGATCAAGTAAGAACTTTAAAATGTGCAGCATCTACTGGATTTTTATCATTGACTATTACTGGTCTTATGTCTGTCACTACAGGTGGACTCGGTTGGTTCATTGTATTCTTAGTTGGTTTAATCGGTTGGATTATTTCATTCAGAGCATATGTATTAGCTTCATGTAATGATGCAGCTTCAACCAAATGGTCTGGTTTATGGCCTAAAGTAGAAAATTAGATTAGGAGGAATTAAATATGGCTCAAATGTTACCTATGGTACAAATTGTACCTGAAATGAATTTCGCATATGACCCTGTATCTGGGCTCATAAGTTCATCTTTAGGTTCAGGAATCGTACTCCTATCTATGGATGATGTAAATGAACAAGTAGCAAAAGTGGAATTAGCTGCTGATGAAATGATTGCTTCATTAGATCCATACACAAGTCCTGTCGGTTCTTTCCCTGGAAGGGAAGGTTCTTTTGTTACTGCAGGATTATTAACTAACGTGGTATACGGATTCTTATTAGCTACATTTCTAATATTTGCTGCATTACCTATATTACAAATATTGGGGGTTTTATAGATGGCTGATAAAAAAGCTCCTGCAGACGGCTGGCCGGTTATCAGTGGAGATTACATTGTCGGCGATCCAGAAAGCCCAGTTGCTGTAACAACTTTAGCTTCTCACATTGAAGCTGAACTTTCTGGTGCGGCTATTGCAGGTCCATGTAAAACAGAAAATTTAGGAATAGAAAAAGTAGTTGCAAATATTATTTCAAACCCTAATATTCGTTTCTTAATATTAGCTGGTGCTGAAGTACAAGGTCACATCACCGGTCAAAGTTTTAAAGCTTTACACGAAAACGGTGCAGACGCTGATAAAAAGAAAATCATCGGTGCAACTGGTGCTATTCCTTTCGTAGAAAATGTTCCTCTCGATGGTGTTGAAAGATTCCAACAACAATTAGAAATTGTTGATTTAATCGACACAGAAGATGTCGGAGCAATTCAATCAAAAATCAATGAATGTGTAGAAAAGGATCCAGGTGCTTTTGAAGAAGAAGCTATGGTTATTTCCGTTGACGACGATGGCGATGATGAAGAAGAAGGAGAAGCAATTAAAGTTGTTTCTGCTGAAACTGCACTTATCGAAGCTAGAATTAGGGATATAAACACTAAAATCGATATGGCTGGTGCTGTTCAAAGGAATATGGCCGGTAATTATTCAGGTAAAGTCCAAGGTATAATGATCGGATTAGCTTTTACTTTAATTATTGGAGTTCTATTCTTGATTTAAGGAGGAGATGAATATGGTACAAATTTCAAATAAACCAAATATACACGGGATGAAAAACGCAGCAGATGATGCCGAATACAGTTCAAAACTCCTTGCAAGAGAAGGAAAACTATTCGCAGGTTTAATTGCAACTAGATTTAAAGGATTTGCTATCGGTTCTTGCATAGCATTACTTTTAATCGTAATTATTCCTGCAATAGCAAAAGCAATGGGATTATAAGGGGTGTTATTTATGAGTGAAGAAGATAATTCAATACCTCAAGTAATGGTTTCCACAGATGATTTCAACCAAATTGTTGCAAAATTAGATGATGCAGAAGAAAAGGTTGATTTCACTGTAGGTGAATACTATCAACGTTTAGGCCAACAAAGTGGTAGAGATGTTGGTATATTGTATGGTATTATACTTGGATTAATTATTTTAATTGTAGCTATAAAATTCGGTGTAGCTGCAATGATATCTGCCTTATTATAGGAGGTTTATATTTATGTTAAGATTTGATAAAGAACAACTCGTCATTGATGTTGCTGGTATGAAAATGGGAGGGCAACCTGGTGAATACCCTACTGTTTTAGCAGGAACTATCTTTTACGGCGGACACAATATTATTAGTGATGAAAAAGAAGGTATATTTGATAAAGATGCTGCTGAAGAAAGAATTAAAACTATGGAAGAAATGTCTGATGTAACCGGAAACCCTTGTGTTGTACAAACTTTCGGTGCTACTGCAGAAGCTATGGTAAAATACTTAGAATTTGTAGGAGACATCTGTGACAAACCTTTCCTTATAGATTCAACTGCAGCTGCTGCTAAAATTGCAGGTGTAGAATACGTTCAAGAAGTAGGATTATGCGAAAGAGCTGTTTACAACTCTTTAAGTATGGCTGCTGAACCTGGTGAAATCGAAGCTGTTAAAAACTCAGACATCGACGCATCCATTCTCTTAGGTTTCAACCCAATGAACCCTGGTGTAGAAGGAAAAATCGAAATCTGGGAAACTGGTGGAGATGTAATTGACCAAGGTATCCTTGAAATGGCTGATGAATGTGGAATCACTAAACCATTCATGGATGTAGCAGTTACTCCATTAGGTCAAGGTGCAGGACCTGCTGTAAGAACTTCTTACGCTGTAAAAGCTAAATGGGGATACCCAGTAGGATCCGGTATTCACAACGTACCATCCGCATGGGATTGGTTAAGAGGATACAAAAAAGAACACAAAGAAGCATGGCCTGTTTGTGATATTGGTTCCAATATCGTTCAACAAATGGCTGGTGGGGACTTTGTTCTCTTTGGACCAATCGAAAATGCTAGATTAGCATTCCCTGCATGTGGTATGGCTGATATTATGATTGCTGAAGCAGCAAAAGATATCGGTACCGAACCTGTAGAAGAACACCCAATTAACAAATTATTATAAACAATAAGGGTCCGATTAGATGATTCATTTCATCTAATCCTTTTTTTTTTTAATTTTTTTAACTATTTTTCGTGATTTTTTTTTAAAGATTTTTTTAATAAAATTTATATTATCTTAAAAAGAGATTATTAATTAACTTTAATATTTTGGAGAGGTTTAATAATGTCTTTTTTAAGTAAAATTTTTAGTAAAGGTCCTAAACCTATAATTGCCCATTCCAAAGACGGCAATTTGGCTACATTAAAGGCTCAAAGGGCAGGTCCTGCAAGTCCTGGGGCTGTTAAAAAGCCTGATACTTTTTATGTAACTGCTTCTGTTGAATTAGGTAACACCACTACAAAATCTATTGTGATGGCCACTAATTTAAATACTAGTGAATCTTATCTATTGAATAAAACAGTTAAAATGACTCGTGATATTAGACCGCCTAAACCTTCAGAAGAGGTTTTCGGTAAAACTGTGTGGGGTATTGAACTTTCCAAAGAAGCTGTAACTGATTTGATTAGGGATACTGTTTTGGAATCTCTTAAAAAGTGTCAAGTTGATAAGGATGAAGATCTGGATTTTGTTGTTAGGTCTACTGGAGTAACTGCTGGTTTTGCTACTGCTGAAGAGGCAGGTCAACTAATTATTGCACTTGCAGATGGTTGTCTTGCAGCAGATATACCTCCTCGTAAGATGTCTCCGGCAATGAGTATTTCCCAACTTCCGGAAAGATTACAGAAACATTCTCTTTTGGAAAATATCATGTTTGATGGTGCTGTTGTGAGTGTTGTTCCTCCTAAAGGTAAAGAGACAGTTGCTAATGAAATGGAAGGAGAACTTGTTACTGCAGGAATTAAATTAGGTGCTAAATGGACTGATGTTGATTATAGAAACCCTTGTGTTTCTTTGGATTTTGGATCAACATTGGCAGGACGTATTGTTAATGATAATGAACCTTATGCAGATACAGTTGGTAACTTTTTAGGACTTGCTGGTGTTGTAAGCGATTCTATTGCTAGAGGGTCTGGTCAAATCGATAAGAAAAATGGTGCTGCTTTAGATTTATATGATGAAAAGGCAATGAAAAAAGCTAACCATAAAAAGGCTGAAGCTAATGCGCTTGAGGCTCATAAATTAATCGATATCCGTAAAGTTCCGATGGATGTTCAAAGGTTTGGTACTGTTCCGGTTAATCCTGTTGCAGCAGATAATGCAGGTACTACTTTAATTGGTTGTGATGTCGGTGTTAATGGTGATAAATTACCTGAATTGATGGAATTGGGTGCTCAATTCTATGATGCTGATGGCCTTCCAACCTTGCTTTCAACTTTGGATTATGTCAGTACAAACATTGTTAAAAGGGTTTTGGATGTTGCATTTGAAGAAAATGTCATCGTTCCGGGATCTGCTTTAGGTATTACTGGAAGGGCAGGAATTACGGGTAGAAAACCTGAACTTATTTTAGAGACAGTGCAAGATAAGTTTGAAAATGTGGTATTTGTCGAAGACGGTCTTGCTTTAGGTTCAGCAATCATGGCTCGTTGTATGAATTCAATGGGTACTCCTAAATTCCCTATTGGAGGTAAACAAGGGGGAAGATGTATTCTTAAAGATCGTATGAAAATGGCTGGCGGTAAATTCGCTTAAATTCAATGTGGTTTGTCATGATTTATGCAATTTTGATGGCTGGAGGTAGGGGAACTAGACTTAAAGTTCCTTGCGAAAAGCCTCTTTTCAGATTACATGATAAACCTCTGATTAAATATGTTATTGATAATGTAAATCAATCTAAATTCATCGACGAATTGATTATTGCTGTTAGTCCTAATACTCCTGAAACAACCGAATATTTAAATTCGACAGATGGTGATTTTCGGATTTTGGATACTTCCGGTGAAGATTATTTGACAGATTTGTCGTATATTCTGGATTATTTTGAAAAAAAATCCAAAGATGATGTGTTGCTTTTCATTAATGCTGATTTGCCTTTCATTTCAACACAGACTATTGATTATGTTTTAGATTATTATCTGAATTCTGATAAAGATGCGTTATCTACATTGGTTCCTGTTGAAATATTTGAAAAATTGGGACTTGATTATTCATATGAATTTGATGGTTATGTTCCTTCAGGACTGAATGTGTTAAGAAGTATCAATATCGTTCAGGATGAGGACCAGTTAGTTATTCCAAAAGATGAATTGGCATTAAATATTAATACTATTCCGGATAGTGAGGTTGCTGAGAAATTATACAATGAATATTATGTTTAAATATAATGAAGTTATATATTTATATAACTAAATTTAATTTTTATCAGGTGATTTAATGGAAAATAGACGAATTCCTAAAAGAGAAGAAAAGTTATGGAGTGAAATAAAGAATTATCAAGTAGCTACCAACAATGCACGTATTCTTGGTGTATTGGATGAATTAATCATCAATGAAAAAACCGGTAAAATTGTTGATATAGCTATTAGAGTTGAAAGTGACCGTAACATTCATGTTAAAGGTGCTAAAAGAAACGGCGATTTGTTATTAGTTCCTTTTGCTAAAGTTGAAAAAGTTGGCGAATTTATTATTGTAACTGAATAATTCAGTTATTCTCTTTTTTTTATTTATATCTTATTTTTATCAATTTCTATCATTGTTTTTATACTCTATGTTAAGTATTTATATTTAGTAAATTAAAATTATATTAGTATAAAACAAATTCATATTTTTTTTAAAGGTGATTATATGTTGCTTGAAATTGAAAATTTAGGAGTTGAAGTAGCTGGGAAAAGGGTTTTAAAAGATATAAACCTTTCCATAGCTGAAGGAGAAACTCATGTTCTTTTAGGGCCTAATGGTGCTGGTAAAAGTACTTTATTTTTGACTATTTTGGGTTTTCCACAATATGATATAGTTCAAGGTTCTATTAAATTCAAAGGCCAAGATATTACAAAATTATCTACTGCCGAAAGAGTTCAATTAGGTATTGGTGTAAGTTTCCAAACACCTCCTGCAATTAGGGGTGTTTCTGTAAGAGATTTATTAAAAATTGAATCTCATCAGGATATGGATGAAGATTTAAATCCTAGAATGAAAGAATTAGCTGAACAACTAAAATTCAGTGATGAATTCTTGGACAGGGATGTTAATTTAGGATTTTCAGGGGGAGAAGTTAAAAGATCTGAAATCCTACAATTGTTGGCTCAAATGCCAGATTTCACCATGTTTGATGAACCGGATTCTGGTGTGGATATTGAAAATGTTGAATTATTGGCTTCTGAAATTGGTACCTTATTGGATAAGGATAAACCTCAAGGAAGTAGAAAAAGAAGTGGACTTTTAATTACTCATTTAGGTTATATTCTAAACTTTGTTAGTGCAGATAAAGCGCATGTTTTAATTGATGGGGTAATTTCTTGTTCAGGAAATCCTACTGAAATTTTAGAAGATATTAGAAAAAACGGTTTTAATGGATGTGTTGAGTGTGCGCAATGTTTATGAAGATGCTGAAAGAGCTAAAGATAAGAAAGCTGCAATAGGGGCCGATGTCACTATTGAGAATTTTACTGATGAAACAGTTAATGCATTAGACATGATTGATGATTTGGATGATTTAAGCAATCAAACCAAAAAGGATCTTTTGAAAGTCGGTGTGGACACTGAAGAGAATAATAGGTCAGGTTCATTTTTACAGGTTGACCAAAGTAATATTTTTACCAATAATGCCATTTCAGATTCAATTGAAGTAATGAACATTGGTATTGCTTTAGAAAAATATAACTGGGTGGAAGATTATCTTTGGAATGTTGTTAAACCTGATGCAGACAAGTACACTGCCAAAACCGCTTTAAGAGAAAAAGAAGATGGCGTAAAAAGCGGTTATTTTGTAAGATCACTTCCTGGAACCAAAGAAGTCATGCCGGTTCAAGCTTGCATGTTCATCAGTGATGCTGATATTATGCAAACTGCTCACAATGTGATTATAGCTGAAGAAAACTCAGAATTACACTTAATAACTGGATGTGCAACCGGTGATGATATTTCATCTGCAATGCATGTTGGTGTATCAGAAATGTATTTGAAACCAGGTTCCAAAATTACATTTACCATGGTTCACAACTGGGCTGAAGAGGTTGAAGTCCGCCCAAGAACAGGTGTAAATTTAGCGGATAATGCTACTTATATTAATAATTACATTTTAACCAGTCCGGTCAGCACTATCCAATCTTTCCCTACTGCATACTGCAATGGTGAAAATTCCAGAGCCATTTTCCAAAGTATTCAGGGCGGTAAAAAGGATTCAATCATCGATGTAGGATCCAGAGTTTTATTGAATGCTAAAGGTGCTAAAGGGGAAGTTATTTCTAGAGCTGTTGCTCAGGATGAATCTCAAATTTATGCTAGAGGACATCTTGCAGGTACTGTTCCTGAAGTTAAAGGGCATTTGGAATGTCATGGTTTAGTTTTATCTGATGACAGTTTCATTTATGCAGTCCCTGAATTAGAAGCAAGTTCCGCAAATCTTGAAATGTCTCACGAAGCGGCTGTCGGTAAAATTTCTGAAGATGAAATTAATTACCTGACTTCTCGTGGAATATCCGAAGAAGATGCTGAATCCATGATTGTTCGCGGATTTTTAAATATGGATATCACTGGACTTCCTGATGAATTGGCACAGCAAACTCAAAACATGATTGATATGAGTCTTGATGGAATGTAATTCCATCTAATTTTTCTTTTTCAACGTTATTTTTACTTTTTTTTCAAAATTTTGTTTTATAGTATATAAACTTTTTGGCTTATTTTTCTAAGTAACCTTTATATTAATTATTAATGAAATATATTAATCAGTACATAATGTTATGCTGAGCTAGCTCATTACGTACATAAATTGTGATTTTAAGGCGTACCTAAACTTGTATTCCTTAAAAAAAAGATTTTAAAATTTTTTAAAAAACTTTAAAATTGGTTTTGAGAAACAAAAGTTTTTCAAAATTGGTAAAAAATATTTTATAGAGGAGGAGAAACTCTATGGCTGATGATGTAAAAATTGTAATGTTTTGTTGCAACTGGTGTTCCTATGGAGGAGCAGACACAGCAGGTACTGCAAGG
>ONQL01000089.1 GCA_900319985.1 uncultured Methanobrevibacter sp. | reverse complement strand
ACTTGATAGGGACACAAACGCAGCAATTAATATTCTAAACCGCTGGTTCAACGGAGATAGCCTGATAAAATACTTAAATTAACCATTATTAAGTGAAAATAATTCAGGAATCCCCATCCTCTATAGGATGGGGTGGTTCAATCCGTCTTTATAGTCAGAATCCCCATCGGGATTGTAGGTATAATTCTTTGTTAATTCCAAAGTTTTTTTTGTCGATGAGGTTATCATTCAGTTCCGTAAAATTACCTGTGTCTGCAGGTTCAACAGCCAGAATGTCTTGTGTGACTGTTGTGCTGTCTTCTGCCGCAATTTTGTCTGTCTGATTGGTGTCAACTGCGCTTACAGCAGTCAGGCTAACCAATATGAACATTATCAATACGGCCAAAATCATTTTTTGCCTAATAATGGTGTCTCCTATAAATTTTATACATAAATAACTCTGTTTAAAAAGTTATATAAAATTTTAGGGTTTTCACGATTTTTTTGACAAAAATTAAATATTGAAATGATGATTGGTGAGGTTTGATTAATAGCAGGTGTGGTGTTAAATCCATGCTATTAATTTTTGTACTACCATAATTTTTCTGTTTTTTCGCCAAACCAGCCTTTCTTACTTCCAATATAATATAAGCCTAATGCTGAGACTGTACTTGCAATGATTGTTGAAGCAAAGTCAAAGGGAGTAATAAAAGAGGAAACTGCCCCAAATCCTAAAGCTGCAACATATGCACTACTTAAGTTATTCACGCTATGGAGTGCAGAGCTTGCCTCCAAACCGTTGCTTCGCCAGGTTAAAAATCCAAAAAGAATTCCCTGTATGAATACTCCGAGAACTCCTAAAATGTTATATGGGTGAAGTGATGTAAAAACTATGGATTGGAGAATTATTGCTACGATAGGTATCTTAAACCATGACCCGAAAGTTTGCATAAGCAGACCGCGCATAAGGTATTCTTCCGCAATACATTGAAAAGGTATGATAATCAAGCATATTACGAAGAATGTCACAGTTAGAGTATTTGGGCCAGTCTGACCATGAATAATGGAGGTTATTGCTTGATATATTATATATACGGCTAATGGAATGGACAATGATTTGAAAAATAGTTTCCAATCCCATCCTCCCCGTGATGAAGAATAGGAAGAGAATGGTCTGTCTTTAACAATTTTGGTGGCAACATAAAGTGAAGGAAGAAAAATTGCCACAGACAGATAGCCGATGTAGCTTCCAGCTTCAGTATTTAACGCTCCGTATCCTTGTGTCATTAACTGGAAAATTGTATTCCAGCCATATGCTACACCGAAAATTGCAAATATTACAACTTGAAGTATTGCATATACTATTGCTCCGACTATCAACACGAGTATAGGCTTATACCATCTGTAATTTTCAAAAGTTCTTGGGAATGTTATATATCCCTGAAAGTCATGTTCACTCATAAAGTATATTATATTCTAAAAAATATATAAAGTCATTCACATAATATATATTGATGGACAAAAAAAATTTACTTTTATTGATTTGTACAGTATTGTCATTTTTCACTGTTTTTGCGGTCAATGCAGTGACTATTGTCATTCCGTCAATTGCAGCCGAATTTCACATGAGCAATATTGTTCAAAACTGGGTAACTATCATTTTTTTACTTGTTGTGGCTGTACTGTCGGTTCCGGCAGGCCAGATTTCAGGAAAATACGGCCTCAAGAAAGTCACTATTATAAGCGTTGTTTTATTTATCATAATATCTATCGCTAATGTGCTTGTCACATCCCAGGAACAGTTTCTGGCTTGCAGATTGATTTTAGGAATTTCCCTGTCTTTCATTAATGTCACTTCCATGGCAATGATTGTAAACGCTTTCCCACCTGAAGAGCGCGGAAAGGCATTGGGGATAAACATCACAGGCGTTTATGTAGGTCTGTCACTGTCTCCGGTTATTGGAGGTATTTTGAATTATAATATGGGATGGAAATCTGTAGTATTGTTTGGCGTTCCGTTCCTGTTTGTTATTCTGGCTCTGCTTTTAACAAAAATCGATGAGGAGTGGAGTTCCTTTGAAAATATTCCTCTGGATTTGAAAGGTTCATTTGCCTATGGGATCGGAATGGTACTGTTCATGTACGGATTTACCATTCTAAACACTCAGCTTGGAGTTATATTGACAGTTCTCGGTGTAATTATTCTTTTAATATTTGCATGGATTGAATTGAAACAGGAAAATCCGGTATTTGACATCAGGTTTTTCAAGAATCACAAGTTCCTGTCCGCCAATTTCGCATCACTGTGTGCATATCTGGCGACTTATGCTGTAACAACAATCCTAAATTATCACCTGCAATACATTAAAGGCTTTGATTCACAGACTGCAGGAATGATATTGCTTGTAGCGCCATTGTGCCAGGTGGTTTTAGCTCCAATTGCAGGCAGATTGTCTGACAGGTTCGTGCCGCAAATACTTGCAGCTATCGGAATGGCTTTAGGTACTCTATCATTGTTTCTGTTTTCATTTTTGGACAGCGCAACATCAATTGAATTTTTATTTGTTGCAATGATACTCTACGGTATCGGTTTCGGATTGTTTTCACCGCCGAATACGAATGTAATCATGGGTTCCGTTCCGCCGAAAGACACATCAGTCGCTTCAGCAGCTGTTGCAACAATGCGTACGGTTGGCCAGGCGATGAGTATGGGAATACTGACATTGGTGTTTGCATTTGTAATGGGTGATGTTCCGATTATTCAGCAGTATTATCCTCTATTGATTCAAAGCTGTCAGATAACATGCATTATCTGTGTGGTATTGTGCATAGCTTCCGTTTTTGCTTCATTTGTTGGAATCAAATCTGATAGCTAGTTTAATTCATTGAGCAAATCAAATATCTCTTTAGATTTCATATGGCATCTATTAAATGCATGTTTTATATTTTTGGGATTTTTAGAATCATAATCCACCATATTGCGATATTTTTTTAATACATTAAGGTTTTGAGCTATTTTTGCACCGACATTATTTCTATTTAAGTTGGGATGCTTTTTAAATATGGATCTGGTTTCTTGCTGAACTCTGCCTGAAGTTGATTTCATAATTTTTTCATTAAACGGATTTAAAAATATATTGTTTTAAATAAAGATTTTCACAGCTGAATCAATATTGCAATGAATCTGCAATTTTTTTTAAAATCAATGTTGAAGCTCAAACAATGATATTTTCCTAATTAAAGGATATGTTGTCTCATTATATAAAATAAGCAGTTTAAATGAGAGCAATTTTGCAAATTCGCACAATTTTTTCCTTAAAATAGTTTAAGAAGTAAAAATAAAAAAGAAGTTGAAAGATAATTTCTATCTTTCTTCAACGGTCACTTTGTTCATGACGTCTCCTTGTTGGATTGCGTTAACAACGTCCTGACCTTTAATTACCTGACCGAATACGGTGTGAACCCCGTCTAAATGTGGTTGTGGGGAGTGGGTAATGAAGAATTGGCTTCCACCGGTATCTTTACCTGCGTGTGCCATTGATAATGCTCCGGTTCCGTGTCTGTGTGGGTTTCCTTCAGTTTCACATTTGATGGTGTAACCAGGTCCTCCGGTACCGTTACCTTTAGGACATCCTCCTTGAATTACAAAGTTTGGGATTACTCTGTGGAAAGTTAATCCATCATAAAATCCTTCGTTTGCTAATTTTTCAAAGTTGGCTACAGTGCCTGGAGCTTCATTCGGGAATAATTCCAATTCAATATTTCCTTTATCAGTTTCGATTATAGCGACTTTCATTTTATCACCTATTTTTAAATAATATTAATATTATAAATATTAATGATTAAA
>ONQL01000014.1 GCA_900319985.1 uncultured Methanobrevibacter sp. | reverse complement strand
AGAATCAATATAATCTCCATATCTTGTAGTTTCAACAACAAGATCAGGTTTAATTAATTTTAAGCTATTTTTAAGACTCTTATTAGAGGAGATAACATTATATCCCCAGTAAACGTCATCTGGTTTATCAGGTGTGACTATTACTTCTTTCTTAGCAATTTTAGTAATCTTAAAGTCAAAAATTTTTTTAACAGAAAGTTGCTCTTTACAGAATGCAAGATTATCCATACCTATATCAACAAAAGTTCCTTTCTTATTTCTTTTAACAGTAAAACCTTGTCTATAATCACCCACGTCTGGTTGACTATTAACAGGATGATGCGGAGTTCTAAGTGGTGGAAGAATACCAACATGCTTTAGTTCTGCTTTTATAGGAAATGCTTTTTTCCTCAAATATTGAGGAGTATTCATATAACTCAAAACTTCAGCAATGAATTTTCCATCATTTTTCCCATCTTCATTTTTAACATTGTCATCATTATAAATAACAACATTGTCTGCTTGAAAAATCGCTAAAGCTCTACCCAATATTCCTACTTTATAAGTACGAATTTTGAGGTCTTTAGACTCAGAAAGAAATGAATTTGGAATAAATATAGATAGCTCATCTTTATACATTACTTTAAATTATATAATCTAAAGTATATAAAGATTACCCTACATTTATATAGCTATCACTAAATAGACTTACACATTTACAAAAATATTATATCAATTATAATATCCGTAGCTTCTTTTTATGCTACCAACTTTTTTATACTCAGAGAATATATTAATATAAAATATATACTATCCAGTATATAAAGGTATTGTTTTTTTGATGTGAAATCAGAAAAAAATAGAAAATTAAAAAATTTTAAAAATATCATAACATTGCTCTTAATACAATTACATCAATATTTTGATTTTCTTTGCTGTGAAAGTCATAAATTTTAGGAATTGGGAAATTATATCTAAAAATATGAGTTACATCCAAATTATTGTCTTCATAATATTCCAATAAAAAATCTTCTGTAGATGCCATGTGAAATGAATATAAGACTTCAGGTTTTAACTCCATAGCTTTTTTTATAAATTTCAAATCCTGACCGCTTTGTACTTTCCTTTGTGATCCAAAAGGAGGATTCTGAAATATTGTATTTACAGTATAGCTAGGATTAAAATCAACAATATCACTTTGTATGAACTTTAAATTATCAGCATTTAATTTATCTGAAACTTCCCTAGCCAAATTAATGGAATCCCCATCAATATCTACACCAACAGCCAAATTTGCACCCATTAATGCAGAAGCAATTGCAAAAATTCCGGTACCACATCCCAAATCAAAAATATTTTTTGAATCAATATCTCCAAATGAAAAAGCATTCCATACTAAATCAGAAGCAATGATTGAAGGAGTGGAATACTGTTCAAGATTCACTTTTGGCTTGGGATGAGAGGGAATATTTTGAAGTCTCATTTCTAAATGTTTTTTACGAGTAATTTTTTTCATCTAATCAACATAATATTTAATTATTATATTTAATATAATTATATTATTAATAAAAAAAATTACTTTGAGGTTTCATATGTTTGAAAAAGTATTAATTGCAAATAGAGGAGAAATCGCAATAAGAGTTATGCGCGCTTGTCGTGAACTGGATATTGAAAGCGTTGCCATATACTCAGATGCAGATGCAACCTCCCTTTATACAAACTATGCTGATGAAAGTTATCCATTAGGAAACCCATCACCAGCAAAATCATATTTAAATATTGAAAAAATTATAAACATTGCATTGGAATCCGGTGCTGATGCGATACACCCAGGTTATGGATTTTTAGCTGAAAATTCAAAATTTGGTGAAGAATGTGAAAAAAATGGAATTAAGCTTATAGGACCTAGTGGAGAAGTAATTAACCAAATGGGAGATAAAATTACATCAAAAGCTTTAATGAAAAAAGCAGGAGTCCCAGTTATTGAAGGAACACCTGAAGGAGTAATTGACATTGAAGAAGCAAAAGAAATTGCTGCCCAAATTGGATATCCTGTAATTGTAAAAGCATCAGCAGGAGGAGGTGGAATTGGTATGCGTGCAGTTTATGAAGAAGATGAACTCGTGCGTGCAATTGAATCCACACAATCTGTTGCATCAACAAACTTTGGTGATTCAACAGTATTCATTGAAAAATACCTTGAAAAACCACGTCATATTGAATTCCAGCTTTTGGCTGATGAACATGGAAATGCCATACATGTAGCCGACAGAGAATGTTCCATTCAAAGAAGACATCAAAAGCTTCTTGAAGAAGCACCTTCTCCAATCATGACCGAGGAATTAAGGGAAGAAATGGGTGGAAGTGCAGTAAAAGCGGCAGAGTACATTGGATATACCAGCGCAGGTACTGTTGAATTCTTATATGATGATGGAAACTACTATTTCCTTGAAATGAATACACGTATTCAAGTAGAACATCCAATTACTGAACTTGTAACAAACACTGATTTAATCAAAGAACAAATCAGAATCGCCGCCGGTGAAGAATTGAGTTATTCACAAAATGATATACGGGTTACAGGTCATGCAATTGAATGCCGTATTAATGCAGAAGACCCACTTAATGATTTCGCACCAAATCCTGGAAAAATCACTGGTTACCGTTCTCCTGGAGGACCGGGTGTACGTTTAGACAGTGGAGTATACATGAATTATACAATTCCTACATTCTATGATTCAATGATTTCAAAATTAATCACATATGGAAGGAACAGAAATGATGCAATTAACAGAATGAAAAGAGCTTTAAGCGAATATATCATTTTAGGTGTTAAAACCACAATACCGTTCCATAAAGCTATTTTAAGAAATCCTAATTTTATTTCCGGAGATTTGAACACTCACTTTATTGACCAGCACAAAAAAGGTATTGAACAGGAAATGGAAAATGTGATTATTGAAGATACCGAAATTGTAAACAAATTAAAATCCACATTCATGCCAGGTAAAAAAATAGCTGCTATCTCAGCTGCTGTTGGATCTTACCAAAATGCGGTTAAAAGTCAAAAAATGCAAAAAAAATAAATTGGGGATTAGCAAATGCAAAAAGAAATTGTCAACTTATTAAAAAAAGAACAGAAGTTTTCTGATGAAACAATAGAGGAAATTAAAGATGTTAATTTAAACGACTTTGCTGAAATTGTTAAAGAAATTGGAAAACAAGACACTGACTATATCAAATCATCTGAAATTTCTAAAGACTTGAATACCAAATATATCGGTAAAAATTTATATGTATTCAAAGAAGTTATCTCAACAAATACCCTTGCTAAATTTTTATCAATGAATGATGTTGAAAATGGAACAGTAATTATCTCCGAAAAACAAACACAAGCTAAAGGCAGATCAGGAAAACACTGGGCATCACCCTTAGGAGGAGTATGGCTGTCAATCATATTAAACCCTAATGTAGACCACTCCAAATTACCATTAATAACATTAGCTACAGGAGTAGCTGTTGCAAAGACTCTTGAAAATATTGGCGTTGAAAATCCTGAAATCAAATGGCCGAATGATATAATGATAAATGGTAAAAAAGTCTGTGGAATATTGACTGAAGCAGTTGCAAAATTCAATACTATTGAAAATGTCATTATCGGTGTAGGTATTGATGCTAACTTAGATATTGAGCAATTCCCAGAAGAATTACAATCAGGAACAACAACACTCAAAAAAGAGCTTGGAAGAGATGGTAATGAAAATCTTTTAATAAAGACATTTTTAGAAGAATTTGAAAAAATCAGTGAACAATTCAGCCATGAAGGATATGAAGATATCTTAAAAGAATGGAGAAAACGTTCTTACTCAATTGGAAAAATTGTAGAAGTTAGGGAGCCATTCAATACTTATTACGATGCATATGTTTTAGGTATCAGTAAAGAAGGAGCTCTTGTTGTTGAAAAAATTGATGGAACCTTAGAAAAAGTAATATCCGGAGAATGTATAATTAAAAATTAAATACAATCTCCCTGCATTCATCTTCATTTGAGACTACATCCTGTAGTTTTTTAAATGAAGATTCTATTTTTTTATTTAAATCATTTAAATCTAATCTGAAAGCATCGGATGTAGATAAATCAAATCTTATTGTTGCAGATGCCCCAGGCATTGAAACTGGAGGAATGGTAATAATTCCACAGTCCCTCAATAAGATAAAAGAAAATACAAAAGCCAAATCATTATCTGATAAATTATGTTCAGCATTTATTTCCTGAGCTAAATCATTAGGAGATATCATTACCCCTGTAGGTGTCTTTTGGAAATTATTGAAACTTTTATTTAACAGCTCAAAAAGTTGTTCCTTTCGCTCAAAGCTATTGACCAGATTATCCTTATTGAAGTTTTTAATACCGTTCACCATTGCAAGAACTGCAGGAGGCTGTGCTTCAAGACCAAATTGATTAACCTTAACCTTGATTTCATCAATTAAATCTCCACGACCTGCCATCAGCCCACCTCTTGGACCTGGCATTAATTTATCAGTACTGGTAATTGCAATATCCGCTCCCAAATCACAGGCTCTTGGTTGGTTGAAAATAACTGTCCTTAATCTTGCTCCAGATGCATCATCCACCATTACCGGAATATTCCTTTCATGAGCCATTTCAATTACTTTTTTAAACTCGTTTTCATCAATAACCTTATGATCCATGGTGGAGCCTGTTATAATGACCAATGAAGTATTTTCAGGAATTGAAAACTCATTGAAATTATCAGTTTCAGAATAATTAGCTCCAACCAATTTGCAGCTTCTTGGAATAGATGGATGAGCCGGCAATTCCGCAAGGTAATGTACTACATTAGACTCTTTGTTTACAAGTGTTAAAATAGTTGCAAGAATCCCTGAAGATGTCCTATTCAAAGGAATTACCTTATCTCCACCCATATGTTCAATTCCAACTTCCTGAAGAGCATCTTCAAAAATAGCTGGTCCAACATAGGTTTCCAATAAGCTAAGTTCAGAAGGACTTGCAATAAATCCGCCAGACAAACCAGTTAAATCATATAAAGAAGATCTGCCACCATTTTCAACCATATTTCTTATGATTGAAAGAGCATTATCTCTTTTTTTTATTTCATCCAAAGAATTATTGACAATCATCTAATCGGAGTCATCTAATTGCAATTTATAATCATCAAAGAATTCAATTATTGATTTCAATTGTTTTTCAGTGATATCTACAGAAGTATATTCCTCTTCTTCAGGAATTTGATAATAATATTCAGCAAATAAAACTTTACCTTCAGGACTTGTAAATATAGTTATACCATCTGTAAGTTTATCCGGATTTTTATTTTGGAATTCTATTTCAAAAGAAGTACCGAATTTTTGGGAAAACTTTTCTTTTTCTTCAGGTTCCCGATTGCATTTTCTAATTTTGGTCATTCTTGATTTCAATTTTTTCTCTGCTAGTTCATTAATATCTGCCATATCAATCACCTTTTTATATTTATCTCCTTAATAATTTAAACTAAATTAAAATATACTATACCTTAAATAATATATAAGTATTCCTTATTAAATTAAAAAATTAGTCATATAAACTATTGCCTTCACTATCCATTGCAACAATAAGTGGTCCGAAATCCTTAACCTTTAAATTCCACATGGCTTCAGGCATCCCTAAATCGAGCCAGTCAACACTTTCAATTTTTTCAACGGCATCAACATATAAAGCCGCACATCCGCCAGTAGCTACAACATACAATGCATTATTTCTGACTAATGCTTCCCTAACAGTATCATCCATTCCACCTTTACCTATGATGATTTTTGGACCCATATCCAAAACATCGCTTTGATAAGGATTCATTCTCATGGAAGTTGTAGGACCAATAGCCACCATTTCATATTCACCATCATTTTCAGTGATAATCGGACCGGCATGGAAAAGAACTGCACCATCAATATCCAATGGAGCGCCTCTTTCCAATAGTCGTTTATGTGCCTGATCTCGAGCAGTTAGTATATTACCAGTCAAATATACGACATCACCAGCTTTTAACTCATTTAAATTTTCATCTTTGATTGGAACATTTAACTTTCTTTCCATTTCTACACCTTTGCAAGTAAAATAGTATCAATAATACAAATCTATGAATATATAAAATTTTAGCTTTAATATAATTAATGGTATGCATTGTCTAGACTTTTTACATGAAAAGTTATAGATGATTACATGTGAAGTCACAGAAATATCAATGAACATTTTAAAAATAACTTTTCAATTGAGAATCAAAGACATTAATCTCAATAATAATCAATGCTCATGAATTAACTCACGATACAAACACAAAAAAATCAATGAAAAAATTAAATAACATAAATGATATAAACAATATTATAAAAAGCATATAGCTTTTTGAATTTTATAATTTTCACTTGAAAAAGTGAATACCACAAAATTTGGAGGAAAAAATATGGAGCCAAATAAAATATCTGGAATATTATCCATAATTTTAGGATTAATTTTTATAATTTTCCCGATTTTTAGTTCTGGAGTAGTGTCCATCATTATTGGAGTAAGCTTATTCTTCTTTGGTATTACATTAATACTTGCAGGATTTACAGCAAGCAATATCATTATTGGAATTCTGGCCATTATATTTGGGTTACTGTTCACATTTAACATAGATGCAGTATCATTCCTTTTAGGATTCCAATTCTATATAATTGGTATCATAATGATTTTAGCCGGTATTATTGGCCTGGTTTCAGATACACAAATATCAAAAATTGCTTCAGTATTGATTATAATTATGGGTATAATATCATTTATTCTTGGAGGATTTTCAATCGGCAACCCGATTTACGCTGCAATTCTTATAGGTGTATGTTTAATCATCCAAGGAATAGGCATGATTCTAGACTAGAACTTTAATAAGCAATCTTTTGATTGCTTCTATTTTTATTTTTTAAGATTTTTGCATTGAATCTTTTATTTGTTAATCTTTAATAAGAATTTAAAGACTCACTTTTAACTCTTTTTGAATATGAATCATGAAATCCATAATTTATCATGACTATGAGAATTAAAAAAAAAAGAAATGTACAGCTTAAAATATTAAGCTATATCAGAATATAATAATCCAACAGCTCTTTGAGCAAAGAATGCTAAGTAAGGAGTTACGATTAATGAAAAAATTGCCAATATTGGTATAATTGCGAAAATAGCTGATAAAATTACCTCAACAACACCAATGACTACAATAACCAATATGACTAAAATTATTACCTTACCTACACCAATTCTGGATATGTCTTTTGCCGCTTCAAGAATATTTAAAGCTTCACTTAAACTACCAGTATTTGCTAATCTTGCTTGAGCCATAGTTTGAAGGAATGAGAAAATTACAAATACAATTAAAGCAACAAAAATAGTGATAGATAAAGAAATCGCCAAATTAGTCAATGCCTGAGATACTGCATTAACTGCAATATCACTAGAAGCCCCCATATAAACACCAGAGGCCTGTAAATAAATTTCTTCACAAACTATCACAAAATTGCCAACAATATCTGTAGCATATCCTACAACCACAGTAATAAACGCAGGAATTAAAAAGTAAACAATAGTGACAATAAAATTATTGAAACCTGTTATAAAATTTTCCCACCATTCAAACTGAGGAACTTCATCAGACTGTTCTATTCCAGATTTAATAACACTTACTAAATAACCGTATAATACCCATCCAATTAACATTGAAATAATAACGGCCATACCACCCCACATAAAAAATTCGGGGACAATAAATCCTAATATATATGCAAATGTTCCCCCAAAAGAAAATAGCCCTGCCACTACTGACAATATAACATAAATTAAAAGTGTTTTCATATCTTTTGACGGGAATATAAAAGCATCCTTAATTATTTCCATTACTTCCATATTAACACCTTTTAACATATTTTATTAAATACTCGATAATGAGCATTAATATTTATTTTATAAGTAATATTTATAAGTTGTTTAAAATGAATGCATAATCTTTAAATTACTCATTTTATCATTCAAATTAATATAATATAAAATACAAACTTTAATTAACATTTATGATATGTTATTCATTTGAAATAGTTATTAAGATAAAATCAACCAAATAGTTTCTGAAAAAATAACTTAGTTCTCACTAAAAATAATGAAGGTGTAGTCATGGATAATAAAAAACTAAGCATAATTGCAATAATCATTTTAATCATTATTGCAATCGTTATTCTAGTAATGATAACCTGGGTAAATTATGAAAGAATTGATATAACACCAAATGGAACAACTATAGAAGTTCCAGCCAATCAAACCAAATATGACGGTAGTATCCAGCAGGCCAAAATATGGAATTGGAACAACGGAATATTAGTTACATACAATAGTAACGAGGATAAAAATATCATCAAAGTATCTGAGTTAGGTTTTAATACCCTGAATAACGTGATAAAAAATGGAGAACAGCAAAATATAGATGGTTTTACATGTTATGTGATAAATGCTGATCAATTATTAGAAATACACATATTTGACATTATTAAAGTAAATTATAACGGCAAATTTTATTGCATTCCATTATCTAACGAAACTACTCACGACAACATCATAATCTGCTGCAACGACAAGAATATGGCAGTTCACATGGCAAAATCAGTCGAGTACAAAAACGTTTTTCCAGACAAAACTGATACCCTTTCCACCGTAAAAAACATGACAGGGGATTTACAGTCAAAAGTAAATAACTATACAAACAATACCAATTTAAGTGAAATCAAATCGACCGTAGAAGAAAAAACTGGAATTAATTTAGATGATGCTCAAAGAACAATAGAGCAATACACTGGAAAATTGCCCATTTAATTCCCCGTAACCTTATTGAATATTTTTGAAGAAAATTAAGGAATAATGATTACAATGGAAATTATTAACGAAAAACAAACCCCAAAAAGAAGTTTGAAAAGAAGTTTAATCGTATTTATTGGAAATGTTCTAGGAATATATCTGATAAGTTTTTTAGGATTAGGAGTTAACGGTAATGAATTAGATAACATAGCACTTTTAGTAATGGTTATCAGTTTAATTAATTCACTGCTTTGGCCCATTTTAACAAGAATTGCAATGCCATTTTTAGTTTTAACCTTTGGTTTTGGAACATTGATATTAAATGGAATCCTACTTCAGCTTTTCGCACCCGACTTTGGAATAGAAATTAATGGTCCGGCAATTATTCTTGCCCCATTAGCTATGGCTGCTGTTACAACTGTACTATCTTCAATAATAACAATTGATGATGACAGTTCATATTACCGGTCTGTTTTAAGAGATGCAGAAAAGAAAAGAAAAAATGAAATTAAAGATTATCCTGGAGTAATAATTATTGAAATCGATGGACTTGCCTACAATGTTTTATGTGAAGCCGTCGAAAGAGGAGACATGCCCAATATTAAAAAAATGATTGAAAGTGACGATTACAAACTTAGAATGTGGGAAACTGACCTATCTTCCCAAACAGGTGCAAGTCAGGCAGGAATCCTTCATGGAAATAATGAAGGAATCGTTGCATTCAGATGGATAGAAAAGAGCAATGGTAATCAAATGATGCAATGTTCCGGAATCACTAAAGTACCTGAATTGGAACATAGAATTTCAGACGGGAATGGATTGCTCGTGGACAATGGAGCAAGCAGGTCAAATTTATTTTCAGGAGATACGGACAATGTAATATTTACATTCAGTAAGATAATGGACTTTGGAAAACTATACAATAAGGCATGGTACTCAGTATTCTCCAATCCCAGCAATTTTGCACGTATAGTTGCGCTCTTTCTTGCAGACATAATACGTGAAATCTGGTCACAAATCACACATTCAGTAAAAAACGTTAGACCAAGAATAAAACGTGGAATAGTATATATTCCCACAAGAGCCGCTACAAATGTATTTATGAGAGAAATCAATACTTCAACATTAATTGGTGATATGATGATTGGAGATATTGATGTTGCATACTCAACATACCTAGGTTATGATGAAATAGCCCATCACTCTGGAGTTAGGGACAGTGATGCATGGATTGCTTTAAAAGCAATGGACAAGCAAATCAAACATTTAACTGATGCAAATAAATATTGTCCTCGAGATTATCAATTTGTCATTCAATCAGATCACGGTCAAACAAATGGCGCAACATTTACCCAGAGATATGGTAAAACATTTGAAGATTTTGTCAAATCATTACTTCCTGAAGACATGACCATGTTTGCAAAAATGACCTCAAATGATGATCACTTTGCAGGAGATTATACTCCATTTTCAAGAAAAAATAAAAAAATAAAAAAAGAAAAAGAAGAACAGAAGGAATTAAGTGACTCTGAAGTCATCGTATTGGCTTCAGGTAATCTTGCAATGATTTATTTGACTCAATGGAGCCAAAGATTAACATATGAGGAACTCAATAGATATTTCCCTGAACTAATACCCGGCATCATAAACAATGAATATGTCGGTTTTATTTTAGTTAAATCCCAGGAACACGGTGATTTGGCTATTGGAAAAAAAGGAACTTATTATCTCGACAGCGATGAAATTGAAGGAGAAAACCCTCTTGAAGGATTTGGAGACAATATTGTTAGACATTTAAAAAGAACCAGTTCATTTGAACATACTCCAGATATTCTGGTTAACAGTTTTTATGATGAGAAAGCTGATGAAGTATGTGCTTTTGAGGAATTGGTTGGAAGTCACGGCGGAGCTGGTGGAGACCAAACCAAACCATTCATACTGTACCCTTCAAGTTGGAAGGTTAGCGATGATGAAATCATTGGTGCAGAAAACATCTATAAACTAATAAAAGAGAATTTAGCCGAATTAAAAAAATAATGCATACATGCCTGAATATCAAAAAATAGGAAAAAAGGATATGGAACCATGGTAATCCATATCTTATTTATTATTTTTAATTAATGATTCCAATTCATCCAAACGTTTGTTTAATTCAATTTCACGTTTTTTATGATGTCTTGATAAAATTGCAGCAGTTAACGTTGCAGTACCTACACCAGATATGGTATATCCTCCCCAAACCAAAACCAATGCAGTCAGTTTACCAACACCAGTACTTCCAAGTATCGCATAACCGTTACTTGTAAATGCATTTGAAACCATAACAAGTGCACTTAAAGGATCAACACTTTCTGCAACACATGTTACAAGGAAACTAGCAAAAATAATGGAGAATAAAAGAATAATAGTAATCCCCAGACTGTTTGTTTCAGTATATTGTCTAAATTTATCAAAATACACCTTCATCAAATATGCATAAACAATAACATGCATTGCATAAAGAGGCAATAGAGTAATAGATTCATTAAAAACAAAAAGCGCGATAGACTCATAAGGTATTAACAGGAAAAATAATATTCTATTTTTCCAGGAACTATAATCCAAAGTAAAAGCAACATATAATGATACGAGCATTTGTGCGACAGCAACCCCTACAAAATCATTTCCAGGAACTATAATTAGGTATAAAATGAAAACAAAGAAAATTAACATCATTACCAAGTAAAAAACTTGTTTTAATGTTTGAACTTCTTCTTCAGGAAAATATTCGAGAGGATTAAAAAACCTACTTTTGCTGTCCTTTAATTTTTTATAAATAAATTTTCCAGCTACGAATATCACGCCAAATATTAAAATTGAAATAGTGAATTCATACACAATACTAAAAATTTCCATAATTTATAATTTATCAATCTTAATATTTAATTGTTAATTTTAAATTCCACAATTAACCGTAAACCCCAATTACAAATAAAACCACAAATACTCAAAAAAAAAGCACCAATAATTTTGCCATTTTAGAATTTATTTTAATTTTAAGTGAATGATATTTTCATTATAACAATAAACTCAAAAAAAAGCATCACATTTTGATGGAAATATGCACTAAAAAAAATAGAAAAAAATAAGATGAGCAATGTTTATCCAAATCACATATGATTTAAAAACATTGCTTCAATACTGTTTCAAAGTATATATTAAATCTACTTAATTTTAATTATCACAGATTTAGTTACTTTTTTATAGAGAGAATTACCTTTATAGGTTATAACAGATTTAAAACTACCTTTTTTAGTTAATTTGGTAATTTTAAAGGTTGCTTTACCTTTACTATTGGTTTTAGCAGTATAGGTTTTGCCTTTCACTTTAATAGTAACTTTAGCATTTTTAATAACTTGATTTTTATGATTTTTCAAAGTTATTGTGAACTTTTTGACTTTAACAGTACGTTTAAATGCTTTTGATTTAGCAGTTAATTTCGGAGTTCCTTTAGCAACTACAACTTTAACATCCCTAATTGAACTACCATAAGCAAGATCACCTGCAAATGTAACAGTTGCATAATATGTTTTTGGTTTTAAATTCTTTGGAACTGTAATTGATATTTGACCTGCAGAATCAGTAACCCCACTATAGGTTTTATCATTAAGTACAACATGAAGTGTTTTACCACTTACAAGATTAGCTTCATAATCTCTTAAAGTAATAACCATCTTTTTGCTGTTTAAATAAACAACACTTAAATCATTAGCATAAACAACAGTTTGGGACTTCATGCCCAATATTGCCTTTTCAGCATTTTCAATAGCCTCTTTAATTTGTGTAATGTTTATTAATTTAGAGATATCGAAATCTTTGATAAAGTCAATAATATTATCAATGATACCAGTGATGTTAAAGAATTTAGTAATATTATCAAGGATACCGGTGATATTGAAGAATTTAGTAATATTATCCAATAAACCAGTGATACTTAACTTATTAAATAACTCAGTAAAGTTCAAATTATCTAAAAATCCAGTAATATTTAACTTATTAAATAACTCAGTAAAGTTCAAATTATCTAAAAATCCAGTAACATTTAACTTATTAAATAACTCAGTAAAGTTCAAATTATCTAAAAATCCAGTAATATTCAAACCAGTTATAAACTCAGTGAAGTTAAAGTTATCTAAAAATCCAGTAAGATTTAACTTATCCAATAACGCAGTAAAGTTCAAATTATCGAAAAGTTCAGTAATATTCCAGCCTTTAAATAATTCTGTGAAGTTCAAGTTATCTAAAAATTCAGTAATATTTAAACCACTTATAAATTCAGTGAAATTGAAATTATCTAAATATTTAGTAACATTTAAAAGTTCGGTAATATTCAGACCATTTATAAACTCAGTAAAGTTGAAATTATCTAAAAATCCAGTAACATTTAAATTTTCTAAAAATCCAGTAATATTCAAACCACCCAATAATTCAGTGAAATTGAAATTATCTAAAAATCCAGTAATATTCCAACCACTAAATACCTTAGTAAAGTTAAAGTTATCTAAAAATTCAGTAACATTCCAATTATTGAAAAATTCAGTGAAATTCAATTTATCTAAAAATCCGGTAATATTCAAACCACTCAATATATTGGTAAAGTTAAAGTTATCTAAAAATCCAGTAATATTCAAACCACTCAATATATTGGTAAAGTTAAAGTTATCTAAAAATCCAGTAATATTCCAATTTTTAAATAATTCAGTGAAGTTCAGTTTATTTAAAAAATCAGTAATATTAAAATTGTCAAAAATACCAGTGAGATTCAAACCAGTGAAATTGAAACCAGATAATAAACTAGAAACATTCCAATTATCAAAGGCACCAGTGAGATTCAAACCAGTGAAATTGAAACCAGTACCATTCAAATTCCACATATCAAAGTTGAAATTATTGAAAAATTCTGTGAAATTAAAATTAAAAGCTCCATTTTCGTCACTTAAAACAACAATACCTTGTTCAGCGCCAAGGACATTGTCAACATTAACTTTGGTCGGAACAGATTTAATTTTACTAGGGTTAGTATCTTCAATAACATTTACAGTCGTATCAATACCGTTCACACCATTTTCAGTTGATTGATTATTTATATCATCAGATATGTTTTCTTCAACAATACTTCCTATCTCAGTTGTCAATGATTTGTTTTCCAAATCATTTATTTCCTCGACAGCTATTTGATTATCAATATTGGAATCTTTAACTGAAGAAAATACATCATTAGTGATATTATTATCCGAAGCACTTACTGCACCAACAGCAAGTAAAGAAATAAGCATAACTGAAAGTATAAGCATATATTTCTTCATTAATTATTCCTCCACATTCGTTAGAAAATCTAAAATAATATCAAAAAAATTATTTAAGATATATTCATTTTTATTTAATCAATTATAAAAGCTTTTAGCAAAAAAAGGATAGGATAATAATATTTTTCCTATGATTTGATTTTTTGACTAAAAATATCATAATATTGTTAAAAATACCAAACATCATAAGATTTTCATATGCAATTCAATGATTGAAACCTTTTGATTAAAAACTGAAAATGATCCACATCAATATAACTAATTTATTAGACTAAACTTCATATTAATTTCTTGTGTCATTGCGAATAATGATTATAATTCGATAAATTTAATATATTTGTTATGACTAAATTTTTATATGAACATTAAAAATAATAGGATAATCTATTTATGTCAAGTATGAGTAGCGTTGCAGGACTTTCAAAATATATAACCACCCTGCCAAAAATAAAATTTTCCATAATTGGAATGGTATTAATAAGTACCCTAACCGGATCATTATATTTTTTAATTGATTCCATAAGCCATAGCATTCTAGAAGAAATTTTTTATGGTGGAATTTATTTTTTAATGATTATCGGCATTACATCAATTATGAGTGGTGCACTTAATCAGCAGATTATAAGTATACTGGATGGTATAAACGTTAAAATAAAGCATTCTATGTTTTTGTCTGCACTTTCAATGACCATATTATGCATCATATTACTTATTGGAGGAGTAATTTCAAGAATCCTAAATTTGGATATCTTTTTAAACTCACTATTATTCGGTTGTGTTTTGATATATGGATTCAACACATTAGTATTTTGGGCCACTTCAAAGATGAGATTCACAAAAGCAGTTGCGGTGGCATTAATCCAACCAGTACTCATATTGGCAATGTACATTCTCATTACATTTTTAGTAACTGACACTAGTTTTTTAGGACCTATAATTATACAAATTACATTAAAAGCATTGATTGCAGGAATAATATTTGTCTTAGCAATTTATGCATTTATCACAATAATAGCTTCCCCATTTAAGAAAAACTTGGGAATTGGCGTTTTAGATTTATTAAGTTTATTCATTGCACACATGAACGAAGGTTCAAATTCTCTTGAAGGACTGTTTGAAAATATGAGTGAAGCTATTGATACAGTAGTTACATTTGTTAGTTTCAAGACTGAAAAAGGAATAAAAGCATTATTTATTTCACCATCTGTCCATCCAGGACCACTTGGAGACCTTGGAGGATCAAATATGCCGACAATTCTTGCAAATAAATTCGATCACTTCACCATGGTCGCACATGGACCATCAACTCACGATTTCAACCCAATTGCAGTTTCTGAAATAGATAAAATCGAAACTGTGGTCAAAAAAGGATTGGAAAAAGTTGAATATAAACCTAGCGCAAGCGAATTTGTAAGATACAATGCGCAAACAGCAAACATAGGAGTTCAATTTTTCAATGAAGGTATGGTGATATTATCAACATTTGCACCAGAGGGCAGCGATGACATTGAATTTGGCGTTGGACTAACAATGATGGCTCAAAGCAGAAACAAATGCTCTGTTAAAGATTCAATAATTGTTGATTGTCATAACTCTTTTGCACCTGAAAGCGGAGAAGTTTTGCCAGGAAATGCTGAAGTATTCTATTTGATTGACGTAATTGATAAAATTAAGACAGATCAAAATAAAACAAGCGTAAAAATTGGATGCTGGCAAAGCACCATGGATACACTTAATAAACAGGAAGGAATTGGGGAAAGCGGCATAAAAACAATGATTATAGAAGTAAATAATCAAAGAACAGCTTATGTTTTATTTGATTCCAACAATATGGAAGTTGGATTTAGACAGGAGATAATGGAAGCTGTGAACGATTTAGAAATTGATGAAATTGAAGTAATGACTACTGATACCCATACAGTCAACACTATTTCAAGAGGATACAATCCTGTTGGAATTACTAAAAGACCTGAAATTATCGAATATGTTAAAAAAAGTATAAAAGAAGCAATTAAAGATTTAGAAGAAGTTGAAGTTGGAACTGGAACCGAAAAAATAGAAAATCTAAATACATTTGGTCCAAAAAATTCAACCGAACTAATCTCAACAATCAGTTCAGTTGTTGCAGTCAGTAAAATTATAGCTCCAGTTTTACTAATAACTTCATTAATAATTGCATTTATTTGGATATTTTTCGGATTATAAATACATTACAAAGAGTGTGTAGGAAATAACCCAAGTAAAGAAAAATGGTGAAATTCCATCCCATAACCATTGAGAAAATCCAGAAATTTCATCTCCAGCCATCTTTTGACAAAATTGACCAACAAAATATAATATAATCAATGCAATAAATCCTGCAAATATATCATTTTTAAATCCAAGCCAACCTAATGTCAAAGCAGTTGAAATTAATGATGCAACAAGAGCTGCAGCAATATGAATACTTGTAACCTTAATAGTTGTGTCCATTGATATCCTCCCTAATTAGATATATTAATATAATTTTAGTTATTATAATATATTAAAGTATTGATGAAAAAAAAGGTGTTTACCATGAAACCCATGTCCAATGTAGACATTTATACAATAAGTGATGAATTAAATAATTTATTAAGTGGTGCTAGAGTAGATAAATCATTCCAACCAACAAAAGACATCGTTGTAATGAGATTTCACGTTCCAGGAACTGGTAGAATTGATTTGGTGATGCAATGCGGTTCCAGAATTCACACTAGCCAATATCCCCTTGAAAATCCAACAACACCACCAACATTCCCCATGCTTTTAAGAAAAAGAATAAAAGGAGCACATGTTGAAAGCGTCAAGCAACATAATTTTGATCGTGTTGTTGAAATCAAAGTCAAAAAAGACAAATATTACACCGTAATTGTGGAACTTTTTGATAAAGGAAACATTATTCTTTTAGATGATGAGAACAATATCATTTTGCCTCTTAAAAGAAAACATTGGAGCAATAGAGATATAAGTTCTAAAAAAGAGTACATATTTCCAGAAGAAAGAGGAATTAACCCTACCAAAGTTACACAAAAAGAATTTAAAGAAATATTAGATAATAATTCTGACAGTGATATTGTAAGAACACTTGCAAGAAACGGGCTTGGAAGCCTATATGCTGAAGAAATTATCAAAAGAACAAATGAAAAAATAGCAATCGATAAGAATACTCCAAATAAAGACATTACTGACGAACAGTGCATAGAATTATACAACAGTCTTAAAAATCTTTTTGACAGTTTAAAAAATGATTCAGTGAAACCACAAATCGTTAAAAATAATTCAAAAGAAGATGTGGTGCCACTTGATTTGATTAATTATGCAGATTTTGAAAAAACATACTATAACAATTTCAATGAGGCATGCGATGAATTTTATTCCAAAAAAGTAAATATAGACATAAAATCAGTGAAAGAAAATGCCTGGAACAAAAAGGTAGGGAAATTTGAAAAAAGGTTGAAGTTACAGCAAGAAACACTTGATAATTTTGACAAGACAATTACCGAAAGCACACATAAAGGAGAAGTAATTTATTCTAATTACACCACTATCGAAAATATAATAAATGTGGTAAACACGGCAAGAGGTAAAGGCTACTCTTTTAAAGAAATTGGAAAAACACTTAAAAAAGCTAAAAAAGAGGGAATGGCTGAAGCACAAATTTATGAATCAATCGACAAATTAGGCGTTTTGACATTGGACATAGACAATACCAAAATAAACATCGACCCAAAATTAACAATACCTGAAAATGCTGAAAACTATTATGAGAAAGCCAAAAAAGCAAAAAGAAAAACAAAAGGTGCCCTAATAGCTATTGAAAACACAAAAAAACAACTTGAAAAAATCAAAGCAAAAAAAGATGTTGCAATGGAGAGCATTTCAGTTCCAAAAAAGAGAGTCAAGAAAAATCTTAAATGGTTTGAAAAATTAAGATGGTTCGTAAGCTCAGAGGGAGTTTTGGTAGTTGGAGGCAGAGATGCCAACAGTAACGAAAGTGTTGTTAAAAAATATCTGGAACCAAATGACATTTATTTACATGCAGATATACATGGTGCGACATCAACTGCAATAAAATTAAATGGGCATAAATTAAATGACAATCTCCTTAAAGAATCCGGTGAGTTTGCAGCATCATTTTCATCTGCTTGGTCAAAAGGTTTCACATCTCAAGACGTATTTTGGGTCCACCCGGACCAAGTTTCAAAAACACCCGAAGCAGGGGAATTTTTGCCGAAAGGTTCATTTGTTATACGGGGACATCGCAATTACATTCGAGGAGCAAGAGTGAAATTAGCCATAGGAATCGTTGACTATGAAGGTAAACGAATAATGGCCGGACCAATTGAATCCCTCGAAAAACACAGTGAAAATTTCGTTGTATTGAAACCAGGATTTACAAAAAAAGAAGCAATAGCCAAAAAGATATTGCATAAAATTAACGAAGATGATTTAATCAATCTGGATGACATAATCAGAGTGCTGCCATCTGGAAAATGTGATATTGATGAAGAATATCATCAAAGAAAAAAATATGAAAGGAATTAATCCTGATAATCTTCAGGATCATATTCATAATATTCATCAGGATTCATGACCACAACATCAATGTTAGGATTAAATTGACTGACAAAATTAGCAAAAATTGCAGGGTCTTGCTCTATTGGTGGAAAAGTATTATAATGCATTGGAATAACCGCTTTTGGATTTAACCACATTGAAGCTAATGCCGCTTCAAAAGGACCCATGGTAAATTTATCACCAATAGGCAACAATGCTACATCAGGCTTGTAAATATCACCAATAATAGTTTTCATATCACCAAATAAACCAGTATCACCAGCATGGAAAATTTTAGTGCCATCCTCAAAAGTAATCAAAAAGCTTGCAGCAGTTCCTCCGGGAACTGTTTCATCCATAATATCAATATCTGAAGAATGTTTTGCTTCAAGCATTGTAAATTTAATGTTTCTGAAAATGAAAGAACCACCGATATTTATACTAATATTTCTAATACCCTGTTTTGCTAAAAAGAGTGAAATTTCGTGGATACAAGCTATAGGAGCATTAGTATTATTAGAAATTTCCAATGCATCGCCGAAATGGTCTGAATGACCATGAGTAAGCAATATTATATCCGGATTTAAATCTTCCACCGGCACCTGACATGCAGGATTATTACTGATAAACGGATCAATCAATATTTTAACATTATCATCACTGATTATTTCAAAGGCAGAATGACCTAACCATCTTATTTCCATTATGCATTACCTCCAATACTACTCATAATAACAGATTCATCCAAACTAGATGCAATATTCCATGTTTTTTCAAAGTCAGAACGGATATCTGAAATAGAATTTCTATCATCATAAATAGCACCATATTCAAAACCATCCGGACCATCTGAAATAATCATTGCATATGAATCATCTGTAATTAAATTAACTGTATGAACTTTAGGAACAGTTCTGATATGAACTCCCTGTTTTAAAAGAGATGAAATTAAAAACATGTATGACATGTCTGAAACATCAAATTCATCAATAATAACTCTAGAATAGATAGTTGGAACATGGGAGAGGAATCTATCTGACAAATCATTTAATGAAGGGATTTCCAACATGATTTCTTTACTGACATTAACTGCCAATTCATCAAAGGCATCCTGGGAAGTTATCAAACCTTCATCATGAATCACATAACTTTGAAGTCCTTTTGGTACTGGAAGACTTTCAGGATCATTTAAATCAATTTTAATATCTCTAGGTTCACCTAATTCTTGATCAGCAGGTTTTTGATGTTCCACAACAATTTCCTCTACAGGAGGTTCACTGGATAAGGCTTTTTTGATTTCTTCAGATTTATCTGTTTCAACAATGAAATCCGGAACATTAGTAGTGAAATAATCTTCTTCACGTCTTTTAGGAGCACGAGTAACCTTTATCGGTTTATCATATCTCGGAGTGAATTGAAGCTGCCTATCAAAATCAGCATTTTCTTGCACACCATCATTTCTAACAACATTCAACACTGCTTTCGGATTATTTTCCAAGGAATCACCATATCCCTCAGAAGAAGAATCTTGATACTCTTCAAGCACTAACTCCTCATAATCATTATCTTGATATTCATTAAATTCTCTTCTGACATGTAACGGTTGATTAGGAGTATCTGATTTATTTTCAGACCGATTTAATCTAGAAGAATTAAATTCATTAGAAGTAATAAAGTCTTTGATTGCATTAGTGGTCCTATCCGCATTAGAATCAACAAAATAGCTAATAATCATAATGATTCCGACAATTGATATAATAAGACCAACTATTAATAAAATATCTAGCAAATTATACGCAGTAGTCTCATATGCTATGAGAATACCCACTACAAATAAAATAAAACCTGAAACTAATTTCAATGTATTTCCCACGTTTTCACCCTTATCAATTTTAATCACTCTATATTTAACATGTATATTTTATCTGCACCACCATTAATAAACCTAATGGAAAAAATAGGAAAAAAACAATGAAAAAAATAAAAAGGTATTACTTTTTATAAAAATAGTAATATTAATATAATTAAAAATCATATAATAATAACTGGTGAAAACATGAAAAAAATCAACGCATTAATGAAAGAAAATTCAGGACAAGGAGCTGCAGAATATATATTGTTATTTGGAGGTGTCTTAGTTATTGCATTACTTGCTTTAACAATTTATAGATCATATATGGAAACAAGTGACACCAGTTTAAAAGCAAAGGATGATATTATGGACGTGAGAAATACAATATTAGACAACAGGACACATGTATAAACAAAAATTAGATAACAAAGGACAAGGAAGTGCAGAATTAATTCTAATTACAGGAGGATTAATTGTTGTAATACTTCTAGTAGCCAGTTATATGTCAAATATAACTGAAAAAACACAAACAACCATAACGGATTTGTTAAAAAAAGAAAGAGACTTTTTAATAAATAAAATATGAAAATAGGGAAACTCCCTATTTTCCACTAACCAATGAATTTAAAATTTCAGCCCAAGAATCAGAATTAATATTAATTAAATTCATAGCGGTCCTAGTTAAAATTCTAATGTCTTGTGGACATGCTGTTACACAAGCACCACATAAATTACAGAAATCCAAATTAGTAACTGATTTTCCGTCAACAATTTCAACCGCATTACATGGACAAACATCTAAACAAGCATGACATGAGTCGCCTTTACAAACTTTTTCTTCACTTTCAACCAATTCAAGTTTTCCTTCAAATGGTTTTGTAACTGTAATTGCATCAACAGGACAAATTTCAGAACACCAAGAACAATTAACACAAGAGTCTTCAATAATGAATGCTTCACCAGAAATTTCAGGAACTTCAATCTCTTCACGCAGCATACATGTTGAACAAACTTCCATAATTGCATCTTCAGGACAAATTCTTTTACAAACTCCACAATAAACACACTTGGAAGTATCTACACTAATGGAATTATTTAATTTATCAACACTTGATGATGCAATATTTTTAAGTTCAATAGCTTCAGCAGGACATAAATCTGCACAGAACGAACAATAAATACATTTATCTTCATCAAAACTGATTTCTCCGCGAACTAATGAAGAAATTTCAGGGAGTTTTCTTTCAAATAAAATAGAATCTCTCGGACAGATAGATTTACATCTTCCACAATAAATACAGTCTTCGTCATCTATCTCGGATTGAACATCCCATGATGGATAAGAATCTATATTTTTAACATCTTCACCATCAATTGTTAAGGATAAAGAATCGAAAGGACAAGCAATTGAACATAATCCGCAAAATACACAAGAGTCACTAACTGAAATCAAATCCATTTCAATTAAACCCCTTGCTATCGGAACTAAAGGACCCAATCTTAAAGAAGAAGTTGGACATGTTTCAACACAAATTCCACAACCTACACAATTTAGATTATCGTAAGCCAATTTACGATATTCTTCCCCTTTACGCTCTATAGTAAACATAAAACAACCTCATGCTTTAGATATAGCTTGATTTGGGCAATTTTGTATGCAAAGGTCGCAATCATCACAATTTTCCGGGACTATTTTTACATCCCCGTCTTCTTCAATAATCGCACCTTGTTCACAAAGTTTAATACATAATCCTTGCACGGGACAATCTTGAATATGCCCACATGCCTCAGAATCTATTTTTACTGCCATATAACCACCTCAAATAATTACATATAACTATTTTAAAAAATAATTCATATGTTGAATTAATATATCTCGAAATGAATATATAAACATATCGATTATTTTTTGGCTAATGAATTAAATTTCCATTATTATTAATCTCTCCACGCCTAATTCGAGTGGACGATATTGGATTTCCATCATAAGCCAACACAAAACTAACAACAACAATATCAAGAGGTTTCATACCCTTAGAAATTCTAATCTCATTAATCTTAACTGCAGTAGGTTCTGTCTCAGCACTAACAACAATAGCTTCAAAATCACTATCGTAAATTGTAGTGCCGTAAGGATCATCCAAAGGAACAACGCAAAAATCATGTTCTTCTGAAAAGAAATTTTTAAGATTACTCATTCTGATTTCACAAGAATCAATATCACCTTTTAAACCTCCGAAAGCATCAGAAGTAACTCCAATTTCAACTTTATCCCCAATTTCAAAAGCAGTAGATAATAATTTTTTATGACCATCATGGAATTTATCAAAAGTACCACCAACAGCCACTTTTGAATATTTATTAGAATTCATAATATTGTCTCAATAGCTTGCTTATTAAATCTTTATTGAAACTATTATAAATTATTAGCTATTTAAAAAAAGAATTTAAAAAAAAAAAATAAAAAAAAGATTAAAATAGAAAATTAGAACGGAAGACTTATATAATATCCGTGGAGACTATAAGAATTCGAATTCCAATTAACCACATTTCCAAACGAGTTTCTAGTACTTGTTGCATCAGCCACAGTCCAAGTATTACCAACTAATACTTGTGCCCAAACGTGACCATAAGTAGAACCACTGGAGAATGTACAAGTACCATGTACATATCTAGCTGGAAGACCTGCAGCTCTAGAGATTGCTACAACCAAGTGTGCATGGTCAACACAGTTTCCAGTTCCTGCATTTAATGTACCTACAGCACCATATCTAGTATCATAATAGAAACTATATGATATAGTATCTCTAACATAATCAAAGATAGCTTTAGCTTTTGCCTTATCCGAAGTCATACCTTTAGTCAACTTAGTAGCTATCTGCTTGATTTTAGCATTATTTACTTGACAATTACTAGTGGCTGCCAAGTATTGTGCTAAATTAGATATAGTATTTTTAGAGTTTAAGTTACTAGTAGTTGCTTCACTTAAAGATTTAACAGCAGTATAGGTAGGCATTTTGCCATAATCGCCATAAAATGCGACTACACGAGCCAATGCATAAACTGCACCCTTATATCCAATAGAGCCTATATTTGAACTCACATAATTAGGCATTATACCTTTAGATTCTGAAGTTTTTACCAAACTTTTAGCTACAGAAAGATAATCATATAAATTACCCATATCTGAAGCAGCTCCAGGTTTTTTAGGATAATAAACTTTGTATACAGAAATATCTGCATCACTTCCAGATTTCAAATTAATGATAGCTTTACAAGCCAAATATAAGAAACCCGCAGTCGAATAATCTAAACTACCCACTTTAACTCTAGATGGTAATTTTTCATTTTCTATAATATAATCCCTAACATATTTAGACGCTGATATAACTTCTTTTAATGTAACTGTATTTACAACATGAATTATTGATGATCCAGAAGCTGAACCACTTTTAAATTGGATTTTATGGTCTCCCTTGGATAAAACACCCAATTTAACTTTAGCTACACCATTGGCATCTGTTTTAGCAGTATAAGTTTTACCGTCTACAGTAAAAGTAACCTTAAGATTTTTAATTGCAAGTTTTTTACCGTCAACAGCTTTAATTGAATATGTAACACTTTTTCCAACAGAAGCATATAATTGACTAGCAACAAATTTGGTTCCATTGATTAAAATAGACCTGGAAAGAGTGTTTGATTGATAATATGGATCTGAAACTAGTGCCTTAACAGGATAATAACCTACACCAATAATAATGACTAATTTCATTTCGCCTTTTGAATTTGTTTTATGGATATGGTCTTTACCGTTAATTATGAAATTAACCCCCACATTTTTCAGAGGGTTACCGGACGCATCTTTAACAGTAGCCTTGAATGCAGAACCATCCTTATATTTCATAACTAAATTGTTTGCAGTTATGACAGACTTTAATTTTGAAATAATAATTTTATTATAGCCTTCTGCATAATATTTTGAACCTTCTTTTGAGAAATAATATTTAACAGCATAGTTACCCGGTTTAAAATTATCCAAAGATATTGAAGCTACACCATTTTTATTTGTGATAGCCAAATAAGTCTTACCTTTAATAACTATTTTTACTTCTTTATTTTTAAGGACTTTATCCAAATATTTCAAAGTAACCTTAAAATTTGATTTATCACCATAAGATATTTTTACGTCTGAAGCTTTAACACTGCAAACTCTATCTTTGACAATAATTTTACAAAATCCTGAAGAAGCATTGAACATGGAAGTTCCTCTAAACTGATAGTACATATCATATGTTCCTTTTGAAAGACCTGGAAGAGTAATTTTAGCTTTACCATCATTATCAGTTACTGCAGTAACAGTCTTATCTTTATAGGTAAAGTAAACAGTTCTTCCTTTAAGGGTAACATCATGTTTGGATTTTAATTCAACAGTGAAAACATATTTTGTTTTAGGTACAATATATGTTTCAAAAGGTTCGTGGATAAGGGTAGACCCATCTTTATTTACAGTAATTTTATTAGACAACTTTTCCTTAGAATATGGATTAGTAGATGTAATAACATGAGTACCGATAGATAAAGACACTTTTACCTTAGCAACCCCATTTTTATTAGTAGTTTTTGTAATTGTTTTACCATCAATCTTAAATGAAACATTAGTATTAGCTAAAGCTTCACCATTTTTAAAATATGTTGCTTGATATACATCAAAATATCCGAAATTCTTTGTCATATCTCTTCCTTTTACAGAAGATAATACTTTAACTTTTTTTGAAAGAGTGGAAGCAGAATAATTTGAATTACCCGCATAACTTAAAGAAACGGTATAAGTACCAATTGACAATGAAGCAGTCTTAATTGATGCAATACCTGCCTTATTTGTAGTAGCGGAATAAGTTTTTCCATTAACTTTCAAAGAAACTTTTTGATTGTTTAATGTTTTGCCGGAATTATCGTTTAAAGTAACTTTAAATATTGTATTAGCTTTATTATAAGTTGTATCTTTAACGGATAATTTTGTAGCAACTTTATTATTAGCACCTAAAACATCAGAGTTATCTGAACTTACAGAAACAAGATTATTATCTTTTGAAATAGAAATAACCCCATTATTGCTGGAAGACAAATATGAAGTGTTTTCAGTACCAATTGTTTCGAAAGAAGCTTTTAATGTTCCATTATCCCCATAGTCAGAATTAATGCTACTTGATAAAATAGCATTAGAAGGATAATCCTCCAAATTATCATCATGAGAATTAACTATATTAGTTTCTGAGATAGAATCCTCGTTAGAAATTTCTAATTTATTTTGGACAGACAATGCATCAACATCGTCGTCTAAATTTGAATATTCTTGAATTGAAACATTTGTTGTATCAACTGCACTAACTGCACCAAATAACATGAAAAATGTCATTATTATTGATACGATTAATGTTTTATTTTTTATCGAAATTTTTCCACCTCTTGGTTCTCATTACGAAAATTTTATAGTAAAATATGATTATACTAACATATAGTATTTCATAATGAGTAGATAAAGATATATATTTTATTCCTATATAAATGTTTTTACAACTTAAAAATGTAAAAAACCAGTTAAAAACGAATAAATTAATTAAAATCGATTGAAAAGATATATAAATATAAAATAAAAAAATAATACTGGTAAAATAAACAATAATAAGATTAAATAGCTTGAATTTGGTTTAACTAAAAAAGAATGTCATCAAAGATTAAATATTAATTTAATGAGTTATTATAGAAAAAAATAGACAATAAATAGGTTTTATAAAAAAAATAAGCAAATTATTGTTTGAATAAAAAAAAATTAAGTAAATCATGACTAATTATATCAAAAACAAAGAATTAAAATAAAAAAATAATAGATGATTCTATGTTATTTGAAAAAAATATATTCCAAAAAAACCATAAAAACATTGACATCAGATTTGGATTAGCATATCCGAACATCTACAAAACAGCAATGTCATCATTAGGATACAATATATTATACAATCAAATTAATGAAAGAGAGAATACGTGGTGTGAGAGAATCATCTTTCCAAATATAAAAACAATTGAATCAAACACACCCATGAAATATTTGGACATCATAAGTTTCACATTGCAATTCGAAGAAGATTATTTCAATGTTTTGGAAATGCTAAAAAGTGCGGAGATTCCACTTAAAAGAAATGATAGAACTGAAGATGATCCGCTTATCATTGCCGGAGGCCCCTGTGCAACTGCCAATCCACTACCTTTATCAGATTATATTGACCTTTTTATTATTGGAGAGGGGGAATTCACATTAGATAAACTTTTAAGCAAATATCATGAAAACCCCACCAAAGAATTGAAAAAATTTTTAGAGATACCCGGAATTTACATTCCAGAATTCAACAACAAAACAAAAATTGCATTAGTAGAAAATATGAATGATGCATACCACATTACCGAACCGATAATAAGCAAAAGTGATGATGAAAATTACCAAACAGTTTTTAACAACACAATAATGCTGAATGTTTCAAGAGGATGTACCAGAGGATGCAGATTCTGTATGGCAAACTATCTTTATAGACCAACAAGAGAAACTGACTATAAAAGATTAATTGACATTGCAATAAAAAACAGACAAAATACTGGATTAAATAAAATCACATTGATTGGTGCTGCAGTATCCGACTACAGTAATTTGAATGATTTGATTGAAGGTCTTGAAAAAGAAGGTTTTCAAATTTCAACACCCTCACTAAGAATCGAATCGATTACTAAAAAAACATTGAAAACCTTAAAAAAAAGTGGTCTTAAAACAATTACTCTTGCACCTGAATCTATCAGTAAACTTAGAAAAGTAATAAATAAAGATATACTAGATGAAACAATTTTTACAGTAATAAAAAATGCAGTTGAATTGGATTTTAAGATAAAGTTATATTTTTTAATTGGAATACCTGATGAAACAAAAGAAGATATTGAAGAACTTGCCCAATATATGAAAAAAATAGCCAATATGCATTATAATATCAGAAATGTGAAATTTAGTGTCAATCCATTAATTCCGAAACCCCATACTCCATTGCAGTGGGAAAGCTATGATTTTAAAGATATTAAAAATAAAACCAGATATCTGAAAAAAGAAATGAAAAAATACAATATTAAATGCGAAAGTCCTAAGAAAAGTATGATTCAATATATACTATCTTGTGGAAATAGAGACGTTGGTGCAATTATTGAGAAATCTTTAACAAAAATACCTACATTAAAAGAATGGAAAGAGCAATTACCAAATTATAGTATTGAGGATAAATTACCTTGGGACAATATTGAAGTCAGTGTAAACAAAAGATTTTTGAAAATGGAATATGCACGACTAAAAAAAATAAAGCAAACTCCATGGTGTGAGTCCGGCCCATGTTACAATTGCGGCGCATGTGAAAAATAATTACTAGAAAAAAATAAAATTACAATAATTATATAATATAATATGTGAGGTAGAAATTTATGATAAATCCAGCAAGCAGAACTAACTCAATTGAGTTATCACAAATTAGAAAAATGTTTGAAATAACAAATCCGGATGCAATAAATTTAGGTATCGGAGAACCCGACTTTAATGTTCCAGAAAACATTAAACAAGCTATGAAAAATTCAATTGATGATAATGACACACATTATACTCCCAACAAAGGATACATTGAATTAAGAGAAGCCATTGCAGATAAATTTAAAAAAGACAATGGCATTGAAACAAATCCTGATAACATTATTGTTACAGTTGGGGCCAGTGAAGCATTATACATGTGTGCACAGGCATTCATTGAATCAGGCGACGAAGTAATTCTTCCGAATCCTAGTTTTTTATCATATGAAGCATGTATTAAATTATCTAATGGAAAAATCATTCCTGTAGACTGTAAAATGGAAAATGAATTCAAGCTTAAAGCAGATGATGTTTTAGAAAAAATTACAAAAAATACAAAGGCAATCATGTTGAACTCTCCATCCAACCCTACAGGTGCGGTAATGGAAAAAGAAGACATAAAAGCAATTGCCGATTTATCCATGGATCATGATTTCTTAATCATATCAGATGAAATTTATGAAAAAATCATATATGGCAAAAAACATTACTCCCCTGCGAAGTATAGCGATAATGTAATAACATTAAATGGATTTTCAAAAACATATGCAATGACAGGATTGAGAATTGGGTATTTAACCGCAAACGAAGATTATACTGAAGAATTACTAAAAATACACCAGTATAATATTGCATGTGCCAGTACAGTGTCCCAAAGAGGAGCATATGAAGCGTTGACTGGACCTCAAGATGAAGTAACCAAAATGGTTAACGAATTTAAAAACAGAAGAGATTTAATCGTGAAAAGATTAAATGAAATGGGATATGAAACCGTAAATGCTGAAGGAGCATTTTATGTATTCCCAAAAATTGAAGATGAAGACTTTGTACAAAAAGCCGCTGAAGCGGGAGTCATTACAGTTCCAGGAGCGGCATTTGGATCAAATGGACAAAATCATGTGAGAATGTCATATGCAAATTCCTATGAAAATATTGAAAAGGCAATGAATATTCTAGAAGAGCGTGTAGTAAATGGATGATTTTAGAAGTAAAGCTGGAAAAAAAGCAGCAACAGTGGCAATAGTCGCTAACTGCTTTTTAACCCTTTTTAATATAGGGATTGGAATATTATCCGGAAGTTATGCATTAGTATCTGAAGGGGCACACACATTATCCGATGTAACCACATCAATTATAGCATATATTGGATTTAAAATTGGGCAAAGGCCAGCTGACGAAGAACATCCAATTGGTCACGGCCGTGCAGAAGCTATTGGCGGATTAATTATTGTATTATTTTTAGCAATGGTCGCATATGAAATTATGCAGGGTGCATTTGAAAGACTGGTCAATCCTTCATTAATCACTATGCCCAGTGCAATTGCTGCGATAATGGCTGTTTTTGGCATAATAATTAACTTAGTAGTCAGTGAATATATCATAAATATAGGTAAGGAAATTCATAGCCCTGCAATTATAGCCGATGGAAAGCATCAAAAGACAGACATATTTTCATCAGTTGCAGTTCTTTTAAGTGTTATAGTTTCAAATATGGGTTATCCAATATTAGACCCTATTATCGGATTTGTCATTGGAATTTTAATTTTAAAAACAGCTTATGAAGTTGGAAAAGAAAATTTAGACCACATCATGGGGAAAGTCCCATCAAAAGAATTTGTAAATCGAATTAGAAACGTGGCAAACAATACTCCAAGAGCACAGGAAGCCCATAATATTAAAGTAGATTATTTGGGTTCCTATGCAACAGTAAGCCTGCACATCAAAGTTGATGGAAACATGAGTTTGGAGGAATCACATAAAATTACACATTTAGTGGAAAATAATATACTAAATGAAATACCTGAAGTAAAATACGTAATGGTGCATGCCTGTCCAATAGGATTAGAGTATAATCATAGTCAAGAAATAGATGAAAGATAATAAAAACGCCGGGACGGGGATTTGAACCCCGGAGGTCATAAGACCATCGGATTAGCAGTCCGACGCCGTACCAGGCTGGGCCATCCCGACAACTTAAAAAACAAGTATAATAAATTTTCAGAAGTGGACTAATCTCAAAAATATAAGTGATCTAAAAAACCCAACTCCACCCCGGGATTCTACAAGCATCGAATGTTAATAGTAGAGCTGCTCCCTTCCGGGCCTGACCCATTCCCATATTGAAGATGACTAATTTTTACCCTCCAGTAAAAATCTCACCACCACCAATCCTGCAGGACGAGGTTTCTATGTTGTTTTTCTTAGGCTTATATTCTCTTAAAAAGCCGCCTTCTGAACTTCGACTGCACCAAAGGGGGTGTGTGCTTACAGAGGACCCCTAACCCTCCAGTCTAGCCATAATAATATATGCCATTAATATTATATAAATGTTATCCAAAAAACTACAAATTAACTAAAAAAAATAAGTGAAAAAATAAATTAAAAAAATTCCTAGAAAAAAATATTTTTATTGTAAATAAATAAAAAGGAGTAAAAGATATATTAACCAAATAAAATTAAATAAAATTAAAATATCTCTTGAATAATATCTCCATCAGAAATAATACCTACTAATTTACCATTTTCAACAACAGGAAGTTGATTTAATATTCCTGAAGAAGAAACACTATTTTTCATTATATCAATAGCAGTTTCAAGTGTATCTTCGGGTGAAATAGTAACAACTGATTTAACCATTATCTCTTCAACAATAGTTCCCAATTCATACTTATCAAGAATCAAATTATGACCAACATCAGTTGCAGTTATTATTCCCAATAATTCATCATTCTCAACAACTGGAAGAGAACTAATTTTATGTTCCATCAACTTTTCAAAAGCATAAACAACATCAATATCAGGTGTTGTAGTAATAACCCCAGTTGTCATTATTTCCTTAACTTTCTTGTTCAACATCATGTAATCCTCCAAATCTTTCAAGAATATCATTAATCATGATATCTATAGTTTCATTAATATCCACATTATTGATTATACGTGCATCATGAATTTTTGCCTGTTCGACTAAAAACTTTTGGGTTTTTCTAATAGTAGAAAAATTATCCATATATCTTTCAAGAGACCTTTTTACCCAAGGTTGTCTGCATCTAGCATAAAATCTTTGTTTATGAGAATCTTCATCATCAACAGTTAATGTAAACATGATAATATTATTATTTTCCATCAAATCAGACCTGATAAAACCAGGAACTATATGAACTCCCTCAATAATAGTACTGATACCCTCTTTTACTGAACGCTCGATAATCGCTTCAATCCCAACATTAACTACATCCACATGGCTAATAAATCCTTCAATAACTGAATCAATACGGATGGATGGAGTCCTTATACTTTCGTATGCATCAAAACTAGATTTGTGAATAACCGGACTTAAATCCTTTGAGATAATTTTACGCATTACCTCACGAATCATATCTGTACTGATAATATTCTTTAATCTTAATCTATTTGCCAATTCAAAGGCCATTGAAGAAGTACCAACACCAGATGCTCCGCCAATTAAAATGATTAAAGGTTTTTTAGATATTCTGAGGGATCTCCAATTACTATATTTTTTAGCAATATCAGAATCAATATTTTCAAGATGATTTAATACAACATCTGCCAAATCCCCACTTGAAATTTCAGTAATATTATTTTCAATTAAATCTGCTTCAATATTACTGGCTATCTGGTGCGCTCTTTCAGTACCAATATCAGCAACATTAAGAGAACGAGACATAATTCCTTTTGAAAATGGTTCTTTATATTTTTTACCATCAACATCTCCAATAACCCAAATCATAGTATCACATAAGATTAAAATATGATTTAATATATCAAGTTATTGTTAAATAAAATTTGTTATTTGATTTTCAATACAAAAAAAAATTATAAAAAAAAGAAAATGAATAAAAAATTTATTCATTTAATGATATTAAGCTTATATCATAATTAGAACCATCTTTAACATCTATTAAAACAGCTCCATTATCCTTAAGCATTCCTGGATTTGCCACATCAGTAGTTTTTCCAATTTTACTAAGTGATTTAGCTTCATGAATATGTCCACAAATATTGATTTGAGGTTCAAATTCGTGAATTGATTTTAGAATTCCTGAACTTCCAACATGTTCACCATTTTCAACCCTGTCAGCTTCAGTATTGAAAGGCGGCGCATGAGTAACTAATATTTTTACTTTAGGAACATCTGAATTGTAAACATAATCATAATTAGCTAATAAGTCATAAACTTCAGCATAAATTTTATCATCATCCATTTCACCAGGAGTATTAAATGGAGTAGGATTTGATCCACCGAATCCAAACAATATAGCATCACCATAAGCAATGATATTATTATGAAGACAGAAGGATACTTCATTAATAGCATTACAAATTCCAGTAGGGTCGCAGTTGCCCGGAATAGCTATAACATCCACATCATAGCTAGCCACTTTATTAATGAAAGTGGAAACAAAATCTAAAGGTCCGAAATCAGTAATATCTCCCAAGATTATTACCAAATCTATATCATTATTATTTAAATAAGAATATAAATTCTCATTTTCTTCACCATGAACATCACTAATTGCTAAAATTTTTGTCATATAATCACCATTATTCTTCTAAAAAGAAAGACCCCATCTCTTTTAATCCATTTTGAAGGTCGGGTCTATCACCATGCAATTCAATAGTCACATCATCATCAAATTCTATAATAAGTCCATTCCATTCTGCAATTTCCTGAACTCTTTCTTCAGCTAAAGGAACTTTCAAATTGATTCTTCCAGTAGTTAATCCTGGAGGAGTGTTAACAAGGAATCTGGATCTTGATTTTGCAAATTCAAATACTTCTTCTCCATGCATAACTTTTTTAAGCAAATCAAGCCAATAATCTACGTATTCATCTCCTTCTTCTTCCGCAATTGTTAAAAGAGTTCCTTGAATATTATTTAAAGACATTTCAGCTTTCGCTAAACCATTGATTAATTCTGGATGAGAAGGATCTCTTTTATAGGAACTAATGGAAGATCTAATTAATCCCATTTCAGGGTTAACTCCATCAGGAATATCATATCCTTTTTTATTTAAATCAGTAAGGAGATGATGAAGAACTAACCAATTTTGTTCAGACGGTAAGCTCATAAATGTCCACCTATAATTTTTAAAGTAGTATGATTAATTTTAGCATCAGCTTCTTTCAATTCATTTTCGATTTGGGTAATGCTTTCGTAAGAATCTAAAAATAATACATGATGAGTTGAAGTACCTGCAATGTTTAAAATTGCAATTTCATCACTTTGTTTTAATTCTCTTTTCTCAATAGTTGCTTTAAATTGAACATAAGGTTCATATTCTTCTGGAAGGTCAGAATATTTAAATATTCCATCTAATGTTGCTAAAAACATAATTACACCTCTTGTATATTTTTAGTTTATTTTATCTTAATAATCCTATATAAAAGTAATTACGAATAATTCGTATAATATCAAACAAAAAAAATAATCCATAAAAAAAGGTTATCAGAAGATAACCAATTATCCGAATTGTGTTTTCAGTGCCTAAAATAAAAAAAAATAAAAAGGATGAAAATCCTTTAAATTTATTTAGCGTTTTCACCTAATGCTTTTGCAAGAGCAGGAGTTGCATCAATTTTTTGAGCATCAAAAGTTAACTCTTCAGGAGATAATCCCATAGCTAATCCGTATAATTGAGCTAAGTGGAATACTGGAAGAGCAAAGTCAGTTCCGTATTTTTCATTTACTTCAACTTGACCTTGGTCAAATTGCATGTGACAGAACGGACATACATTAACAATTGCGTCAACACCAGCTGCAGTCATGTGATCGAGTTTTTCTTTGGTGAAGCTAGTAGTTACATCTAAATCTCTTGCTCTTAAACCTCCACCTGCACCACAGCACATCATTTTGTCTTTGTAATCTACAGATTTAGCACCGGTAAGTTCAACAAGGTCATCTAAGATAGATGGGTTTTCAGCTTGGTCTTCAATACCGATTTCAGCAGTAGGTTTTAAGAAGTGGCAACCGTAGTGTACAGCGACATTTAAGTCTAAAGGTTTTTCGATTAATGAAGATAATTTTTCAAATCCAACGTCATCTCTTAAGATTTGAGCAAAGTGTTTAACATTAGTAGTTCCTTTGAATTCTCTGCCAATTTCTGATAAGTTAGCGTTGATTTTTTCTCTTTTTTCGTCATTTTCTTTTAACATGTGGTTACATTCGAATAATGAACCCATGTCTTCAGCAATAGTTAAGTTACGAGCTGCAATAGTAGCCCAGGTTTCTTCATCGAAAGAACCGAATACACCAGGAGCAGGACAACAAGATGCTCCTTCCATATCAGTTAATTTAATATCTAATGCTTCGAATAATTTTCTGGTAGCTTTTTCTACACCAGGATAACGGTTGTTCATGATACAACCTAAGAAGTATGCAATTTCCATATTATAACTCTCCTCAATTCAATTTATTCTTTTAATCCGCCGGTTGCTTCATCGAAACCGATTAATTCATCAAATGCGGTAATTTTACATAATTTTTGTACTTCTTCTAAAGCTTCAGGATAAGCGTGAGTTGTTGGTGGAACTTCAGAAAGTCCGATTTTGGATCTTAAAGCTTTAACATTATCGTTAATAGGTACAGCGTGACCAGTATTGATTACATATACACCAGTCATTTTGTGTGGTTTTGCCATGTAACCTGCGTGAGCTGCAACATTACGTGCTTTTTTGATAATTTCAACGATTTTTACACTTCTGAGACATCTTTCTTGGCAAGTGTAACAGGTAGTACACATCCATAAAGCATCGTCAGCAATAACTTCATCTTTTAATCCTAATAAACATTTTCTGACAATTTGTCTTACTTTGTATGGAGTTCTTCTTCCAGATGGGCAACTTCCACTACAGGTACCACATTGGAAACAATGTTTAACAGTTTCGATTCCAGCATCGATGAACTCAGCAGTGAAATCTGGGTCACGATTACTATCATTTAATAATTCCTTATCAGTTAATAAAGTCATATTATCTCCTTTTGTATCTTTATTGTTTGAATTTTCTTCAACTTCATCAGCATCTACTTCTTCAGAAGTTTCTTCAACTTCTTCAGCTGATTCTTCGACAATGACCTTTTCAGGTTCCGCATCATCTTCAATTGGAAGTTCAACTTCTTCAGCTTCAGCTTCCGGCACAATTTCTTCGGATGAAACGTCTTCGGATTTGGAAACTTCCTCAACAACAGTTTCCTCTTCCACTTTGTCGTCTTCTAAAGGTTCGATGTCTTTTTTAAAAGTTAAATCTTTTGAACTATCTTCAGTTTTATCAACGGAGATAGACACTTTTACAGTTTTTGAAGATGTAACTTCGACACCATTAGATGTGTTTGAAACATCAGCCTTGATGTCTTTTTCTTCTTTATTTTCACCTTTGAATAGATGTTTAAGACGATTTACTATAGACATTGAAAACACACCTCGGATAATCATAGGATTATTTCCTCAAATCCATACTATTATTCTTTAAAAGAACATATATAAAGGTTACTAAATTTTTTGATAGTGTAATCAAAATGATTACACATGAGAAAAAATTTATATTAACCTAAACCAATAAACCATATATTAAAAACAATAGGAAAGAAGTAAATGATAAAAAAATTTGAAATTAAATCTCATGACGGTCCTGGAAGAGTAGGAAAAATTGACGGAAAAATAACCCCTAAAATTTTTTACAGAAATGAAATGAAAATTGCACCAAATGAAGGCTCAGCATACAATATTGATCGAGAAATTGCTGAATTCAACATCAAGGAAACATTAAAATTAGCTGAAGAACATGTTAATGATGCAGACATTGCTGTCATTCAAGGTTCCAAATATGTCGATTTAAGAATAGACTGCTTAAAACAGCTTGAAGAAATAGGCTACAACGGATTTATCATAGCTAACGGAGATGCACTTCTTACAAATCCTCGTGAATTGGTAGAGATTGTTATTTCACTTAAAAAAGAAGCTAAAAAAACTAGTTACTTTATTTTTTCATTTACTGAACTTTCATTTATGCCTATTTTAACATATATGGGAATCGATGGTTTTTTGGTAGATTCCACTAATTATTACAGTCACTTGAACGTATTGCAAACACCAACAAAAGCATATGACCTAAACAGTTATCCAATTTATGAAAACATTACACAAGAAGAATTGGAAGAAAAAAACATTGAAAATATGGAGTTTGTAATTAAAGAAATTCATGCACATATGAAAAACAATTCACTGAGAAATCTGGTCGAGGAACGTTCAGGAACTACACCTCAAAACATTTCAACTTTAAAAATTCTTGACAGAACCCAAATGGATTATCTGCTTGAATATTCCCAATTATTTTAGAATTTTAAATGTTTCAATAATATTTTTGAATTCCCTTTCAGATTCGCCGGAGACATCCAATGTTCTCAATTCAAAAATATAAATATCTCCTTTTTCGATAAATACGTAAGTATGAATGTCAAAATTAATTTCGGGAGTATCCATATTGGCATGTAATTTAATTGAATCCAAATCGGCAATCCTTACAAAATCAGAAGCAATGATTACTCCACCATCATCTGAAATTGCATCTTCCATGAATATTTTATAATCATCAAGATTTGTGGCAGTTGGAAACATTACTGCATTAATCAGATTATCCTGGCCTTTGGACAAGGTGGCAATGCAATCCGGATTTGATAAAATGTCCGCTTTTTCAACTTCCCACATGTCAGGATATTCGAAAGTGATTTTTCCAGCATTAAATGTTCTCATAAATCATTCCTCTTTTTTGGATGAAACATCAATAGTTTCTGGAGATTCCTCAATAGTGTCAATATATTTTGAGAAAGGTTCTGGAAGTTTTGGCATTACTTCTTTTAAAATTTCAGCGGCATCAAGCTCCAATGCTTGTCCTGAAAGCAATTGTTCAACATCAAAATCAAAGTCGAAAGGTTTGAGTAAATCCTCTGTAGACACCCTTAAATTAATCTTATTTTTATTTAATATCATTTTAAGAGTGCTTGTATTTCTAATTTGCTCGTTCATATCTTCAACAGTGCTATTTATTTCAAACGCTATAGCCTTATTCTTTTCGTTTACATCATGTTTGGATTTTTCAATGGATTTTTCCAAATCTTTAACCAAAAGGGCATTGCGCCTGTTGATATTGTCACGGGCTTCATCAATTACAACATTAATGGCATTTAAAATAGATTTATTTAACTCCACGTTATAAGCCAAAATCATTTTATTTTTATAGTCAAGCTCTTTAAAAATAGCTACTCTTTCATCATCAATTTTGGTAATTTTCTTATTTAACTCATGAATTTCATCTTTAGCTTTTAAAAGTTCTTCTTTATCAGTCAATTGTTCTTTTAATGAATCAACATCATCAAAAAAGGAACCTTTAAGAGTTTGAATTTGGTCTTTTAAAATTGCAATCTCATCATCCTTTTCCTGAATAGTTTCGTTGAATTCATCTATTTTTTCCTGAGAAAACTGATTATCCATTAAATTCTCATATTCTTCGCGAGCTAATACTTTTACCAATTCATCATCTTCAAATGGATCTTCTTTTTTAAGGCTGACCTGTTTCTGTTTGGACTCCTTTTCAACAGTATTACCATCTTTATCCTTACTATTATACTTTTTAGTATAAACTCGAACAGTTCTAAATTCATCACTTTCCATTATTGACACCACTCTATATTAATAAATAGATTAGTTTAATTTAAATAGTTAATTATTATTGATTAAAAAAAAGAAAAAAAGAAAAAAATAATTTTAATTATTTATCTTCCTTTTCTATCCACAATAACATCGCCTCTTCTATTGCTTTAGAATACCAACCAGTTTTAAACAACATCTTACTGGAAGCAATTTTGCGAAAATTCAAGTCAATGTCATTATTGATGCTAATTGTAACACGCTTGTTTTTAGACATACAATTAGATTGCACACACTAGTTAATAAATGCGTAAGTGTTTTTCAAGTCAGTTTTGCATGAAAAAAAGAATATTAACATAAATTGAAATCCATATGATAAGTTTAAAAAGTTTAATATGAAATTTGATATTTGGCAAATATCACAAAAATATTTTTGAAAAAGGAAATAATTGATTTAATCAATTTTTTCCCATTCATTGTTTCCTAAATGTTTATACTGATGGCCATCTGGAGCATCATGAATTTCACCAGTGTAAATGGTCCTACCTTCCTGAGCACTGTAAAATGCACCAGAATCATCAGAATTTGAAGAATCTGACATTTGATCATCCTCCATTATTTATGTGATGTTAATTTATGAGAATTTGAATTTCCACAGTATCAATTAAAACACCTGAAATGATGGTTATTTCTCATAACTTACACCTCGATTTAAAATATTGAGAAATCCTAGTATAAATATGTTATGTAAAAAATATCATTTATAAAATATTTATATATGCAACTTACAGATTAGTATACATGTAAACTAATTTAGTTTAAAGAAATTAACATGATTCCGTTAAAACTTAAAAAAGAACAACCAGGATACATTTAAAATTCACTTTTAGTTCCATTTTTAAGTGCTGCCGAAGCATTGCTTGCAAATGATGTTGCAGACTATGAAACAATTGATAAAACCTGGATTTTGGCTACGAGCACCAGCAGGACCATCCCATATTTTAGATATTGTGGGCCTTACAACCGCATACAATATTATAATCATGAATCCTGAAGCACAGAATCCCGAAACAACATCTGGTAAATAGCTAAAATACTTAAAGAAAAAATAGATGCTGGCAAAACAGGAATTAATGCAGGAGAAGGATTTTATAAATATTAATATCCTTCTTTTTTATTTTTTTCCAAATTTAAATCAATTGATTTTAAGGCCAACATATTGAAAGTTTCTAAAAAATTAGAATCCAATTTATCCAATCCCATAGAGTCTTCCCACTTTTCATTTATTTCAAACATCACCGGAATGAAATCCTCACCCTGTTTTGACAATTTTAAAACAAAAGAACGCTTATCAACCGAAGATTTTTCACGAACAATCCAGCCATTATCTTCCAATTTTTTAACGGCACGAGTGATTGCACCTTTACTTAAATACAAACCGTTTGCCAAATCTATTTGATTCAATTCATTACTTTCATGAATCATTAAAATACATATGCTGAATTAAGCTTAAATCATATTTGGCAAGTTCATCATTTAGATATTTTTTATGATTTTTATGGAAGATAAACAAAATATCGCCCAAACGATTTGCATCATAAAAACCCATAGTCTTTTCAAATTTCATCAAATCAAAAACATGTAAATCAAATTATTAAAATTTTTGCTAAAAAATTTTTAATGCAATTAAAACATCCAATGCAATAAAACAACGAAAATCCAAGACCCAATGAAATTTTGTATAAAAATTATTTAAAAAAACTAAAAGAATTGCCTAAAAACAATAATTTTTTAATTATAAACTAGATACTGGAAAAAATATTGATGAACAATAATACAATAAGTGAAAGAGAATTATGAAAAATAAAATAAAAAGATTTAAATAATATGAAAATATAACTAATAATCGATGTGAAGTAATTTTCATGTCTAACGGAACATCAGTCAACCATTTTATAATCTCCAAAATGTTAGAATATGTTTCATTATAAGGAAGTAGAAATAACTACTTCCGCACTCCCCCTTAAAAACTAATTTTCATTTAATATTTCAGGATTAGCTCCAGCTATCTCCACCATATATTCTGCTTCAACAATATGGAGTTTGGAAGGTATTACAATACAATGAAGCGGACCTCCAAAATCATAATCAATCAATTCAGAAATTTTACCTGCTTTTACTACAACATCCCTTGATCCAACACGCGCAATACCCATAGCCAATGTATCTTCAGTAATTAATCCTTCACGATCCAAATCCTTTTCAATGCTCATCAAATATTCCAAACCCTGATTAACAGTCATATATCTATCTTTATGAGCCTGAATATCCAATAAGACCAGAGTATGCAAATCCATTTTAAGATTTTCTTCAATCGCCTCATAAGGAGATTTCGGATAAAAATTATAATCCGGAAACGGAATGGTAGTTACCTTTCCGAACTTATACCCCTGAAGGCCTGAAATTGCAGGTGCTGAAGAAAGAATTGAAGAACCATGAATTACCTCATAATTTATGCCCTTTTTAGAGCATTGAACCAGAAAATCACTATGGGTTGTTGCAATTAATGGATCGCCACCAGTGATTAAAGCAACATCAGATTCTTTAGCTTCTTCAATAAATTTAGATTCTTCCTCTACTTCATTTCTAACCAATACTTCGATTTCCTTACCTACCAATTCTTCAATAGCTTCAAAATTTGAACCAAATAATCTTGATGTGAAAAATTCAGCATAAATTTTATCAACATTTTTCAAACATTCCAATCCTTTAAGTGAAATATCCTTATGGTCAAACAAACCTAAACCCACTAAATAAAACATATACATTATATAAGAATTTAAACATAATAAATCTTATGAAATGTGTAAAAGTTCCATTAAAACAATTAAATGATACCCGTATAAAATTAATGGAAAAAGGTCAGATGAATATGGAATATAGAATCAAAGCCAGCGATGAATTTGGATATATTCCTATCAATGAAGATATTGATGAATATGAAATTGTAGATGTGGAATTGGAACCATTGAAAAGGGTTGCCCATAATTTTTCAGAATTACTTGAAGATGAGTTAAGTAGCGAAGAAATTGAAAACCTGCGAACATCATTTGATACAATAGGAGATATAGTGATTCTGGAAATCCCTGAAAATTTACAGGACAAAAAACAGATTATTGGAGATGCTGCACTTAAATTTACAAAAAGAAAAGCCATTTACATGAAAAAAAGTGCAATAAAGGGAACAACCCGTATAAGGGATTTGGAATTTTTATCCGGTGAAGATGATTCTGTGACTATTCATAAGGAACATGGCGCAAGGCTAAAATTAGATGTCAAGGAAGTTTATTTCTCACCACGACTTGCCACCGAAAGAAAACGGGTTATGGAAAATGTTAAAGATGGTGAGAAAATTTTAGACATGTTTTGTGGAATCGGACCATTCCCAATTGTAATCGCTCGAAATAAAAATGTGGACATAATTGCTGTCGATATTAATGAAGAAGCAATCAGATATTTAAATGAAAATATCAAACTCAATAAACTGAAAGGAAATATCGAAACAAAATGTGGAGACATACGTGAAGTTAGCAAATCATTTAACATGAAATTTGATAGGATAATCATGAACCTTCCAGGGCTTGCATATACTTTCCTTGATATCGCAGTTGATTTGATTGAAGATGGTGGAATAATCAACTACTATGAGTTTTCCGATTCATATGAACAAGGAATAAAACGGCTAAAAGATGCCTGCAGCAATGTCGAAAAACAAGTTGAAATAATCAATACTCGCAAAGTTAAATCCACAAGCCCCGGTGAATGGCATGTAGCCATTGACGGGAAAGTCAGAACTCGAAAATAATTAGTATAATTTAGATAAAATAAAATGAAAATAAAAAAAGATGTTATTATATTAATTTGCTGTCTAATATTGTACTTTGCTAATCAGTTTTATTTCAAAACGTTAGGGATTTTATTCTTTAATAATCATTTTAACGATTTAATAGCAATACCATTATATTTTGCAACAATTAATGTAATACTCCATTATACATTGGATAAAGAGATTAACTCTTTTAAACTTTTATTCATATTAACTATAATTCTATCCTTTTTAGGAGAATATGGTTCGTTGTATACTAGAAAAGGAAGCGTATTTGACTATTGGGACATATTATGTTATTTTATAGGGCTTGTAGCATATTATATAATAAAAAATTATCCAAAAAAGCTTCAGAGTGAAAAGTGATTCAAATCACTTTTTATCTATTTTTAAAAACAAAAATTATATTTAAATTTTAAATAAGGGTGTCCGCCAAAATTAAATTTTTGCTGACTTGTTGATTTTTTTTAAAATATTGTCACATCGAGTTTTAATTGATTTTTAATGGATGTACTTTCGCA
>ONQL01000062.1 GCA_900319985.1 uncultured Methanobrevibacter sp. | reverse complement strand
TGGTTTGACTCCTTTTTTTATTAATGCGTTTGCGATTTTGTTTGCTTTTTGGTTAAGTTCATCTGCAGTTAATGTTGCATCTTCGGCTACAAGTGCAATGTTGTCTGGGTTTGCTTTAACCTGATTTTCAAAGCGTTTGTGGATGAGAGGATTTTCCAAAGGAGTGAAAGTAGGCAATTCATAATTCTTATTCAATTCAATTTCATTGATTCTCAATTTTTCGACATCTTCACTAATGAACTGAGTTACTGTGTTTAAAATGCCGTTCAGGAATATTTTGATATATTTTTCTGTGTATAATTGATCATTGTATAACAGGAAGAGTTCAATATTGTCTTCACTTTCGTTAATGTCAAATGTTATCTTATAATTAGTTTCAAGGGTTTCTAGATGAGTGTATTGATACTCTTTATCATTGATGCTGATTTTTGCGTCATCACGATTATTGTAAGTATACATGAACTCTGGTTTTAGTTCAAACTCTTCTGAAATTTTTGTATATGGATAATCTGAATGTTTGATGGTTTCTTTCCAAATGCTATCAGTTTGATTTAATAATTCTCTAACGGAAATGTCTCTGTCTTCATTGATTGATAGTATAGGTAAAGTTTTAACTAAAAATGCCTGTGTATTGAAGTAATTGGAGCTTGTTCTACCATTGAATATGGTTGTTATCAATGTTTTATCGGAAAATGTGTATTTGTTCAAGTTCAATATAGTACTTGCCATGAACAGGACATTAGGACTTATTCGTTCATCGGCACAGAATTCCATAATCCGTTTTGGATTGATGTTTTTAGATACTGACTGCAGTTTTCCATTGTCGGGATTTCCATTTAAATTAGGAGTTAGTATGGTTGAGTCCACTTCTTGTGTTAATAATTCCTGGAAATATCTTTCTGAAGCTAAGTACTCGTCACTGTTTTCATTTTCCGCTTCAAGTAATGCATTGGCATATCCGTCAAAAATTTCAGTTTCAATTTCTTTGCCTTCGTAAGCGTAAGCGAAGTTTCTGAATAATCTGTCGATGGATTCACCGTCTGTTATTAAGTGATGAATGTCAAAGAACAATATGACTTCATCATCGGTTACATAAATTTTTGCTCTGAATAATTGACCGCCCATCAAGTCGAATCTTTGGGTATTGAGGTTTTGAATTTCCTTATCGCTGATTGATGGCACTTCAACAATCGGTATGTCTTCGACAGCTATTGAATCATCGCGTTTATGCATTAGCTGGTTACCATGCATTACAATTCTGGTTTTAAGGTAAGGATATGCATCGATTGTTTTGATGATTGCCTCTTTTAGTTTTTCAGCATCAATTGATTTGTCAAACTTGATTAGGCTTGGAAGGTTATATTGTGGTTCATCGGGATTTTGAGCACATTCATAGTACACTCCCAATTGGTTGGAAGTCAATGGAATATACATTGAATTTTTGGATTGTTCTAGAATCATGTCCAAATCGTCTGAACTCTTGTCACTGTCAATCAGTTTGCCTATGTTTGTGATTGTTGGATTGTCGATTAATTTTGAAATGTTTAAATTAATGCCTGTTTTATTGTATATTGCGGCATTGAGTTTCATGAATGTTAATGAGGTAAATCCGATTGCATATAAATCGTCGGTTACACCGAATTCGGAGGTATTTGAAATATCGGATGCTATCTTGAATAATGTTTTTTCCGTTTCTGTTTGTGGTGGAATCATTTCCAAGTCAAGTTTTGGTTTTGGAAGTTCTTTGATGCTTATTTTTCCGTTTGGTGTTTTTGGCAGTTCATCCAGTTGCATAAACACTGTCGGAATCATGTATTTGGTTAATCTTTCTTTTAAATATTTTTTTAGTTCATTGGTATTGATTTCATCTTCGGAGGTGAAGTATGTACACAGATGATCCACGTTGTTGATTTTTTTGATTACTACAACGTTTTCTTTTATATTTGGATATTGTGAGATGTTTGATTCCACTTCTCCGATTTCTATTCTTAGTCCTCTGAGTTTGATTTGGTTGTCTATTCTTCCTTTTAATTCTATTTTGCCGTCAGGCATTTCTGTTGCATAATCTCCTGTTTTGTAATAAGGAGTCTTGTTTATTGTTAGGAATGATTCATTTGATTCGTCATCTAGATTATAGTATCCTTTTGCAACTCCGTTTCCTCCGATATAGAGTTCGCCCATTACTCCCTGTGGCACTATTTTTCCATCAATGTCTCTAACGTCGGATATTACATTGTGCACGGATTTTCCAATGGTCAAATCATTGTTTAAATCGGTTATTTTTTCTGCTGTTGCAAATCCGGAAGTTTCTGTGGATCCGTAACCTATATAAACATTGGTATCGTCATATGGTAATTTGGATAGAACATCTTTTGTTACCATTTCTCCACCGATGGTGATGTAGTCTATTGATGAGAGTTCTTTTGTGAATGATTCATACTCTAAATATTCTTTAAGACGTGACGGTGTTGTAAATGTTATTGCATCCGGTTTTTCGTTCTGTATCAGCCTGGTCAGTGATTCGATATTCTCTATTTCATTATCATTTGCAAGTATTAAAGTGGTTCCAAATGTCAGGCTCATGAAATCAACTAAAAATGCAACGAATGATACAGTAGAAATTCCAAGATTCCTGTTCATCTTCACATATTCGTTATAGATTTCATTGTTTTCATCTTCGGAAAATACGCTTGTGATGTTTTTATGGCTTCCCATTACTCCTTTTGGATTTCCTGTAGAACCTGATGTATAAATGACATATGCTAAATCATCAGCATCAATTTTGACATTAGGATTTTCACCGTTTTCTTCTTCAAGCAATTCATTAATATTAATTGAACCTTTCAAATCACGGTCGGTAATTATATAATCTGCTTTGCTGTTTTCGTAAATGTATCTTATCCTTTCTTGTGGATATGACGGGTCAATTGGAATATATGCGCAGCCTGCCTTTAGAATACCTATGATTGATGCAATCAAATCGCTATTTCTTGGAAGCATTACCAGAACATTGCTTTTTGCTTTTATTCCATTTTTTATAAGGCCGTTGGCAATCCTATTAGCTTTATTGTTAAGTTCGCTGTAGGTCAATCTTTCATCGTTTGAGATAAGTGCCATGTTGTCTGGATTTGTTTCAACTTGCTTTTCAAAGCGCTTGTGGATGAAAGGAATTTCCACTTCTTTAATCTGAATGTTTTCATCTTCGCTGAGAATAGAAATGTCTGACAGAGTGGATTTGGTATTGTCTGAGGATAAAAATTTGTTTAAGATTGTGTTGATACTTTTTAAGAATGTTTTGACGTATTCGTCAGAATATAACTGATTATTATATGAAGCTGATAACAGGAATTCATCGCCGTTTTGTGTGATGGATAAGTAAAAGTCATATTTGCGTTTAAATGAATTTAAATCCAAATCTTCATTAAATGAATAGTAGAATTCTGGTTTGAGATTATATTCCTCAAGTATTTCATCAGTTGGGAAATGAACATACTTTAAATTTTCTTCCCAATTCTTTTGAATCTGCAGCAGGTAATCCTTTATTGCAATGTTTCTTTTTTCAAAATTGGTTGTGAAAATTATGTTGTTTCCATGAAATATTAAATTTTTATCTGAAAAGTTAAACTTGTTCAATGCCAGTGACACACCAGCCAAAAAAAGAATATTTTCAGAAATGGCATGATTTTTGCAAATTTCTTTTATTTCATCATTTTTTATTTTTAATTCCTCTGAATTTAATTTAGGGCTGTTTTGACCATTTAAATTCGGGTTAAGTATTGTTGATTCATCAAAATCTTTGATGATTCTCAAAAAGTATTTGTTGTAATTCAAATTTTTATCAACCATAATATCCTCTCATTTAAATATTATATAGAAAAATTTGTTTTTTTTTTTAAATAAATATTTTCTATTTTATTCACTTTTCATGTGGAATTTTGAATATAAGTTAAAAAAATAGTTGGATATAAGTTGTATTAAATATTATTTTTAAAATAAGAAAAGTAGAGGAATGATGATTCCTCTTAAGCTTTAACTTTTAAAGTTGTTTTTATGGTGTTTTTGTAGATGCTAAATTTCATTGTATACGTCTTGCCCGCTTTGAGTTTGCTGATGATTTTTTTATTGAGCGGGAATATGGCGTTTCCATGTTTGTCGGTTTTTGCTATGTATTTTCCACCATTAAATTTGAATATCACTGGTATGTCGTCAATAGGGTTTTTGCCGTTTTTAACTGTTGCTTTTACATTGAGCTTTTTGGCGGATTTTTTCACTGAGTATTTTTTTGTTTTAAGGTTTTGTTTTACTTTAACGGTTTTTTTGATAGTTTGACCTTTGTAGGTGGCTGTTAGTTTGTATTTTCCAGGTGTTGCTGTTTTGGGTATTGTAAAGGAAATATAGCCTTTGGCATTTGTTTTTAATTTGTAGCTTTTCTTGTTAAATTTGACTTTAACTATCTTGTTTTTACTCACTGCCTTACCGTTATCACCAATAATTTTTGCTTTAAACTTATGTCCGTCAAAGTAATACATTACAACGTTTTTAGCACCGCTGAACCTTGAGACAACCTTGATTTTGGTTTTCTTTACCTCTTTGGTTTTTGGATTTTTAACCGAAACTGTTTGTGTTTTTGTTAATTTTTTAAATTTAATGGTTATGTATCCTGATTTGTCAGTTGTATATGTTTTGGATTTGCCATTGATGGATACTTTAACCTTGGTTTTGGCTAATGCCTTTCCAGCGGAATTCACCAGTTTCACCTTATAATTATAGTTGCTGTTGTATCCTCTTGCAACATTTTTTGAAATTACCGTATTTTTTATTTTGATATAGCTCACAATTTTGGTTTTGCCGAATATTGTTGTGATGCTGTATCCTCCTGGTTTGGAGTTTATGCTAAGTTTAGCCAATCCGTCAGAGCCTGCGGTTCTGGTATATTTCTTTTTGTTGAATACGAAAGTAACCTTTTTTCCTGCACCGACTTTTGCAGTAAATGGAGTTTTATCGCTATAATATTTCACCAGGTTTTTAGTGATTTTAACATCGTCAATTGTGTATGCTTTCACAAGGGCTATGGAGTTAAAGATTTTAAGGTCTTTCAAGGTGTCTCCTCCATCCACACTATAATAGCTTTTTCCGGATTGAACAGGAATTCTAGTGTCCTCAACAGCGAACAGTGTATTTGAAAATATTACTCTAAACTTGTCCCCTTTTTTGAGTTGGACAAGCTTATCCAGTTGGATTGTTTCATATCCTCCATATTTACTTTTGCCTGATTGTGTAAGGAGTAAAATACCATTTACACCTATTCCAAAAGTATAGGGCAGCCCTGCTTTTTCAAATTGGGTTCCAACAGCTGCAATCAATGTGTCTTCTTCGGCGGTAAATTCACTGAGATACAGTGGAATTTTTGGATACCTGGCAAGTTCTCCACCGATGTCATTTTGATAAATCTTATCGTAGGACTCATTGGTAATGACATAGGCAACGCCTGGAAGTCTTGTTCCAATAGTGGTATCGTAATAGGAGATATAGAAATATCCTCCATCTCCCCAGTCGCTTCCCCAGCTATTTTTAACAATCCATGCACCATCGCCTGGTGGGGTGTTAAGGAAATTGGCTTTGGAATAACTGTCATCCCATCCTACAATGCAAACTCTATGGTCTGTAGATGTTGATTTTCCGTAATAATATTGTGCAGCATTGACAGGGTTATAATATTTACTTTCATTAAAATCTGCCAAATGACTAACCGCTACAGCGCCATATTTAACTAGAGCACTTTTGATTGATTTCATATTGTCTCCAGGTTTTTTACTTTCAGGTATAACAACTACATTTTGAATGTGCAAATCATCGGGAGTTATTACGACTGGAGAAATTTTGCCTAGTTCATCATACTCTTCATATTCTTCAGGGAAGACTCCTAACCAATCAATCAAATAAGACCAGGAAGCAAAGTAAGATGCTCCTTCGACAGTATTTAATTTTCCGTATTTTGAATACTGGAGGGGAATATTTTTAGCATTATTTACGGATAATGAGTAAGTTTTATTTGTATACCTGAGCAATGCAGATTCCAAAGCTGCAAAATTACCGTACACCCAACAAGAACCCATAAATCCTTGATCTTTGACGGGGGTAACCCAACCATAGTCTCTTAAATCAAATTTTACTTCAGCAGTACTAGGATAAGTTGTATCAATAGTTTCAAACGGTTTTGCTGTATTTTCGAAATTGTAGGATGTATCCTTATTGTTGAAGGACCTCTTATCGTTGCTGAAGTCATTTCCTTTATTTGATTTTATTTTTCCATATACTGTGTATATGCTTGGGACATTGGAAGGATTGTTGAAGTAATTATTTTGTAAAGTTAAATTGCTGTCGAATGCGTAAAGTGTAGAAACACCAAATCCACGATTGTTTTCAAAAACGTTCCCGTTTATGAATATATTTCCCATATCAAAATAGCATGCTCCTCCGTAGGAAATTTCGTCCAACAGCGTATTGGATCTGAACATTGTCTTTGTAATGAATACGTCGACATAACTTGTATAGATTGCGCCGCCGTCATACTCTGCTGTATTGGAAGTGAAATTTGTTTCAAAGATATTTAAGTTTCCGCCCAGCTGAAGGATGGCTCCTCCAAATCCTGAATAACAGTTATTGAATTTGGTGTGATTGATTGTAACTATGCCGTTTTTATAAAGTTTCTCTTCATCTCCATTGATGTCTGCAAAGATAGCACCACCATTATTGGCGCTGGATACATTATCAAATTCACAGTTGGATATTGTTAAGCGGGAACTTTCTTTTATGGCAATTGCTCCTGCGGTTCTATTTGCCTGTAAATTTTTGAATTTTGATTTGGAAATGCTTACTGGGGAGTTTGTCTCAGCAAATATTGCAGTTGAATATCTTGAAGTGGTATTCAAAAAGTTGGAATTTGTTATGGCTGCAGTTGTACTTATTATATAAATTTGGCCCTTGATGGTTTTATTTGAACTGCTTATAAATGTACAATTGTCAATATAAAGCTTAGAACTTTCCGCAGTAATTGAAGCACCATCATTTCCAGAGTTGTCAATGAAGTTACAGTTGTTAAACCTTAAAGTGGCTTCTACAGCATAAACAGCTCCTTTGTTAAACTCGGTTCCATCACCAATACAGTTTATAAAAGTCACATTATTCAATGTTAAATCTGAAGTACTTGCAATTGCTGAACCGGAAGGGTTAAATCCGTTCTTGATAATTAAATTATTTATTGTTAGGGTTCCCGCGCCGGTAAAATTAAATGCTCTAGCCTGATTGTTACAGTCGATTACATGATTATTACCATTTATTTCATAGCTAAACTTATTTATTTCAATTCCACCGGTATAGTGCTCATCAGTTGTACGGTTGAACTTGTAATCTGTATCAAAGTCAATTTTTGATTCTGAAATCCCTATATCTGCCCATAAATCTAGAAACGTATTGTTTTTCACGTCATTCTCTTTTAAAACATCATCTGCCACGGTATTTGTATTGTTCAAGTCAGCTGCTGATATTGCAGTAACTGAAATTAATAAAACAAACAACATGATAGTGAATGCTATGATTTTATTTGATTTCATAATACTCTCATCCATTATGTTTACAATTGTTATATTTAATGGATTAAAATATTTAAATCATTCAGTTTGATGGCGATATTTGTCAAAAATATATGTAGATGGCTTTGTGGTTAAAAAAATAAGGTGGAAAAGATAACTGAATTTAGTTATCTTCAAATCTTCTTCTGTCAATTAATTCTTGACGTTTACCTGGGTTCCATCCGCCGGAAGCGGATTTTGCACGTCCTACTTGTTGTACGTATCCGGTAATTCTGTCATACCATTCTACGTCTTCGCTTTCACCGCAAGTAGGGCAGGTAGTATTTAATCCTTTCATTAAGGTTTTACATTTTAGACAGAAACTTAATGCTGAGCTGTAAGCCCAGAATCCGATATCTGATTTTTTAGCAATTTTATGAGTTAAGCTCATTAATGAATCCGGATCGGAGTAGGACTCTCCCATGAAGGCATGGAAGATGTGTCCACCTGGAGTTAAGCTGTGGTATTGTTCTTCAATTTTGATTTTTTCAATCAATGATGCTCCAGTGTCTACTGGTACGTGGGAAGAGTTGGTGTAGTAGTTAGCGTTTCCTTCACCTTGTACAATAGCTTCATCGCCGAATTGTTTTTTGTCAAGTGTTGCAAATCTGTATGCGGTAGATTCTGCAGGGGTTTGAAGAACACTCCATCTGAGTCCGGTTTCTTCCTGTAATTTTTTAGCTCTGTCATTTACGTATTCAAGACATTTTACACCAAATTTATTTGCATCTGGGTTTTCAATGCCTTCACCGAATAAGGATAATAACATTTCGTTGAGTCCAACGAAACCGAAGGATAAGGTTGAGTTTTGGATTCTGTAATATGAGTCTTCAGCAACTTGCTGTTTTAGGAATGGCAATATGTGGAAATCGTTTAAACATTTCAATCCTTGTTCTCTTCTGAGCATCAAGGTTTCAGTTGCCAGGTCCATGTATTCATCTAAGTATTCGAATACTTGAGATTCATCTTTGGATTGGTATCCGATTCTTGGGAAGTTTAAGGTTACGTATGCGAGGTTACCGGTTCTTAAACAATCTTGATCCCAGTCACCGGTCCAGGTGTCCTGTAAACAGGTTCTGCATCCCATGTAGTTTGCCATTTGTCCTCTGTATTCAGGGAACATGTTCACAAAGTAGGATGAACCGTACTTTGCGGACAATTCATGAACTAATCTGATGTCTTCATCATATTCACTGGTCATTGTTTCAGGTCTTAAGGTGTAAATTGTGTTTGGGAATAAATGAGGTTTACCTTCATTGTCTCCAGCGAGTAAGGTTTCAGTAAAAGCTCTTTGGATTAATCTGGTTTCTTCTTCAAAGTCAGCGTAAGTTCCGACAACTTGGCCTTTTGGTCCGTATGCGGTTTCATCTTTTAAGAAATCAGGAACACCGAATTCCAATGCCATACTTGTGAAAGGCACTTGTGAACCTCTTGCTGCGTATGCCATGTTTAGGTTGTAGACGAGCATTTGAACAGCTTGTTTGATTTCATCATAGGTTCTTCCTCTTGCAAACGGTGCTACAAACACATTCCATAAGGACATTCCTTGTCCTCCAGACATGTTTTGTTGTGCTGCAAGCATGATTTCACCAGTGTGGTTCATTAAAGTTTCCATGTGGTTAGGTGCACCTGCAATGGAGGTGTGGTCACCGGTACCGTCTACTTTAAGTCCATATTTGATGAATGTTCTTATGTCATGTTGCATGCAGTTTAAAGGTCTGCCTGCGAAGAATTCCAAATCGTGAATGTGGATGTCACCGGCCATATGTGCGTCTGCCAAGTGTGCCGGTAGCATTTTTAAAAGTAATACTTTCAGGGTTGTGAATCATGTTTGCGTTATCTCTGTTACCGTTTTCGATTAAAGAGGTAATGTTGTATACAGGAATACCTAAACGGGTGTAACGGCTTCTTAAGTCTTCCAGTCCGTATTCGATTAATTTTGTGTTGACCATTTCTCTGATCATTGGAGCAGTCAAGTACTCTACGTTTAACTTTTTGAGTTCTTTCCAAGTTTCGGTTGCGATTTCAAAAGCAGTTTCTTGGCTAGCGCCGGTTTCTTCAATTAATGTGTTGGCGATTCTGGACAAATCAAATGCTTCGATTGTGTCTCTTGAGGTACGTACTTTCAATTGTGTACTTGCCAAATATTTGTTTGCGATTTCTGTGTCTATATCTTCAAGACATTCGTAAACAATCTTTTTGATTTCTTTGGTTGTAATTCCATCATATAATTGTGAAACGACAGTAGCTACAATCTTATCAGATTCAAAGAATGGAGTTTCAACCATAACTAATGATTTTACTAATTTTTCATAACTGAATCTTTCTTTAATTCCGTTATTTTTCTCCACGTTTATTTTAACGGATTCATTTAAGTTATTTCCGATTTCAGAACTTCTTTCCATATTATTATCCACCTTATTATAATCAAATATTATTTTAGTATTTGTAGTATAAATATTGTTCGTACATATACGAACGTAATTATTGTGAGATTAATTAAATTAATATTCAACAATAATTGTTATGTACTTTGTAGTATAAATATTGTTCGTATTCATACGAACATAATTTTTCACAGCATCGAAATTTATTATATTAATATTATTATAAATCGAATGTCCGAGAGCATTAGAAAAGTAATGTCCTTTAGAAGAAAATGTCTAAAGAACTTTGCTTGGATTTGTCACTTTCAAAAAGCGAGTTGATTCCGAACTCCTGTATTTCCAAACGCTGCTCCAGATAATGTGAAACAGGATATCTGTTAACAAGATCTCTTGAAATCTCAAGATACTTTGTAACTGACCCTTTTGAAACGGACAAAATCAGATTGCCTCCGCATCTGCACTTTCCTGTAAGCGGCATTCTTCTATATTTTGCACCGCACTTGGTACATCTGACCTTCTGCTTGGAAAATGCCCTGGAGTTTCCCATGATGTCCGGTAAAAAGTGTGAGGACAATACCTTTTCAACAACTCCTCTCTGGTCAACCGCTCGGATTGTCTCGGCAAGGCTGATTTGAGCCTCTACCTTTTCTCTCATGGACGGCAATCTCTTGTAGAGACACAAGGTCGGACCTGCATGAATGCTTGATGTGTGGTGTGAAAACATAAGGCCTTCATACTGCTGTGGTGTTCCCAAATGCATTTCCACATTGTCAATGTATTCAAGAACGTCTGCAGGCTTGTGGGGAGTGTATGTCTCCTCATAGAATTCAACAGGGAACCTTTCGAATATGTCAAGGTTGTGGGATTCGTCGTCTATCTCTTCGGGGTCGATTCTTGAAGATAAAACTAAAGGAGCATCCATACTTCCTCCTCTTGTATTTGGAAGGTATGTTTTTGAAAAGTTGATTAAAGCATCCAAAAGAAGCATTACTGCATCTTCGTCACTGTCACAGTTTCTACGTTTTGCAGAATGGAAATACGGGTGAGCGTAACATCCCAAAGCCTTTGTGAATCCGACGATTCTTCCCAGCACTCCTGCTGATGTATGCGGCGCAAGGCCTGCAACCAGATGCCCGATCAAATCGCTTTTTTCCTTGACGTTATAGAACGGCTCCATGTCGTAGTAACGTGTAAGCTCATCGTCAATGAATTTTGCTGTTCTTAGGAGATATTCTCCACAGTTGTCTGATATTACAATGTCCTGAACTCTGAGCTCTATGATTTGATCTTCACTTTCAATAGGGTTTCCGTAGCAGTCCTTTTCATAGCCCATTTCCAGCAGCTTTTCAACTGTAACTCCAATCTCTTTAGGGATGAAGTGGGTCAGCGGCAAATCGGTTGAGTCGTGACGGATGGTTCCGTCCTTGAATGTAAATACCTCATTTTTGGCTCTCAATATTCCCTTTTCAAGAGGTTCGGGCAATTTTGATTCGGAAATCATTCCGACCACGCCTTTTACCTCATCCACTCTTCTTACCTTGACGTTGTCTGATGCTTTTTTAAGCATTCTTGCAAGAGGGATGTCTTTTTCGCTCGGTTTGCTCATTTCTGTTGTATGGCCGCATTTCGGACAGATTGAATTGAATGAACTGATTCCGCAGCTAGGATTGGTACATTTCCTTCTGGACAGTTCGACTTTGATTTTGCCTTTTTTGGCTGCAGTGGCAACCAATCTTCTGGAACCGCCATAATTTCCGATTGGGAACAGTCCGTGAGGTGCAGGTTTCATCAGTCTTTCCTTGGACTTTTCAGGCCTTCCTACACGGGTGCCTATGTATGCAGGTGCCTTGTTTTTGATTTCAACCGGTGACACCTCATTCAGGGCTTCAATTGTTGTGGTTTTTTCAGGCAGTTTTTTGGCCAGTGTGACAAGAAGGGCATAGGAATGGTCCTTGTCTATGATGATTTTATCGTCACGGACGATATGTGGCACGCCGATTATCTCCAGCGTCCTTTTCTGATAGGACAAATCCAGCTTGATTCCCTCATCCTGCTTGTAGCTTGACTTGCATTTTTCTATCAGGTCAATAAGTCCATTCAAATCGGCGATTGTCACGTCATTGTAGCAGTATGTATATTTCGGATGGAGCGGAATGTCGTAATTTTTGGATAATGTGAACGCTTCAATTGCAGTCAGATAATCATATTCGAGCTTGTGCAAATCCAGGTCACTTGTGTTTTCATCATAGCTTTCGCTTCTGGTGAGAAGCTGAATCCACCATTCTTCACACCATCCTGACGGGTACAGCGGCTGATTGTTTCTTAAAAATTCCCCGAATGCGACAAGCATGTCTCCCAGAAACAGTATTTCTGCAACATCCTTTTTGACTTCACGTGCTTTTTTGACGCTGTCTAGTATTATGACGTCACCGTTTTTGAGTTTGACTGTCGGTCCTTCTATGGAATCTACCGGAACGACACAGTTACCCTTTCCAGGATATTCGATTTTAAGCTGTGTTCCGACAGCCAGAAATTCAAGCAAGGCCATTGTTGCCGGATGTACTCCCATTGTAGCAAGGCCGGTGTTTCTGCTTCTTCCATATCTGAGTCTGAATCCTCCCTTTTCGGAAGGATATCCCAAGATAGGTCTTCCTCCAATGATATCCTGAATATATTTCGGTTCGCTTACGATTTCTGATTCCTCGCTATCGTCACTTCCTTTGGAATCATCTTTTTTAGGCTTTGAATATTCGGTAAGCCATTCCCAGTCAAGACCTAACTTTTTGGAAATCTTATGGATCTTTTTGGATTTCTGGATTACTCCCTCAACCATCGCAAGCAGCGCTCCACCACGGATGTTGTTTGTTTCGACACGTTCCAAATCCCTGTGTGACACTTCCACCTGATCGGTCTGTTCTCCTGAAACCTCTACTGGAATGTTGTTTGCAGCGAATCTCACTTCTTCTGGTGTTGGTGAGTATTGCAGGTTTGTAACCTCTGATTCGTAGAGTTCAACTTCCTCTACATACCTTTCGATTTCATCTTCAATAGGCTTGAATGCATCGATGTTGATAGCTCTTCTGATTTTGTCTCCTAAAAGCACTGAAAGTGCTGCAGCTGTACCTCCTGCACTTCTGATAGGTCCTGCAAAATAAACTCCAATGTATTTTGTCCCGTCAAAATTGTCCTTGATTTTAACTGCAGAAATTCCTTCAAGCGGTGCGGCAACCACTCCTTCTGTCAGGATTGCCAGTGCGGTTCTGAGTCCCTGGTCGCACCTTTGCTCCTGGTCCCAGTCTGCCTTTTCGCCGGTGAGCTCGAACTTTTCTGATGCAATTTCAGCGGCAATCTCAAATGCAACAGACTCTCTGTCCATATCTTGCTCCAATTCCTTAATACGATTTGCCACTCCTTCAGGACCAACAAGCCCTTCGACTCTTTCAGCTAAATCCTTTGCAAGTGGTACTTCAGTTTCCGTTTCAACATCCAAACCTTTAGACCTAGCTTCATTAGCTATTTCATATAGGTGATGGGTGTCAGCTTCTAATCTGTCAAAATAATCCATTTTATCGCCACAAATTATTAAAATTAATTCAGTATATATCTATTGATTTTCATGATATTAATAATATTTGCAAGTGTGAAAAAATGTTGGTAATATGGTGATATTTGACAACTTTTAAATAGATTGTGGAAGAAATTTTAATAGGTATAATGTAGTCGAACTTGTTATTTTTATTGCTATTTTGGTGATATAAATGTCTGATAAAAAACCAATTAATGCCATGTACGGCACTAAAATGAGTTTAAATCTTGATAAAGTTAAGAAAAAACCTAAAAAAGAAGAAGTAGTTGAAGAAACTCCTGTCGAAGAACCTGTTAGTGAACCTGTCCCGGAAACTCCTGTTGAAGAAGTTGTCGAGGAAGAGGTTGTTGAGGAAGAAACTGTTGAGGAAGTTGAAGAGGTTATTGAGGAAGAAGTTGTTGAAGAGGTAAAAGAAACTCCTAAACCTAAAAAATCTGTTGAGGAATCAGTGGAATCTGTAGATTACAATGTTGTTTCCAAACTCAAAAAAGAACTCGCAGAAAAAAATGAAAAACTTTCTAACCAGTCAAGCGAACTCAATTACTTGACCAATAAGGTAATTCCTAAACTCAAAAAAGAAAATTCCGAATTGAAAAGCGTTAAGATTGAATTGACAGACGCTTTGGAAAAAAGTACAAGGAAATACTTTGACCAACTGGATATCAATGAGGATTTAAGTAATGAGATAGGAAAACTCGGTGCAGACGGTGCAGTCAATAAAGTAAGGGCTGATAAATTAGAATCTGAATTGGAAACCATTAAATCAGATTATGAATCTAAAATTTCAGATTTAAAAGACGAATTGAATTCTAAAGATATTCATGAAGTTGATAAACTCAAAGATCAAAACGAAACTTTAAAACACAGAATTGAAGAATTGAACGATGATATTGATTCATTGAAAGATGAAAACAACGGTCTCAATTCTGAAATTACTGAATTAAGAAAAGATCTAATCGAAATTGGTGATTATAAGGAAGAAGTTGATAAACAAAACAAGGATACTATTTCCAAATATAAGGAAGAAATTTCTTCACTTAAAACTCAATTGAAAGTTAAGGAAAGTAGTTACGATAAGTTGGCTAACGATAACAACAAAACAATCACCGATTTAAGAAAACAAGTTAAAAGACTTGAAGATGCACTGGAAAAAGAATCCAACAAAGGATTATTCAAAAGATTCAAATAGATGATTGATTTCATCTATTAACTTATTTTTTTTTATGAAAACTGATGCTTATTTTATGGACGAAGCCATTAAAGAGGCCGAAAAATCTTTGGCTGAAGGTGGAATTCCAATCGGTGCCGTTCTTGTCAAGGACGGTGAAATCATTTCAAGAGGCCACAACAGGCTGATTCAAGAGGAGTCTGTATTATTGCATGCCGAAATGGATGCGATTGAAAATGCGGGGCGTCTTGATTACGAGGACTATGTTAAATGCACATTATATACTACTCTTTCGCCATGTCCGATGTGCTCAGGTGCGGTGATTTTATATAATATTCCTCGTGTAGTAATAGGTGAGAATACCACTCTTATGGGTGCTGAAGGGTTGCTTGAATGCAATTGCGTTGAAATGGTTGTTCTGAACGATTTGAGATGCAGGGATCTCTTTTTGAGATTTGCATGCAACAATCCGGGCGTTTGGGAAGACGAGCTTGCAAAGGTAGGAAACACTACGGAGGCTAATGATGGAAATAATAGTGACTGACGAGCGTGATGAACGTTTCAGGAAATTCTGCGAATCATTCGGCTGTGTGGTCGATGACCCTCAGGTAGTTCTACTTTTAAACAGATTCAGAAAGGTTGTGGGATGTGCCAGCTTCAAGGTTTATGATTCCGATTCCTGTGAAATTACTACACTGTTTTTAAATTCCTATGATGACAGGGAAAAGATTGCCTACAAGCTGATAAGGCAACTTGAAAAGATTGCCATGGATTATGAATTCAAGAGTGTTGTCGTCAGTTTTGATTCAAGGGAAGACATTCTAGTTGATATTTTTGAAAAACTGGATTATCAATTTGTCGATGAGCTTTTGGCGAAAAAAGAATTCAAGAGTTTGATTTAAATCTGGAAGTAAAAAAATAGAGAAATGAATCAATATTATTAAAAAAGTAATTTTTGCTAAAAAAATAAATTAAAAAAGATTAAGCTTCTTTTCTTAATCTTTTTACAACAAAGTCCTTATCCAAGCTTAATAAAAATGAAGCAGCTCTAGGACCTTGTTTTTGACCGAGAATCATTTTATAAATTGCCTGGAAACCTTTTTGAGGTTTCAATCCTTGACCTTCAAGGATTTCATACATTGCATCGTGCAATTCAGCAGCATCACTGAATTCTGTATTTTCCATCAAATCAGCCAAGTCGGCCAGGAATTTGTCCTGCTCTTCGGTCAATGGCAATTTAGGTACACTTTTTTCCTGAACTTGGAATTTAACGAATTTAGGTGCATAATTGTCAAGCCAGTATATTACGTTGTCGACCCTTTCCCTGTACTGAGCCATTTCAGTTTCGGTCAAATCACCAAATTCCTTATCTTCAAAGCTTTTGGTCAGCTGGGAGTTCCTTTTAAGAATCTCAAATATTTTTTCAAGGTTATCTCCTGCAATCTGATAAGCGTTAACAAGGAATCTGAATGGCGGTCTGAAAGGCAAAGGCGCATCCGGATTCATCTGAACTATTTCATAGATTTCCTTGAATTTTCTTTCCTCTTTTTCGGATGGTGCTTCCACTTCATCGTAGAACACTTTTTCAACTGTATCAAATTGGTCAATGAAGTCTAAGTAAGGCATTTTTGGTGAGAAATCTTTAGCCTTCATAGGTTTTGACCTGAAGAGATAATAGTGAAGACTTTCGGCAGGTCCTATTTTCAGCCATTCGTCAGGAGCAAAGAAAACTCCGTGTGATTTACTCATGGCTTCTCCGTCAAGGGTAATCCATTCGTATGGCACTGGGTATGGTGCAGGATAGTCGAAAATTTCTTCGGAAATTACGCTACTTACATCATATGACCCTCCGCTTGCGGCATGGTCTTTTCCGAACGGTTCACAGGTTGTACCAAATATTTTCCATCTTGCAGCCCATTCCACTCTCCAGGTTAACTTTCCGTTTCCGGATTTGATGTCCATTTCACCGTCATGGCCACATTCACATCTGTATTTTACAATGTCTCCGTCAAAATCATAAGCTTCTGTGGTATTGACTCTTCCACACTCTTCACAGATTGGATTATAAGGAAGCCAATCATCGGCCAGAGGTTCCCTTCTGTATTCGTTGAATATCTCCTTGATTCTTTCCACATTTTCAAAGGCGGTTCTTATATAATCGTTATAGACTCCTGACTGATACATTTC
>ONQL01000013.1 GCA_900319985.1 uncultured Methanobrevibacter sp. | reverse complement strand
TTTGAAATTAAAGAAAAATTAGAACGAATTTTTATCGAAGTTAAATTTCAAGTGTAAAAAAATAAAATTTGAAAGAAGCCTATAAAATTTTACAGACTCTTTTTTACAAAAATTTATATAATATTCTTTTAAAAAATATTAGCATTAAAATAATTTATTTCTTTTTGCGGTGTTTTAATGCGTGGAAATTTATCTAATGGAATAGTATCAATTAAAATTGAGGAAGGAAGTAAAAGACCAATAGCTCTACATGAAAAGAGTAAATTTGGTAAAATTGAAGCTGATTCATTAAATCTTTCTTTAATTGAAGCATGTTATTTGTTAGAAAAAGGTCGTTTGAATATTTATGAAGATGATGTTGAATGCACTGCTGGTTATCTGATTGATATTTTAAAGGAACAGGAACTATATGGAAAATATATAGTATACCGTGATTTAAAAGACCGTGGTTATGTCATAAAAACAGGATTTAAGTATGGTTCTGAATTTAGGTTATATAATCGCGGAAGAGGACCTGGAGAAGAACATTCAGATTATTTGGTGAAGATTATCTTTGAAAATTATGATATCAATGCACTTGATTTTGCAAGTTATGTTAGGGTTTCTCATGGTGTAAATAAGAACCTTCTTTTAGCAATTGTTGATGAAGATTTTGATATTACATATTATAATGTTGAATGGACCAGACCATAGCTTTAATTAATAGTAGCAATAATATTTTTATAGTTTTCATAAATCAATATAATATATTTTAATTATAAATTTAATTTAAGAGATTCATTGGTGAAAATATGGCAGAGTTAATAGATCCATGGGCATCATTTAGCCTAGATTATGATAAGTTGGTTAATCAATTTGGTATTGGAAAGATTTCAGATATATTAGGTGATGTTAAAAATCCTCATAGGCTAATGAAACGTGGAGTAATTTTTGGACATAGGGAATTTAATGAAATTAATAATTTAATTAATCAGAATAAGGATTTTGCTGTTGTAACTGGTATGATGCCAAGCGGTCAAATGCATATTGGACATAAAATGGTTGTTGATCAACTTAAATGGTATCAAGAAAAAGGTGCAATGTTGTCACTTCCAATTGCTGATTTGGAATCTTATGCGGCCCGTGGAATGAGTTTTGAGAAAGGTCGTGAAATTGCAGTAAATGAATATTTAACAAATTGGATTGCATTAGGTTTGGACTTGGAAAAAGATAATGTTAATGTGTATCTTCAATCTCAAAATAAACTTTTACAGGATTTGGCTTTTAAAGCTTCAAGTAAAACTAATTTCAGTCAACTCAAGGCAATATATGGTTTCACTCCATCTACTAATATAGCACATGTGCAGGCTCCTTTAGTACAGGTGGCTGACATTTTGCTTCCTCAAATTGAAGAGTTCGGAGGTCCCAAAAAAGTTGTTGTGCCTGTTGGAATTGATCAGGATCCTCATATAAGACTTACAAGAGATATTGCTCATAAATTGAATGAGGATTTGGGATTTTTGTCTCCAGCTTCCACTTATCACAGGTTCTTAACAGGTTTAACAGGTGATAAGATGAGCAGTTCAAAGCCATCTACTGCAATTTATCTTAATGATGAAACTAAAGATGCAATAAAAAAAGTTAAATCAGCGAAAACCGGTGGTAGGGAAAGCTTAAAAGAACAACAGGAGTTAGGCGGTGAAGTTGATAAATGTGTAATCTATGAGATGTTGCTGTATCATTTCATTGATGATGATGACGAGCTTGAAAAGATACGTCATGACTGTATGAATGGAACATTACGTTGTGGTGATTGTAAAGCAATGGCTGCTGAGTTAATGGAAAAATTTATGAATGACTTGAAAGATAAACAAGTGGAAGCTCGTGAAATTGCTAAAACTTTGATATAATGTTTTATAAAATCAAAACAGAAGTAAAAAATGCATTTGTTGAGAATAAATCTGCCATTATTGCTTCTGCTTTTATTCTTTTTATTTCTTTAATTTTGGGATATGTCTTTGCACCGTCTCTGCATAGTTATTTAAATCCGGTTGTCGATGACTTAACGAATAAAGTTGAAACAGGTGTCGTTCAGTTAACTTTTAAGGATATTTTTATTAATAACATAATGATAGTCCTTCAGATGTTTATTTATGGATCGTTTTTCTGTATTTCTGCTTTAATTTTAGCATTCAATGGATTTTTTGTAGGTTATTACACTGCAATATCTCCCAATGTTCTCCAATCAATAGTTTTGATAGTTCCTCATGGAATTTTTGAATTCTCTTCATGTATTCTAGCTTGTGCTTCAGGTTTTATTTTGTTCAATTTTATTTATAGACTATTTAAAACTTTTTTGAAAGAAAAGGAAAGGAAATTTATTGACAGATTGTTTTATTCTTATGAGGTTAATTTTGATAAGCTGTTGCAAGCTTTCATAATACTTTTGATTGCTTCAATCCTGATGGTTATTGCAGGTGTGATTGAAGTTTATCTGACATTGCCTATAGGTAAATTTTTTCTTTCGTATTTAAGTTAAATTTTATATAATAATAATTTAAAAAATATATATGTGATTTTTTATGATAAGATGTGTTTCATGTGGCGAAGAATATGACGATGATGAGGTAATTTACACTTGTGAAAAGTGTGGGTCCGTTCTTGAACTAGTTAATGATATTGATGTTTCTAAAGATATTTTTGATGGAAGAAAAGATAATCTATGGAAATTTAAAGAATGTATTCCTGTAGATGAATCTAAAATTGTTTCTCTTAATGAAGGTGGAACTCCATTTTGCAAATGTGATAAGTTGGGTGAAGAACTTGGCGTTAATTTATATGTTAAAGTAGAGGGTTCTAATCCTACTGGAAGTTTTAAAGATAGAGGAATGACTGTTGGTATGACCAAAGCTATGGAATTGGGTGTAAATACTGTGGGTTGTGCTTCAACTGGTAATACTTCCGCATCTCTTTCAGCTTATGCTGCACGTGCAGGTTTACGTTGTATTGTATTTTTACCTTCTGGAAAAGTTGCTTTAGGTAAATTGGCCCAAGCGATGTTCCATGGTGCAGAGGTCATGTCAATCAATGGAAACTTTGATGAAGCACTTGAGGCAATGACTGCTCTTGCATTAGAAAAACATCTTTATTTATTAAATTCAATCAATCCTTACAGGTTAGAAGGTCAAAAAACAATTGGATATGAAATAGTAAGGGATTTAGGTTGGCAAGCTCCTGATAGAATTGTTTTGCCAGTAGGTAATGCAGGTAATATTTCTGCTATCTGGAAGGGTGTAAAAGAATTCTATGATGCAGGTTTTATTAAAGATCTTCCTATGATGACTGGTATTCAGGCGGAAGGAGCATGTCCAGTTACCAATGCATTCAAAAAAGGAGATAAAAGAGTTGTACCGGTCGAAAATCCAGAGACTATTGCAACTGCAATACGTATTGGTGCTCCTGTTAGTGATATTAAAGCATTGAATGCTATTTATGATTCAAACGGTTATTCACAAACCGTTAGTGATGAAGAAATTTTGGATGCTCAAAAATTACTTGCAAGAACTGAAGGTATTGGTGTTGAACCGGCTTCAGCGGCTTCAATTGCAGGTCTTAAGAAACTTGTTGATGAAGGAGTTGTAGATAAAGGTGAAACAGTTACCTGTGTTGTTACAGGTCACTTGCTTAAAGATCCAAATACTGCAATCGATGCATGTACTAAACCTACTGAAGTTGATGCAGATATTGATACATTAAGAAAAATCCTTCTGGAAAAATAATTTTATCTTTTATATTTTTTTTTATTTTCTCTTTTGCTTTTTATTTCTTATTTTTTCAAATTTAAAGTTTACATTTTTGTTTTAAAGTAATGTATGAAAAACATTTCCAAAGATAATACTGTCACCTTTTAGGTTATTTTAGTTTAGTTTATTATATTGGAATATTTCAAAATTAAAAGTATTGAACCAATATATTTATATATAAGCAAAAAAAAAGTATTATTATCAAATAAATGAGGTGTAAATTATGAGTGAATTACCAATTGCTCCTGTAGGAAGAGTATTAAAAAATGCTGGTGCACAAAGAGTAAGTGATGATGCAAAAGTTGCATTAACCGAAGCTATCGAAGATTACGGAAATGAAATCGCAGCTAAAGCTGTAGGTTTTGCACGTCACGCTGGTAGAAAAACTGTAAAAGCTGAAGATGTTAAATTAGCAATTAAATAGATTTGTTAATTATCTAAGATAGTAATTTACTTACTATCTCTTTTACACTTTTTATTTATTTTCTTAATTTTTATTTTTAATTTTGCTTATTTTGACTTATTTTTACAAACATTTATATACTATGCAAACCAATTTATTATTGTCTAGTTCTCTAGAATTATTTCATTAATTACTAAATTTTTATTTTTAGTTTTGCTAAAAATTATATGAAATTCAGAAATTATTTGTATTGAAAGTTTAATCCCTCTTGTTTTTTTATTATGGGATTATATTTAGTGATATATGAATTATTCAAGAATTAGTATTATTAAAAACTATATTAGATTATTCACTTATTGAATAATTTGAGTAATTTCTATAGTTAAAAGATAATATAACTATATATAATTACATTATATTATGATTCAAAAGAATTATAATATCTGCCGATGGATGGCATAGCCAGATGAAAAAGGAGGTATATTTTATGGCAAACATTTATGTAAAATTTGACACACCAGAAGAATTAGCTAAACAAGCTGAAGAAGCATTAGAAACCGCACAAGCTACAGGTAAAGTAGCAAAAGGTACTAACGAAGTAACTAAATTTATTGAAAGAGGAGATGCAAAATTAGTTGTTATCGCAGAAGATGTAGATCCTGCTGAAATCGTTGCACACATTCCTGTTTTAGCTGATGAAAAAGAAATTCCTTACGTATACTTACCTACCAAAGAACAAGTTGGTGGAGCTGCTGGATTAACTGTTGGTACTGCTTCTGCATGTATTGTAGATGCTGGTGATGCTGAAGCTGCTGTTGCTGAAATCGTAGAAAAAGTTGCTGAATTAAAAGAATAAATAAATTCTTTTAAAGGATTTTCACGGTGATAAAATGGAAGAAGGAACTCCTGCTGAAGTCATTGAAGTTTTAAAAAGAACTGGTATGACTGGTGAGGTAATGCAAATTAAATGCAGAATCCTCGATGGTAGAGATAAAGGAAGAATTTTAACAAGAAACATTATGGGGCCTGTAAGAGAAGGCGACATTTTAATGTTACTTGATACTATTAGAGAAGCTAAGGAAATTAAGACTCCATAAGAAGGTGTAACAACATGAGAACTTGTTCATTCTGTAGTAAAGAAATTGAAGAAGGTGAAGAGTTCCAAGAAAAGTTAAATGGGTTAAAGAATGATTCAAAAAAGTTTTGTAATGATGAAACCAGACGCTGTTCAAAGACGTCTTATGGGTAAAATATTATCTCGTTTTGAAGAAAAAGGTCTTCAAATCGTTGCTTGTAAATTAATTCAAATTGATGAAGATTTAGCAAAAACTCATTATGGAGAACATGCTGAAAAACCATTTTTCCCAAGTTTAGTAGAATACATCACTTCATCCCCATCATTAGCTATGGTAATTGAAGGAGAAGAAGCTATTACTACTATTAGGAAATTAGTTGGTGCAACTAATCCTTTAGAAGCAGACCTTGGAACTACCTGAATCTGCTGAAAGAGAAATTGCTCTTTTCTTTAATGAAGATGAAATTTGCGATTACAAAATCGTCGACAATGATTTAATTTATGAATAAATTTAAGATATTAAAAATTTATTATTAAGAAGATACTATGAAAATCAGATCCCCGATTGTATCAGTATTGGGTCATGTAGACCATGGAAAAACTACCTTATTAGATTATATTAGAGGTAGTACTATTGCTGATAAAGAAGCAGGTGGTATTACTCAACATATTGGTGCTACAGAGATTCCTAATGATACTATTGAAGAAATCTGTGGAAATTTCATATCACGTTTAACTATCAAAGATTTAATTCCTGGTTTGTTTTTTATTGATACTCCAGGTCATGCTGCTTTCACTAGTTTAAGAAAACGTGGTGGAGCGTTAGCAGATTTAGCAGTGTTAATTGTTGATATCAATGATGGATTTAAACCACAAACATTTGAAGCATTAAATATTCTTAAAATGTATAAAACTCCATTTATCGTAGTAGCTAATAAAATTGATATGATATTTGGTTGGGAAACTCATGAAGGTGCTTCATTTAAAGAATCTTTTGAACAACAGGCTCAAAGTGTTAAACAGGAGTTAGATACAAAAATTTATGAAATTGTAGGTACTCTTCATAAGGAAGGTTTCCAATCCGAAAGATTTGACAGGGTCAGTAATTTCGCTTCCCAAATCAGTATTATTCCAATTAGTGCCAGGTCTGGAGAAGGAATTATTGAAGTTTTAGCTATGCTTTTGGGACTTGCTCAAGAGTATTTGACCGAGCAGCTTGAAATTAATGAAGATGCTCCTGCTAAAGGTACTGTTTTAGAAATCAAAGAGGAAACAGGATTAGGTCTAACTATTGATAGTATTATTTACGATGGTGTTTTACGAACTAATGATGAAATAGCTTTGATGACTTCTTCAAACGAAGTATTGACTACTAAAATTAGATCTATTTTAAGACCACTTCCACTAGAAGAAATGAGAGATTCTAAAAAGAAATTCCAAAAATTTGATGAAGTAGTTGCAGCTGCAGGTATTAAAATTGCTGCACCTAATTTAGATGATGTTGTTTCAGGCTCTCCACTTAGAGTATTAAGTGATGACGAAAATGTTGAGGAAGAAATCTTAAAAGAAATTGAAGATATTACTATCAGTACAGAAGATGAAGGAATATTGGTTAAAGCTGATACCTTAGGTTCTCTTGAGGCAATTGTTAAATTGTTAAGGGAATTGGATATTCCTATTCGTGAAGCAGATATTGGAGATGTATCTCGTAGAGACATTATTAATTCATCCATTGCTTTAAATGAAAATGATGCGCACGGTGCTATTATTGCATTTAATGTTAATGTTCATCAAAATTCTGAAGAAGATCTTAAAAATTCAGATGTTAAACTCTTTAAAGGTGATGTGATTTATCAAATTATTGAAGAATATGAATACTGGATTGATGAAATAGAAAAAGCTAAGAAGAAAGCGTTTTATGATGCTATTATCAAGCCTGCTAAATTCATGTCTTTACCGAAATTAGTTTTCCGTCAAAGTAAACCTGCTATTATTGGGATTGAATCCTTAAGCGGTACAGTTAAACAAGGTCAAACTTTAATTAATAAGAATGGCGAATATGTTGGTGTAATTGCTAGTATGGAAGATAAAGGAGAAACATTACCTGATATTCCTAGGGGTCAAAGAGTTGCAATGGCTATTAAGGACGCTGTTGTTGGCAAACATTTTGATGAAGGGGATGAATTGTATATTGATATTCCTGAAAAACATTACAAATTCATCGAAAGAGAATTTAAAGAGAAATTAACTGAAGATGAATTTGAAACTTTATATGAATTTGTTGAAATTAAACGTAAACAAGATCCTGATTGGGGTAAATTTGGTCTTTTTGAATAATAAATTGGGTTTATAAAATAATTAAGGAGGAAATACCATGGCATTCAAAGTAGTTGTGTCTCAGGGAGCAGAAACTCATCAAGTTGAAGTGGATGAAGCTAAAGCTCTTAATGGATTAGTCATAGGTGATGAATTTGATGGTGGAATCGTTGGTTTAGATGGTTACACTTTAAAAATCACTGGTGGTAGTGACAAAAACGGTTTTACCATGAAAAAAGATGTTTCTGGTACTAGAAGAATAAAAAGTTTATTAACTGGTGGTATCGGTTATCATCCTAAAGTTGATGGTGTCAAAAAAAGGAAAACTGTTAGAGGAAACACTATCGCTGAAGATATTGTACAAATCAACACTGTAGTTACTCAAGCTGGAAGCAAATCAATAGCTGATATTCTTGGTGCTGGTGAAGAAGAGGAAGAATAGTTTTACTATTTTTCTTATTTTACTTTTAGTCGAATTAAATTATGAAAAAGGTGGTTATCTGTGAACGTACAGTCAGATGTTAACATAGGTTTAGTAGGTCATGTAGACCATGGTAAGACAACTCTTACTAAAGCATTATCAGGAATTTGGACTGATACTCACAGTGAGGAAACAAAAAGAGGTATTTCTATTCGTTTAGGTTATGCGGATATTGAATTTAGAAAATGTCCTGAATGCGGAGAACCTGAATGTTACACTACTTCTGAAAAATGTGAAATCTGTGGCAGCGAAACTGAATTAATTAGAAAAGTGTCCTTTGTTGATGCTCCAGGTCACGAGACCCTTATGGCAACCATGTTATCTGGTGCTGCAATTATGGATGGTGCAGTTTTAGTAATTGCTGCAAATGAGTCTTGTCCACAACCACAAACTAAAGAGCATCTCATGGCACTTGATGTAATCGGTGTTAAGGATGTTATCGTAGTTCAAAATAAAATTGATATCGTTTCAAAAGAAAGAGCTATTGAAAGTTATAATGAAATTAAGGAATTTGTTAAAGGAACATGTGCTGAAGATGCTTTAATTATCCCGGTATCTGCTCAACAAGGTGCTAATGTGGATATATTAATTGAAACAATGCTTAAACAAATTCAACCTCCGGAAAGGAATACTGAAGATTCTACATTAATGCACGTGGCAAGGTCATTTGATATTAATAAACCTGGTTCCGGTGCTAATAAAATTAAAGGTGGAGTTATAGGTGGAACCTTAGTCCAAGGTAAATTTAAACTTGGAGATACCATTGAAATCAGGCCGGGTCCTACTAATAATGGGGAAAGAATTACTTTAAAATCTGAAATTATCGGTCTTGAAGCTAATGGTGAACAAGTTGAGGAAATAGGTCCCGGTGGTCTTGTAGGTATTGCAACTAAATTAGATCCGTCTTTAACTAAATCAGATTCATTATCTGGTACTGTTGCTGGAGAAGAAGGTACCTTACCTGAAGTTTTAAATAGCTTTAAAATGGAAGCTAATTTGCTTGACCGTGTTGTAGGTACTAAAGAAGAACGTGATGTTGCTCCTATTAAAATTAAAGAGGCTTTAATGATTAACTGTGGTACTACAACTACAATAGGTGTTGTTACTTCAACAAAGAAAAACGTGGTTGAAGTCACTCTCAAGTTACCTGTTTGCGCAAGTCCTGGAGATAGAGTTGCTTTAAGTCGTAGAGTCGGTGCTCGTTGGAGATTAATCGGTTACGGTATTATAAAATAGAGGGCGAATAATGAACTCTAAAGAAGTTGTAATTGATACCAATTTTTTTATGGTTCCTTTTCAGTTCAATGTGGATATCATCACTGAACTTGAAAAAATATTACCTTCTTATAAATTAACTACTCCGAGCTTTGTTATCAATGAATTGAAGGGTTTGAAAAGAAATAATAAAGGAAAAATAAGGCTAAATGCTAATTTGGCCTTAAAGTTAGCTAATTCTTCAAAAATTGAAATAAAGGATATTTCATTATTAGAAAATGAAACTGTGGATGATGCGTTACTTAGAGTTTCAGAAGTTTTAGCTACAAACGATATAGAATTGAAAAATCGTGCGAAAGATAAAGGAATCACAGTAGCATATTTAAGACAAAAAAGATATATTGCTGTTGAAGGTAAAATATAATATTAATTAAACTTATTAATTAAATGAGGGATTATTTTGTATTATAAAACAAAAATCGAGGATACTGTAAGAATACCACCTTACAGATTTGGTGATCCTCTCAAAGAAGTTGCTATTCAAACTTTAAACGAGACCTATGAGGGTCGTTTAGATAAAAAACTTGGTTTACTTATCTGTGTTAATGATATCGATGAAATAGGTGAAGGTAGACTCATTATGGGTGACGGCGCTGCTTATCATAATGTTGTCTTTGAAGCTATTTTCTTCAAACCAGAACAACATGAGATTTTTGATGGTGAAGTAATTGATATTGTTGATTATGGAGCTTTTGTGAGAATTGGGCCTATGGATGGTTTAATACATGTTTCTCAAGTAACTGATGATTATATTAATTATGATCCTAAGAGAGGGGCATTGCTTGCTAAAGAATCTAATAAGACTTTAGATTTAGGTGACTTAGTTAGAGCTAGAGCTGTTAGCGTTTCAATTAAAGATGAATCTACTAATAACATTGAAAACAATAGGAATTCTAAGATTCCTCTCACTATGAGACAAACTAATTTAGGCAGATTTGAATGGATTGAAGAAGCTAAACAAAAAAGTAAGAAGGGTGGAGAATGAAGGCTTGTACCGTTTGTAAAATGATTTCAAATAAAGATCATTGTCCATCTTGTGGAAGTCCAACTTCGGATAATTGGAGTGGTCTTTTAATTATTACTGATCCTGGAGATTCAGCAATAGCTAAGGAATTAAATATTAAAATTCCAGGTGAATATTGTTTAAGAGTAAGATAGAGGGTTTTTTGTGTTACGTTTAGATGCAGAATTAAATAAAGATATAATTGTTGAGTTAAAAAAACCATTAGGTAATTTATATCCAAACTTTGAAGATGCAATTGATGAAATCAAATCTTCTGAATTTTTAATTTCTGTTGGTGATGCAACTTTTAGTAATCTTACAAAATACGAATTATATCCAAATATTGGTATAATTGATAATTTAATTCAAAGAAAAAATCATACTCATGATGTTATACTTGCAGACAACATTTTAAAAGCTGATAATCCTGCTGGAACCATTACTGATGATCTATGGGAAACCATAGGCCAAGCTCTTGAATTATCTAACAGTGGCGAATGTTATGTAATTGAAGTAGCAGGGGAAGAAGATCTTGCAGTTCTTCCTTGCATCCTAATGGCAAATCCAGAAACTACAATTTTATATGGTCAACCAAATGAAGGTTTGGTGCTTTTAAAAGTTTCTGACATGAAAAATAAAGCTCAAAAGCTTATCGACGGATTTATTGAAGAATAAATAAATGAGGTTTTATAATGGAAATTGAATTTATTGAAGAAAAAGAAAATAAAGTATTTAACAGAAAAGAAATTAAATTTTATGTTGATTATGATGGAGAAGCAACTCCTAAATTATTAGACATTAAATCAAAATTAGTTGCTTTATTAAACACTAAAAAAGATTTAATTGTTGTAGACAATGTGCAACCACATTACGGTGAACCTAAAGCATTAGGTTATGCTAAAGTTTATGATACTGTTGATGATTTAAAATATATTGAAGCTCAACATGTCATTGTTAAAAACGAAGAACCTGAAGAAGAACCTGCTGAAGAAGAAGCTGAAGCAGAAGCAGAAGAATAGGTGATTTATATGGTAAAAAAATCTGATCTTTACAAAGTTGATGGAGACAAAATTGAAAGAAAAAACCCAATTTGTCCTCGTTGTGGTGAAGGTGTATTCATGGCTGACCATGGTGACAGGTTTGCTTGTGGTAAATGCGGATACACTGAAATGAAAAAATAAGATTTTTCAAATCTTAATTTCTTTTTTTTTACTTTATTTTTTTTTAAATTTTAATCATTTTTAAGAAGGGATTTCTTTGGATAATATTAGAAATGGTCGTTTTAAGACTGGAATGACTGATGAAGCAGCTGAATATACTTCATCACTTGAATTTGATAAAATTATTTTTGAAGCGGATATTAAAACTAATTTTGCACACACTTCCATGTTAAAACATGAAGGTATTGTTGATGAAGAAATTGCTGATAAAATTTTATGTGCTCTTGATGAACTAAAAGAAGAGGGTTATTCTGCATTGGTTTTCGATCCTTCTGTTGAGGATGTTCACATGGCTATTGAAAATTATGTAACCTCTAAAATAGGGCCTGATGCAGGATTTATGCATACCGCTAAATCACGTAATGACCAAGTTGCTACAGACATTAGGCTAGTATTGAGAGAAAAAATTTCTGAAATTCAAATTGGAATTTTGGAGTTTATGGAAGGATTAGTTGAAATGGCTGGGGACCATTTAAATGATGTATTCATTGGTTTTACTCATTTGCAGCATGCTCAACCGATCACTATCGCTCATCATTTGATGGCTCATGTTCAAGCACTTAAAAGGGATTATGAACGTTTGGATGATACTTATAAACGTGTTAATTTAAATCCGCTTGGTTCAGCGGCTATGGCCACTACCAGCTTTCCTATTAATAGGCAACTGACAACAGATTTATTGGGTTTTGATGCTTATCTTGAAAATTCAATGGATGGTGTTTCTGCAAGAGATTTCATTTCTGAAACTGTTTTTGATTTGGTTTCACTGTCTTCCACATTAGCTAAAATCTGTGAAGAACTGGTTTTATGGAGTACTTACGAATTTGGAGTAATTGAAATGGCTGATGAATATTCATCTACTTCATCTATTATGCCTCAAAAGAAAAATCCTGATGTGGCAGAACTTGCAAGAGGTAAAACCAGCATTGCAACTGGTGAGCTAATTACTATTCTAACTATTCTTAAAGCTATTCCATACACTTACAATAGAGATTTGCAGGAAATCACTCCTCATTTATGGAATGCAGTTCAAGTAACTCAAGACACTTTGTCTATTGTAACTAAAATGTTATTGTCTGTCGAATTCAAAACTGAAAGATGTGCGGAACTTGCAGGAAAGAATTTCGCTACAGCAACAGATTTGGCAGATATTATGGTTCGTGAAAAACAGATTCCATTTAGAACTGCTCACAAAATTGTCGGAAGGATTGTTAATGAGGCTACTGCAAATGAAATGGCTGAAGAGGATATCACTTCTGAATTTATAGATAATATAGCTATTGATTTGGGATTTGACAAGTTAGAATTGTCTGATGACTTGATTCAAAGGGCTTTAAATCCTGTAGAAAATGTTAAAATTAGGGCTGTTCCGGGAGGTCCTGCTCCTGAAATGGTTGATTTAGCAAGGGATAACATTAAAGATTTTTTAAACGTTGAATTTGAAAAACAAGGAATTTAATGTTTAATCTTTTTTACTTTTTTTTTAAATATTTTTATATCACTTTAAACATATTAGTATTTACAGATAATATTGTATAAGGTGAAAAAATGAAAAAGCAGTTCATAATTTTGTTTGTCATGTCAATATTCTTGGTTGGTGCTGTAAGTTTTATCTCAGCATCAGACATTGATGATGATGTTGTTGACATGGGCGTTGATGATGTTGTTGACACATCAAATGATGTAGTTGTTCAAGATACATCTGGTGGTGGAAGTTCAAGTGATAAAGTTAAGTTGACAATTAGCATGAAGTGGAATGATAATAACAGTCCTAATCGTCCTTCTTCTGTTACAGTTTATGTAAAAAATGGTGATAATCTAGTTGAATCTGTTGTTTTATCCAGGGATAATGGATGGACTAAAACTGTAGATGTATCTAAATATGATTCTAGTGGAAAACAAATTTCATATTCTGTTTCTACTGATAAGATAAGTATGTATAAGGATCCTGTTGTAACAAAAAACGACAATAATTTTGTTATTACCTATGAATTGAAACAAGTTCTTTCAGCTTCTAATCAAAATAATGTTGTAAAAGTTGATAATAGTTCTCAAAATAATTCAAATGCAACTAAGGGTACTGATACTAACAAAACTGATTCCAATTCCACCGGAACAGATAACAAGACTGTCAATAACAAAACCATAAATAATGGTACTGTAAACAATAAAACAGTTAACAACAATACAAAAGTCAATAATACAACTGTCAATTCAGTTTTAGTCAAAAAACCTCCTGCAAAGGAAGTTAAAAACGATACCAATAAAACAAAGAAAAATCCTTTGAAAAATACAGGAAATCCTATTTTGATTTTAGTTATTGTTATAATTGTCATTGCTGTTGCATATTATTTCTATAGTAAAAGATAGGTAATGTGATATTGAGGGTTTCATATGCATAAAATTTGTCCAGGTTTGGATTTAAAAATGTATGATGAATTATGCTCTCAAAATTGGTCTCAATGGGTCTGATATGGTTGAGGTAATACTTGAGGTCATAGAAGGCAATGATGATTTTGGCTGAAAAAATTCGTGAAAATTATTTGGAATCATTTGAAGAAGATGATTCTGATTAATTCTTTTTTTTTTTTAATGATTAAAAGTAATAATGACATGGATAGAAGCTGAGCTTTACTTATTGAATTTATTGAGGAACAATTTAATAAGTTTTCTATTCATGTTAAATTATTACCAGTAATCATGTCAATATAATCAATGATTATATCAACAATTATTGATTTGTTTTTCAACACATATAAATTTTAGGTATGCCTAAAACCTATTTGTAAAAACTCCATATTAGGTCAAGTGCCTCTCCAGGCTCGAGTGCACCTGAACGTGTTTCTCTTAATATTCTTTGTATTGAAAATTTTTTCATATGTGGAAATTTTCTGTGTACTTCATAAAGAAGAGGACATCCAAATCCTTTGAAGGTCTTTAAATCATAGTTTTTGATTAAGGATTTTATCTCTTGTTTGCCAACACTTAAACTTGCGGGAAGGTTCAGGCGATATAATGAATCTTCTTGTAAATTTATACATTGACTGCCGGTTGCAAGCATATCACCAAATATAATTAGTGGAATTTTGTTATTTTTTGCATATTCCTTCACCAGTTCTGAAGTATTTTTTGAGCATCTGCCACATGGGTGGAGCTTGCCTGTAAAAGATTCATTAATGACTTCGGAATAGTCCGTTTCAATATATTCATGTTTGATGTTCAATGATTCGGTTATAAGTTTGATGTTGTTTTTAAATTGCTTTGGTAAAATTATGGTTCCTGGGTCAATTGTAAGGGCTATTGGATTAAATCCAAGTTTTTTAGCTAAAATTAATGAAAAACTGCTGTCAACACCTCCGGATAGTGCAACTACAGCTTCGATATTTTCAGATTCTTCAAAGTGATTTTCTTTAAAATAGGTTTCAAAGTTAAAGCTGTAAATGTTGTTCAGTTTATAATCTATTGTTTTTTCTAGATTTTCAAGGCCAACCAAATCCAAATCAATGTTTCGGACAGTTTTTTTAGATAATTTTAATTTGTATTCTTTGTTTAAAAAATCTCCATATGATTCAACATGTATACTTTCAAGGCCTAATTTTTCCCGCAGTTTGCCAACTACCCAACCTCCTTTTCCAATTATGGCTGATTTATCTGGTCTGTCTTCCGTTATTATCCATAATTCATTGGTGCTTTCATTGAAGTATAATTCCTCTATGAAAATGTTTACCTTGTCATGACCTATCTCATCGCGTATTGTGTTGACTTCCTTTAAAATGAATTGCTTATCATACATCGTATTTAGTTATGGTTCAACTACTTTAAATATTTGAACCTATTCACTCTTTGAAGGATTTTCCAAAGCAGAAAAATATTTTTTTGAAATATTTGTATACAAAATTTGGTGCTTAAATGACGTTTATTATATCTTTCTGTGCTTTTCCAACTTCTGAAAGATGTGTGGTTAATTTTAATTGAGTGAGGGAAAGTGTAGATATTGACAGCATAAATGGAATATGCAAATCCAGTTTTTTTCCATTACTTTTTTTAATTTCAAATTCCAAAATATTAACATTGGAGATAATATTATGGAATATCGTGAATTAGGTAACACTGGTATTAATGTATCTGAAATTGCTTTTGGTGCCGAATTTTTAGTTGAAAGGCCTTATGAAGACACTGAAGAATTGATTCGCGCATGTGAGCAAAACGGGATTAATTTTGTGGATTGTTGGATGAGTGAGCCTGATGTACGTTCACATTTGGGTAAAGCCATTAAGGATAATCGTGAAAATTGGGTTATTCAGGGTCATATAGGATCCACCTGGCAGAACAACCAATATGTGAGAACCCGCGATATGGACAAAGTCATTCCGGCATTTGAGGACTTCATGGAAAGATTTCAAATTGACACTCTGGACTTTGGAATGATTCATTATGTTGACCAGATTGAAGATTATGATGAGATAATGAACGGTCCATTCATTGAATATGTTCGCAAATTGAAAGATGAAGGAACAATAGCTCATATAGGACTCAGTACTCATAATCCTGATATTGGTCTTCTTGCAGCTAAAAATCCGGAAATTGAATTGCTGATGTTTTCAATAAATCCTGCATATGACATGTTTGGCTCAATGAATGATATTGAAGAATACAGAAAAGAGGATGCATATGATGAGCAAATGTTTGGTTTAAATCCTCAAAGGGCTGAAATTTATGAATTATGTGAGGAAAATGGCACTGCATTAACAGTAATGAAGGGTTTTGCCGGAGGTAATTTGCTTTCAGATGCAACCTCTCCGTTTGGAGTTGCTCTAACGCCAATACAATGCATACATTATTGTCTGGAACAAAAAGGAGTAAACAGTATTTTCGTCGGTGTGAAAACCGTTGATGAACTTGTGGAGTCATTGAAGTATTGCGATGCGACAGATGCTGAAAAAGAATATGTTGAAACTTTAAAAAATGCTCCTAAACATTCATTTGAAGGACAATGCACTTATTGCGGTCATTGCGCACCATGTACTTCTGAAATAGATATTGCAATGGTAAATAAATTGTTTGATTTGGCTAAAAATAAGGATGAAGTGCCTGCTGGTGTTCAGGAACATTATAATAATCTGAAATATAATGCATCAGAATGCATTGCATGCGGTGACTGTGAACCTAGATGTCCATTTAATGTTCATATTGTTGATGTAATGCTTGATGCGCAGGATTTATTTGGATTTTAGTGATATGATGCAATATTTAACGTTAAACAATGGTGTAAAAATGCCAATTTTAGGATTTGGCGTTTATCAGATTGCACCGGAAGAAACCAAACAGGCAGTTCTTGATGCAATTGATGTGGGCTATAGGTTGATTGATACTGCACAGGGGTATTTCAATGAATCAGAAGTTGGCAAAGCCATTGACGAATGCAATGTACCTCGTGAGGATTTGTTCATCACAACCAAGGTTTCGATTGAAAATTATGGCTATGATAAATGCAGGTCTTCAGTTTTAGAATCCATTGAAAAGTTGGGCTTGGATTATATTGACTTAGTGTTGTTGCATCAGCCGTTTTCCGATTATTATGGGGCGTATAAGGCTTTGGAAGATTTGTATGATGAAGGCTTAATCAAGGCTATTGGTGTTTCTAATTTTTTACCTGATAGACTAACTGACATATGTTTGTTTGGTCGTAAGGTGATTCCTGCCATTAATCAAGTTGAAACTAATCCTTTTAATGCACAATATGTTGCTCAGGCAAATATGGAAAAGAATGGTGTTCAAATGGAAGCTTGGGCTCCTTTTGCAGAAGGTAGAAATGAGATATTTTCCAATGAAACATTGATGAAAATTGCTAAAAAGCAGGGCAAAACTCCAGCACAGGTAATCCTGAGATGGCTGATAGAAAGAAGTGTTGTTGTTTTGTGCAAATCAACCCATAAGGAACGTATGGCCGAAAATATTGATGTATTTGACTTTGCATTGGATGAAGATGATATGATTGAGATTATGCAGTTGGACAAATCCGAAAGCATGTTCTTTGATTTTAGAAATCCTGAAATGGTCGAATGGTTTGATGAAATGGTTGAAGTTGGAAAAAATCAACAAGGGTCTGGTCTGAAAGAAAAACGCTGATAATCATTTTTCTTATTTTTTCACTAAATTTATAATATCATTTTGACAAATATTTCTATGATTATTATGGTGTATGAAATTAAAAACAAAAAAAATATATCAACTATAGGAGTTCATGCAGGACAGGAAGAGGTTGATGAAACCGGTTCAAGGGTAACACCAATTTATCAAACAACTTCCTATGTATTTGACACTCCCGAGCAAGCTGCAAATAGATTTGCCCTTAAAGAAGGGGGAAATATTTATACAAGGCTCACAAATCCGACCAATGAAGCTTTTGAAAAAAGAATGGCTGCAATTGAGGGAGGATCTGCAGCTTATGCAACTGCTTCCGGAATGTCTGCTATTTTTTATGCAATTATTAACTTAACTGCTGTTGGCGACAATATTGTATCAGCAGATAATTTGTATGGTGGCACATATGAATTGTTTGAAAACACTTTAGAGGAATTGGGCCGTACTGTAACATTCGTTGACTCCCAGTCACCTGATGAATTTGAAGAGGCAATAAATGATAAAACAAAGGCAATTTACGTTGAATCAATTGGAAATCCAAAACTGGATATTCCAGATTTTGATAAATTAGCGGAAATTGCACATTCACACAATATTCCTTTAATAGCTGATAATACTGTGGGTATAGGTTCAGTAAGGCCATTTGACCATGGAGCAGATATTATAGCTTCATCTGCCACTAAGTATATTGGAGGTCATGGTACCACTCTTGGTGGAATCGTTATTGAAAAAGGTGATTTTGACTGGATGAACGGTAAATTCCCAACTTTGTCTGAACCTGATGATACATACAATGGTCTGGTGTTTGGTGAAACATTTAAAGGTGCTGCTTTTACCACTAGGATTAGGGCAGTTGTTGGAAGAGATACTGGTGCTGTTCCATCTCCTTTCGGATCATTTTTACTCTTGCAGGGTCTTGAAACTTTAGGGCTCAGAATTGAAAGGCATGCTTCAAATGCAATGGCAGTGGCTAAACATTTAGAAGCACACCCAAAGGTTGCTTGGGTAACATATTCTGGTCTTGAAAGTTCTCCAAACCATGAAGTTGCTAAAAAATATGCTGAAAAAGGTTATGGGGGAATTGTCTCATTCGGACTTAAGGCGGGTTATGACGGGGCCTTGAAATTCATTGAAAATGTTGAATTGATTTCATTTTTAGCCAATATTGGTGATGCTAAATCATTAGTGACCCATCCTGCATCAACAACTCATTCTCAATTATCCGAAGAACAACAATTGTCTACTGGTGTAACTCCTGATTTAATTAGATTTTCAGTTGGTATCGAAGATATTGAAGATATTTTGGCTGATGTTGATCAGGCTTTAGATAAGATTTAATTATCTTTTCCTTTTTTTTTAATTTTTAGATATATTATACTTATTTTGCATTTGATTAAAGCGATTGCTTTATGTGACTTATATATTAAATTGATACAAAATTATATTAGTAATGTATAATGTCATTTTATTATCCTAATATTTTTATCATTTGAATTATATTTTTTTAACGATTATGATGAGTTTTTTATTAATAGAATAAGATTATATGCTGTTTGAGAATATTTACTACCCTTAATGGAGCTGGAATATGGGTGATTTAAACCACGAATTTAAAACTGAAATTTTAAGAGACACTGATTGTAAAATTTTATCTTCTAAATTAGCTTCAATAAATAACGATGTTAGGTTTTCAATTCTAAAAATTTTAAGAGACCATCAAAAAAGCATAGTTAACAAGCATAAGGCGCCGTTATATTCTCGTGAAATTAATCTTTTGCTGACTGGTTACAATATTAATATTACTCCACAAATGTTGGGTCAGCACTTGAAAATCCTTGTTGATGCAGGAATTTTAAGTGAGGTATTTGTTAAAAAAGAAATTCCTAATAAGGTCGGTAAACGCAACGTCAAAGCATATGTTTTAAGAGAAGATGCGTTTGATGATTTATTTTTGGAAATCAACTTTTTCAGCGATGAACTTCTCAGTTTTTTTGAGCTATATAATGTTAATACAAAATTCAACAATAAGAAATGCTGTACCTTGACAATATTTAACGGTAAGGATAAGGGAAAAACATACAGAATCAATAAAGATGATTTGGTTTTTATTGGAAGAAAAGGGACTGATGATTTTAATGAAATCCCTAACCGTAAAATAGTTTTGGACAATAGTTATTCCACTGTTTCAAATGTATCAAAGCCACATTTAAAATTGTTTTATGAAAATAATGAATGGTATATTCTGGATGAATGCAGTTCTAATGGAACTTTCATTGGCGATGAAATACTTACTCATGGTGAAAAAACAAAATTGAAAAATAACTCTTTCCTTAAATTATCCCGAGGTAGAGGGGGAATCGTTTTTTACTGCTCATTTTAAAATATATGTTGTTTAGTGGTTTTTATGGATTTTGAAGATTTGAAGAAAATTTTAGATGAATTTTTCTTTGGTAAATATGAGCTCGTAAGATTTTTAAAATCAAGCGCTTTTTCTGAAATCTATTTGATTAAGCATGTTTTTTTAGATGATTTGAGAGTAATGAAGATACTTAAGAAGCCATTAAACATTGGCTCTGAAATGGATTTATTTTTATATGGTGCAAGAATGATCTGTCAGCTCAAACATGAAAATATTGTGCATATTCATGATGCAGGTATAATTCCATCTTATGGAGAAAACAATTCTGATTTTGTTTATTTCATTATAGAATATGTTCCCGGAGGTGATCTAAGTCAGTATATGTATTCATTTATAAATAACAATATGTTAATACCAGTATCATGGATATTGTATCTGATTAAACACATTTCCCTCGGTTTAAGTTTTCTTCATTCGTCCCAACCTCCGATTGTACATGGGGATATAAAACCAAGCAATGTTCTGTTGAGCTTTAACTCTCAGGACCATATTGTTGTTAAGCTGTCTGATTTTGGTTTTTCAAGTCATGTTCATTCATCTTTATCGGATTCCGTTGTTGCGGGAACAGTACAATTCATGGCTCCTGAATGTTTTAAAAAGGAAAAATATCCCGCATCGGATATTTATGCCCTTGGAGTTATTTTTTACATTTTATTGACTAATCGTTTTCCATATGATATTCAAAAATTCAATCTTGTTGAAATCCTGGAAGAAAAGCCCTGGAGTAATCCTTTGATTTTGCCAAGCGAATATAACAGTAAGATTTCATCTGATTTAGATGATATTGTTATGAAATGTTTATCTTTTAATTATAATGATAGATTTTTGGATGCTAACGAACTTTTAATCGAAATTGAAGGATATATTGGAAAGTTCAATGAATATGATAAACATGTTTTCCATATAAATAATACCATTAAAAGAGCATTTAGGTTAGCATTATATGAAAATAATCTTCAGGAAGCTATTGATATTATCAAAGATACTGATATGATGACTGTTTTGGAAGAGGTTGTATCAGCGGATGACGGTTGTGATTTTGCTTCAAATACCATAAAAGTTGAAAATTTATCCGACATGAGGAATAACGGATAAAGCTTCAATAATCACTTATATGTCATAATAATTAATAATGATTAAATAGATATATTCCATTGGTGAATTTAAGTGAATATATTGGGACATCCTATTTTTCAATTGTTTATTGAATTTGTTATTTTCATTGCTTTAACAATGATTGTGACTTTTGTTTATTCTAAACTAAAAAATTCTAATAATAGATTTCTCAATCCTACTGAATTTTTGCCTGAAGATGAAATACATACATTGAAACAGGTTTTTTATTTGATTTTGGCTGCCTGTTTTTTTATAAATTTTTTATATATTCTTATATTCGTTTATGAGGATCTGATTCATTTTGTTATTTTTGACATTTGTGTATCTGTGGTTGCGGCTGTAATTCTTGATAAGAGTACTTTAAAAAATAAAATCGTATTTTTATTGCTGGTTCCTTTTGGGTCTCTGAATTATTTATTGTTTAACTATACCATTATTGGCATTATTGATTTCCTTCATGTTCCAATTTTTCTATATATGGTTAAAGTAGCTCTGGATAAATTTATGACATATACTAACGATAACAGGTTACGTGTGACTGTAATTTTGTTGTTTTCCATAGTTTTCATAAGTTTTTTAATAACTCAGGTTGTTGAAAATAAGGATCCTTTAGATTCTTTTGTAATGGTTTCCAATGCTTTTACCAGTAATGGATATTCTGTTTTGGGTAATTCTACTCTTGGTAAAATCAATAGTATTTTCCTGGTTTGGGGTGGTTACATTATTTCGGGTGCAGGTACTGCAACTTTAACTGCAGCTATTCTATTGAGGCATTTTAATGCTAGAATCAAACGTTTAGAAAAAATAATTGAAGACGGGGGCGATGAATAATGGATGAAATGATGAGTCGGGTATTATATATTCTTATGTCTTTTGTAGTTTCATTCTGCCTTTTCGTTTGTACATTCTTTGTCGGGAAGTATGTTTATAATTTCTTAAAGAGAAATTTCCATATTAAAAATTCCCGATTTTTCAATATTAGGGAATATTTCCCCGAGGAACAAATCTTTGAATTAAGACAGTTGTATTATTTGGCAATGATTCTAATGTTTTTTGTTGTCATATTATATCTATTATTTTCATGGGGTCCTCAAACAATCAGCATTGTCTTTGTGGATATTATACTTTCATTATACCTTATGTTTAACACTAAAAGAGATTCCTTAAAAAATAAAATAATATTCTTTTTGTTAATGCCTTTGGGTTCCATAAGTTTTTTGATTTTTGGATTGAATCCAGTTAATATATTTGATTTGTTTCATGCTCCAATCTATTTTTATTTTATTAAGAAATACTTTGACCAATTCATGGAGTATACTGAAACCAACAGTCTGGGAATAACAATAATATTGTTGTTTTCAATAATTTTCGTTAGTTTTATCATTACAATGCTTGTTGAAGAAGTATCTCCTATAAATTCAATGGTTATGGTTTCTAATGCATTTACAAGTAATGGCTATTCCATTTTAGGATCTTCTGGTTGGGGGAAATTTAATTCTTTGATTTTGGTTTGGTCTGGTTTCTTTTTATCAGGTGTTGGTACAGCTACTTTGACAGTCACGATTGTAATGAAGCATGTTAACAATGAATTTGACAGATTGGAAGATTTGGCAAAAAAGAATAAGAAAAATTAATTAACTATTCTTTTTGCAAATTCTTGAGCATTTTTTAAATCAGTTTCATCGGGATGTCCTCTGTGAACAAATTTGAATGCTCCTCTACAGTGAAATTCGTCTTCACTCATTTTTAAACCTTTCTTTTCGACCTGTTTTTTCACTTGGCTGTATGTTGATTTAATTAGAGCGGCTGATGAGAAATTGACAACTTTTCCGACATTTACATTAATGCTTTCAATAAACTCTTTTACTCTTTCGTCGATTCCTGCGGCATAAACTGCACTACCCAAAAATAGAATGTCGACATCTTCGGTTAATGGTTCATCGACGGTTTTTGCTTCAACGTTAATTGCACTGCCTATGGCTTCTGCAAGTTTTTTGGTATTTCCTGTTTTTGTGTAATATCTTATTGCGATTTTCATTTAAACACGTCCTTAAACTATGTGTAACTTAATTTTATATAAAAGTTTTGTTAAAATTTAGGTGTTTCAAAATTTTTGGAAGTGATTTTTTACAATTTGCAGCTGGTTTTTTTTGAGTTCACAAATTATTTGAAAAGTTGAATCAAAATGTATCTTATATCATTTAAATATTAAGTTTTGCAATATACTATCATGCAAGCAAATGAAAATATTGAGTTGATAACCGGCAATCCTAGAAGGGCAATCAATAAACTGGCTTTTCCTACAATATTTTCATTGCTTTTGATGTTTTTAAATAATTTGATTGATAGCTTTTGGGTTTCAGGATTAAATTCTGATGCCCTGGCGGCATTAGGTTTCATATCACCATTATACTTGGTTATCATTGGCCTTGGCAGTGGTGTGGGTGCCGGTGCCAATTCTTTGATTTCACGATATGTCGGAGCGAAACGATTTGGGGATGCAAATAATGCAGTTATACACTCAATGATTTTAACATTCATCGTTTCGGTCCTTGTTTTAATTGTAGGTATTTTCTTTTTAGATGACATAGTAATATTGTTGGGTGCAGGCAGTGTCAGTTCATACTGTTTAAGTTATGGACAAATTATATTTCTGCTCAATATTGCATTTTTGCTGCCTAATGTAACTGCAAGTGTTTTCAGGGCTGAAGGTGATGTTAAAAGAGCAACTAATCCATTGATTTTAACAGCTATTTTAAACATGATTATTGACCCGATATTGATATATTCATTAAATTTCGGGATTTTCGGAGCGGGCCTTGCAACAGTAATTGCATCATTTGCCGGCTATGTCTGGATGATATATTGGATTTTTATCAAAAAGGATACATTTTTTAAGTTTAGAGTTAAATATTACAAGCGTAAATTGGAAATCTATAAGGAAATTTTGGTTGTTTCACTTCCTGCGGCAACAGAAGAAATAATTTTTGCTCTTGTGGCCATCATATTGAACTTTTTAATCATGGTAACGGCAGGTGTTGGTGAAGTGGCATCCTTTACAATAGCCTGGAGATTCATATCAATTGCGTTCCTGCCATGCATGGCAATAGGAATTGCAACAATAACAGTTTCAGGTGTTGCATATGGAGCTCGAAACTGGAAAAACTTCAATGAGACAATTAAATATTCAACATTGCTGAGTTTGGCTATCACTATTTTAATCTGTGGGACATTTTTCATATTTGCATATCCGATTTGCGAAATTTTTAATGTTTATACAACTAATGTGGCATTGGTTGAACGGTCTTTTGAAATATTGAGGCTATTGGTATTCTATAATGTATTGATTCCATTTGGAGCAACGGCAGCATATACCTATCAGGGGGTAGGTTCTGGTTTCAAATCATTAGCAATAACAATTTTAAGGGAATTAATATTGAGCATGGCATTTGCTTATGTATTTGGAATAATTTTGAATATGGGTGTTTTTGGAGTTTATTTCGGAGCTATTATAGGAATGAATCTAGGTTCGTTATTCGGTTTTGCTTGTATTTGGATTTTTAATATTAAATTTAAAAAATCTTGTGATGATGTATCCTAGCTAATTTTTTTTAAAATAGAAATATTTTTTATTATCAAATATCAAATTATTAAAGTATATAGGTGATAATCATGAAAAAATCAAATGATGCGGAAGACATTAAGGTCAACAAAAGAAGCTCTGATAAAGTTTACTTTGAATCCATTTTACTTCAACGAATATCTGATCGTATAGATTTTTTAAGAGATGAGAGTAAAGAAATCTTGCAGGATTTAGATTTAAACAGATTTGAAGATGTAGATGTTAGTGAATTAAGTGAAAATACTTTAGACCAAATTTCAAATATTGCAGATGATGCATCACAATTCAGGTCTGAAATTTTAAATTCAGAGGATTTTCCAAAGATTATAAAAGAATATTCTATTGATGCCAAAAAAGCATTAAATAGGGATAGTGATTACGTAAGAAGAGCACAGAGAAGACTGAATAATCAAGATTCAAGCGAATTGGTTGAGTTTTATAAAACAAATCTTAGAATAATTGAACTTTGTGATAAGGCAATTGAAGTTAACTCCTCAAATGCTGAAGCTTACTATTTAAAAGGTCGTGCACTTGTGAATTTGGATAAATACCCTCAAGCAATTGACGAATACATTAATTCTTTGGCTATTGAAGATGATGTTAACGTATGGATAGCAATTGCTAATGCAAATACACTAAACGGCGATTATGATGATGCCATCAATGTGTATGATTCCGTGTTGAAAAAGGATAAAGATTCATTTGAAGCGATTAAAGGAAAAGCACTTACATATTATGCTTGTGAAAATTACAAAAAAGCAGATATTGAATTTAAAAAAGCAGCTGCAATTGATTCTTTAGACAGTCATTCCCAGGAAATATGGGATGAATGTTTAGAAAAGATTTAAAGAATATTTTCATTAAACTGACTGTTTAAAGTATTATAGTAATAACCTTTAAGGGCAAGTAATTCTTCATGAGTTCCTTGCTCAATTATTTTACCATTTTCAATCACGATAATTTTATCGGCATTTCTGATGGTTGATAGTCTGTGTGCAATGATAAAGCTGGTTTTGCCTTCCATCAGTCTGTCCATCGCTTTTTGAATTAACTTTTCAGTTCTTGTATCGACACTGGAAGTTGCTTCGTCCAAGATTAAAACTTCTTTTTTTGATAGGATTGTTCTGGCAATTGTCAATAATTGCTTTTGGCCATGTGAAATATTGTCAGTGTCTTCATTTAATTTGCTCTCATAACCGTCAGGTAATTGTCTTATGAAGTTGTCTGCATAAACCTGGCTTGCTGCATCGGTTATCTCTTCATTTGTTGCATCAAGATTTCCATATTGGATATTGTTTGAAATCGTGTCTGAAAATAGCCAGGAATCCTGCAGAACCATTCCAATCAATGACCTTAAACTGTCCTTGTCATATTCGTCAATATCAACGCCGTCAATTTTAATGGAACCTGAGTTGATGTCATAAAATCTCATGAGTAATTTAACAATTGTGGTTTTTCCAGCTCCAGTTTCACCAACAATGGCTATTTTTTCGCCTTTTTTAACATCAAATGATAAATTGTTAATTATTTTTTCATTTGGTGTATATGAAAAGCTGACGTTATCAAAGGTTATTCCGTCTTTGATTTCACTAATTTGTTTACTTGATGGGTTTTCTTCATCATTGTAATCGAGAAATTCAAAAATACGTTCACTCGCTGCCATTGCAGTTTGAATTTGATTCATAACTCTTGTGATTTGCTGAATTGGTCTTGTAAAACTTTGGGTATATTGGAAAAATGCCAAGATGTCTCCAACTGCAATAACTCTTTGAAGAACGAATACTGCACCTAAAACCGCAACTACGACATAGGTAAAGTTTGAAATGAAGTTCATTAAAGGACCATTCAAACTGGAGAAAAACTGTGATTTCCATTCATGGACAAACCAGTTTTCGTTATCTCTTTCAAATTTCTCCATGGAAATTTCTTCCTGGTTAAATGCACGGATGATATCATGGCCTGTGAATGTTTCTTCAATTTGACCGTTGACAGAGCCTTTAAATTGCAGTTGCTTCAGGAAATATTTTTGTGAGAATCTTGTCATTAGGACAATAAGTACAAATGAAACAGGAATGAGGATAATGGTTGCCAAGGTCATCCAGATATTGATGGATAACATCATAATGAATACTCCAATAAGGGTAATTATTGCGGTTAGCAATTGGATAAATGATTGGGTAATGCCGTTTTGAAGTGAATCCACATCGTTTGTAACTCTTGATAAGATGTCTCCTCTTTTATTTTCTTCAACTTTATCCATTGGCAAATGCAGGATTTTTTCAATTAATCTTTCCCTTAAGTCATAGCTGATTTTTGTTGTTACTTCAACAAGAAATATGCTTTGCAGATATGTAAACACAGAGCTTATCATATATAGGGCGGACACGATTATTAAAATATGGATTAATGCATTTAAATCAATTGAACCTGTATTGTGGATGATTTTGTTTATTCCATCAAATATCAGTGTTGTTGCCTGACCGATAAGTAACGGTGCAATTACTGTAAATAATGTTGAAATCACTGCACATACTACAGTTAATATTAGCTTCCATTTATGGTTTTTCAATAGGGTTAGGATATTTTTAATAGCTCTTTTATTGTCAACCGGTTTTTCAGGAGGTTTTCTTCTCAATGGTCTTGGACTCATAGCAATGCCTCCATATAATCAATTTGGATATTGGCTATTTCTTTGTAGATGTCACAGTTTTCCACAAGTTTGTCATGTGTGCCTCTGTCAATTATCTCCCCATTATCGACTACAAGGATTTCATCAGCATCCATTATTGTTGAAATTCTTTGAGACACGATTAGGATTGATGAATCTTTCATTTCCTTTAAGTTGTTTTTAATCTTTCTTTCGGTGTTCATGTCAAGCGCTGAAAAGCAGTCATCAAATAAATAAAAGTCATGTTTTCCTATGATTCCTCTGGCTATGGATAAACGTTGCTTTTGACCTCCTGAAAAATTGGATCCTCCTTGTGTAACTTCTTCAGCTAAATCTTCTACAAAATCAACTTGGGCCAGTTTCAGTGCTTTTTCAATTTCACTGTCGCTTGCATTATTCTTTCCGATTTTCATATTTGATTTGACGTCACCTTGAAACAGAATAGCTTTTTGGGGTGTGAAACTAATTGTTTCCCTTAGGCTTTTCAAATTGAAGTTTTTGATATTTTCACCGTCAATCAGGATTTCACCGGAAGTTGGGTCCTGAAGGCGAGGAATTAAATTGAGTATTGTAGTTTTGCCGCTGCCTGTTCCTCCAATAATTGCAGTGGTTTTTCCTGGCTTTAAGCTAAAATTAATGTCTTTTAGGGTTTCCTTTTCACTTCCAGGATATCTATAGGAAACATTTTTAAATTCGATTGTAGGGTTGGTGGAGATGTCTGTAATCTCGCCATCTGTTATGGTAATTTCAGTATTTAATACTTCACTAATACGTCTTCCGGAAACAAGAAATCTTGGAAGCATAATGAAAAAGCCTCCAATCATCAGAAATGAAGTGACGATTTGGGTAGCATATTGGATAAAAGCTATTATGTCTCCTGTTAAAATTCCGTTGTTTATTGCATCATATGCTCCAAAATAAAGAATTAGGACAACCATAATATTCATTATAAGCATCATTAAAGGAAGCATAATCAATATTGTTCTATATACGTAAATGTTCACGTCATAAAATTCCTTATTCACTTTTTGAAACTTGTTTTCTTCAAAATCTTGTCTTACAAATGCTTTAATTACAGGAATTCCGATTAATATTTCTCTTGCATTTTTATTTATCTTATCAATTATCTCCTGTGTAATCTTAAAGTAAGGAAGAACTCTAACCATTATGGTTGCCAAAAGAATAATGACTGCAATAAAATTAACTAAGATAATCCAGGATAGATTTGTCTGAAGTTCAAATACTTTGATGATGCTTCCAATTCCTAAAATTGGAGCAAAAATGAGTGTTGTAAAAATGAATCCCAAAACTCCCTGAAGTTGGTTTACATCATTTGTAGTTCTTGTTATCAGGGAAGAGCGTGAGATGTCATTCAATTCATGATTTGAGAATCTTAAAACTTTATTGTAGATAATTTTTCTCAAGTCTTTAGCATACCCTGATGAAACTCTGCTTGAAAAATAAGACACACCAACGGTTGCCAGGGCAGATATCGCCACCATTATAAGCATTATCATTCCGGTATCTATGATGAATTGAAAATCAGTGTTTTGTATACCAATGTTTACAATGGCCGCTGTGTATTGGGGCAATGCTAAATCACAGTATGCTTGGACTATTAAAAATATGAATATGAATAAAATCTGAGGGATTTTATTCTTCATTGGCGTGAGTAATTTTTTCATTAATAATATATTGGTTGTTAATTATTTTTTAAATTTTTTCCACAAATCAGTTTGAAGTACACTATTTTCACTTAACTCTTCCAATTTTAGGAATAATTTCCAGGGCATTGATAAGATCAAATAGTCATTTGGAATGAAATGCTTCATTTTACTTCTTCCTGCAAAGTCAATCGGCCCCAAGACAGGTTTCGGATTATTGCTTTCATTTTCTTTAAATGTAAAACATCCAATAGCTTGACATGCTGATGCCTGTGGGGTTAAAATGTATGAATCTTTGAGCCTGAATGATGAATTTATCTGGATTAATGCTGTTAGCTCTATAGGATTTACAGTAAAAATAACGGATTCTGGAATTTCACCGTCTTCCAAATTTTCCAGTCCTTTAAAGATTACATATTGGCCTTCATCATAGATTGGTCTATTTTTAATACTTTCTTTTGCGGTTTCAAAGTCAGTATATATTCGCTCTCCATGTCTGAACATTTCACGGGTATGTTTAGGCATCTGTTCTAATCTCTTCTCATAATATTCCCTGTTCGGTGCTGATTCAACTCCGCAGGATAGAAATGTTGCCTGAAAGTCAATCATATCTTCATTTTCAAGTCCTGACCCCCAACCAAATCCTACAGATATTCCTCCACAGGTTATATGTTCACGACCAAAATAGGTGGTTTTCCTTTTGGCTATGGTCTGTGCAACAAAACTCATTACACATCCGCCATTTTCGTTTTTAGGTCCTTTTGCATTTTCCGGTTTTGCATCACTTTTAAGTAAAACAATTGGTGGGAATTTCATTTCCAGTTCTTTTGATATGTTGCTTTGCATAATAACTACCTCATTTGTTAGTATTGTATCAAGAAGTTAATATTGTTTTTTTTATTTTTTCTGATTTTTTAAAATATTATTAGTTAGTATTTTTTTAAATTTAAAATGCCGAACATTTGAACAATTTTTAAAATATTAAAGTATATGTTTGTATATTTTTTATATTATTTTTTTAAAGTTTATATTGTGTTGATATTGTCTAAAAAACTATAACATTTAAATACTATTTTGACAAAGTTAAATTAGGAATTTTAAAAGAGGTGAAAAATTATGCGTAAAATTACTATGGTTTTGTTAGCTTTAATCGTGGTTGGTATGTTAATCCCTGTTGGATTTTCAGCTGATTCTAAGGTTGTGATAACTTATGGGGAGACAACTTATGGAAATTCCAATTATAAATCAATCGTTGACGACTTTTTCAAAAGCCAATCAAATATTAATGTGAATAATGCTGGATCAAAAATTATTACTGCCGATCAAGTTAACAAAGTTTCAAGTTCAATCACTGGGAAATCTTATGATTCAAGCCAAATACTTTCATCCGCTTTGGTTAATTTGAATGAAAATAATAATCTGCAGGTAAGTGTCGATAAATCAAAAATTACTACAATTACAGGTGATATGTATATTTCAGCTTTAAAATCTGCTGGAATCACTAAAGGACATGTCTATGTTACAAGTCCGGTACAGGCTACTGGTGAATCAGCTCTTGCTGGAATAATGAACTCTTATGAGGAAGTAACTAATGTTAAAATTCCAGAAACTGTTAAAGAAGCAGCAAATGATGAAATTTACACTCAGGCAGAAATTGTTAATAATTCTGGTGTAAATGCTAATGATTTGTCTAAATTAGTAAATGATGTCAAAGGCCAGGTATCTAACGATAATGTCACTGATCATAATAAAATTGTAAATATAATCAATAATTATGTGCAAAACAATAACATCAATATTACTAATAATGATATTGAAAACTTGGCTGACAGTATCCAACAAGTGCAAAACGTACAAGGGGATGTGCATAACTACACTGATAAGGTTTCAGGAATATTCAATAAAACTGGTACCAATGGTTTTTCAATAGATGGTATTATTGATTGGGTTAAATCCTTGGTTGGAGGAATTTAACCTTCTTTTCTTTTTTTTTTAATTAACGTTTTAATTAAATATTTTTCTTTAATTTATTTATACTTGAATAAATATAAAGTAGTAATGTAATTATTTTTTGATGGAGGTGAAAACAATTGAGATATTTAAACACTAAAAATCTATTGATGATTTCAATAATTTCAGTACTTCTCATTATGTCTGCGGGTTCAATATATGCTGCAGATAATAATGTTTCCTCAGTAAGTGCTCATGATACAAATATTCTGTTTGATGGGACTATTGGTGGTTCTTATGTGAATGATTATTCTGATTTGGATGATAAGGATTTGGATGATGATTTAGATGATTATTCTGATTTGGATGATGAGGATTTGGATGATGATTTAGATGATTATTCTGATTTGGATGATGATTTAGATGATTATTCTGATTTGGATGATGATTTAGATGATTATTCTGATTTGGATGATGATTGGGATTATGATTTTGATTGGGATTATGATTTCGATTATGACATCAGTGATTTCGAATATTTAGAAGGCAGAATATTGTCTTATTTGGATAGATTCGGTAGTTGTTCTGATGAAAATTGGACTGTAAGCAATCAATTCCTCAATGATTATCAAGCATATCTAGAAAATCCTATCGGTTATACTTTAAATGAGAGTGATGAAAATTATGAAACATATTTAAAAATTAATGATTCTATTGTTTCAACATTTGGAATGTTTAATTTAACTCAAAATGAAACTGATTATTTGAAATTTTTAGTAATGTATTACTTGAATAATTATGGTAATTGTTCTAATTACACATGGAATGAAAGTGATAATTTCACTGAGTATTATGCTGTAAAGTATCTTGTTATGTCCTGTCCAATGGGTCTTGCATCAGGATTTGCTTCAGATGAGGTTTCATATAAGGGTGATAATAATGATGACAATTCTGAAAAATCAAATTTCATTAGTCCTTATTACTCAGAAAATGTTGCATACGGTGTTGTTGGAGACTACATGGATTCCAATTTATCACAATTAAACAATTCAACACAATTGAATAACTCAACTCAATTAAATAATTCGACTATAACAGCAAATATAAACGATAATGGTGGAAATAACTTCATCATGCTATTATTTGCAGTTTTAATGATGTTGCTTGTAATTATTTAATTCCTTTTTTTATTTTTTTCAAAATCTTTTTATTTTTTTATCGAATCATTAATTATAACCATTTAGTATATATACCTATTACTTACATAAATTAATTCATTAAGTAGTTAAATTTAATTAACTAAAGGTTCGATAATATGGTTAGATTTTCACAATCTCTTGATGATAAACAATCAAAGAATAGAGAAAAACCTTATGAACAACACAAGGATAATCATCATTACTATTCTCATGAAGAAAGGCAGCCTCATGTAGTCCATATGCCTATTGAAGAGAATGCGCCTAGGGAAACTATTAATCCTAATTATCAAAGGCAGATTTATCAAAATCAGGATAATTTATATAGGCCTCCTCAAAGGGTTGAACGTGATGAAATAGTTTATGAAAGACCAACCACTATTGAAAGAGAATCTATCCAACCAGATTATTCAAAACCTGAATTAAAATTTCCATCTGACCAGAATATTCAATTTGGTGTTGAATACTCTCCAAATTCAAGACCTCCGGTCATAGGTAGAAATCACACTATCAGATCCAATTCAATAATCTATAATGATGTGGTTATTGGGGATAATTTCAGAACAGGACACAATGTAGTAATTCGTGAAAATACAAATATTGGGGATGATGTTCTAATTGGAACCAATACTGTTATTGAAGGTGATGTGATTATCGGAAATGATGTCAGTATCCAATCAAATGTATATATTCCAACTAATTCAGTAATTGAGGATAATGTATTTATTGGGCCTTGTGCTTGTTTTACTAATGATAAATATCCTGTAAGAATCAATTATGAACTTCAAGGACCTAAGGTTAGGAGAGGAGCTTCTATTGGTGGGAACACAACATTCCTGTCAAATGTTGAAATTGGTGAAGGTGCAATTGTTGCTGCTGGTGCTATTGTAATTCATAGTGTTCCTCCGTTTTATTTGGCTATAGGAACACCTGCGCGTATCAAACCGCTTCCTGACCATTTGAAAGTTCCAAACAGATTTTAGTTTGCAAAATAATAAAACACTTATATTCTGATTATCTAAATAATATTATATACTTTAAAGGAGGCTATTTCATGGCTGTCTATAAATGTAAAATTTGTGGTTATGTTTTTGATGAAGATAACATTGAAGATGCTTTAAATATTCCTGAAGGGACCAAATTTGAAGATTTACCATCTTCCTTTAAGTGTCCAAAGTGTAGAATGGCTAAGGCTATGTTTGAAAAAGTTGAATAGTTTTATATATTATTACATTGCAAAAATAATATTAAGTTAAATTGTAAAAGTTTAAATACTATAAAATTTAATGCAAATATAATCAAAATATGGAGATTGTTATTATGGCAAAATTTAAATGCAAAATTTGCGGATTTGTAACTGACGAATTTGATGAACTCCCAGAAGACTACAAATGTCCTATGTGCGGCGCTACTGCTGACATGTTTGAAGAAGTAGAATAGGGGAATTTAAAATGGCTTTCGTTTGTAAAGTATGTGGATACGTCCACGAAGCGGATGAATTACCAGAAGGCTTTACCTGCCCTATGTGTGGTGTAGGTGCTGAAAACTTTGAAGAACAATAAGTTCTTCATTTCTTTTTTTTTTAAATTTTTTCTAAAAACTGTTTATTTTTATATTCGACGTTGATTTTGCCGGAGTATTTTTCAAATATTTTTTCAATGTCTCGATTGTCTTTAGATACGATTTCATAGCTTACCTTATCAGTATAATCTTTACTGATAGTAGTCAATTGATTGTTTCTGACTTCAGTGTCTGCAATTTTGATATCACAATATTCAAAAGTGAGTTTATAAACGTCATATTCTTCGATTTCAACAATTTCAGCTTCGCTTATAGCTTCCAGAACAGATTTTGAATAAGCCCTTACAAGCCCTCCTGCACCTAATTTGATACCGCCAAAGTATCTTGTAACAACTGCAGTAATGTTGTGGAGTTCATTCTTTCTTAAAACATTGATCATTGGTTTTCCGGCGGTTCCGCCAGGTTCCCCATCATCATCAAATCCCTCTCCGTCACTTGCAATATATGCGGTACAGTTATGGGTAGCATCGCTATACTGTTCATTTAACTTTTGGATAATTTCTTTTGATTCCTTTTTTGTTTTAGTTGGAAATAATGAGCAAATAAATTGAGATTTTTTTACATTTATTTCACATTGAACTGCTTTTTTAATTGTTTTCATAATAATCCTATATATTTATATAATTAATTAAACATATTATAGTTAATAAATTTTTTACAAGGTGTTAATAGTGTCAAGTAAATCTGCTACAGTATTGGTAATTTTTATAGTTGCTATAGTTGCTTTTTGCTTAGCTAGCGTATTTGGAGCTATGACAGGACCAATATCCATTTTGCCAAATAAGACTAATGAAGGAGTTTTAGACAATCTCTCATCGTTTGTTGAAAATGGACATAGTGGTGAAAGTTACGGTTCTAACAGTTATCATGATTCTGGTAGTCGTTCCAGTTCATCATCTGATAATTCCCATAATGTGGAGACAACCACAGACTCCGGTTCATCATCACAAGGCTCTGGCAGTTCAAGTTCTAGTTCATCTGGTTCCAGCTCATCTGGTTCTGGTTCTAGTTCATCTGGTTCCAGCTCATCTGGTTCTGGTTCTAGTTCATCTGGTTCCAGCTCTGGTTCCAGTAGTTCTAATGTTGAAACAACTGTTGGCTAATCGCCATTTTTCTTTTTTTTTTTAAAAATCCAATAATTTTTCAACATCCAAAAGAACTGAATTGATAGCTAAATTAAATAATCTTTTTCCATAAACTTCGTCTACATAGACTCCATTTTCTTCAACGTCTCTTGCCCCTTCTTCAATGTTTGGATCATTTTCACGAGCTTTTTTAAATCCGTACAGGCCAACTTCTTCATATTCATTAACATTAGCCTGATTTTCGATTTCGTCTTCGTTTAAAATACCTAAGACTTTGGCCATTGACAATTCGCCACTGCCTCCGTGAGGACCTTCAGAGGAGATAACCTTATTGTTAAATACAATTGCTAAGTCAGTTTTATCCTCAATATCCCATAATTCAGCCATAAGGGGGATGTTTCCGCCATGAGCATTTACAATAACTACTTTTTCTATGTTTAAAAATTTTTTAGCAGAGTTAAGGGTATTAATTACATTTTCTTTTAATTCCTCAAGGGAAACATGAACTCCGTGGTCGATTTCATCCAATTCATATGCCGGAAATATTATCCCTAAGAATTTGGCTCCAGTTTCTAGAGATGATTGAAATGCAATATGTGCTCCAATCTTTGCATCGGTGTCGATTGGAAGTGCAGGGCCATGGTTTTCTAAGTGTGATCCGAGTGCTATTATTCCGATTTTGTGCACTCCAGGGTCTTTAATTCTACCTGCGCGATATCTTAATTCTGCCATTTCATCACCTTCATAACTCAAAGTTCCAAATATCGTCGCCGACATAATGCTTTGTTTCAACGGCTTTTCCGGAATCATTTTCAACCATTTCTTCACCAGTTATCAGACTAACTCCGATAGCTAATGGCTTTCCATGAGTTTCATCAACAATTAAAACGATGTCTCCTTTTTCAATTCCATCGTCAGCAGCTACGATTCCAGGGCTCATTATGTCTGCACCATTACTTACAAATCTGATTGCTCCCATATCAACGGTTACAATGGTTTATCTTCAATTATTATAATGTATGGTTCGCCATCCACCAGAATAAATGAATTCGGTTCGGCTTCAAGTATTTCAACATTTTTTTTGTTTTGAAGCAATTCTCCGTAGTCTCCCAATTCAGCTTTTATTTCTTTAATTTTTTTCTTTTTTAGGAAATTTCTTTTTTTAACTTTGATACTCATGTTTTTTGCCTATGTATTTTAATGAATAATATTATATAAGTTCAAAATAAATAAATTTATTTATTTTTAAGTTTAATTTTCATTGCCGAGTAAATGCTGTTTCTTGAAAATACGTATCTGCAGTCTATTTTTTCCCCTAATTTGGCAATGCTGAATGGCGGGTCATTTCTTGTATATTTACCGATTGATGTTGCATTATGGCCACTGAATCTATTTATACATGAATCAATAAGTTCCTGCTCTTTTTTGTTAAATGTGGCTTGTGGAATTATTGTCAGATAGTATCTGTGGATTGTTCTGTTGTAATAGGGTTCCTTTCTTAAGAAAAGTTGCTTTTTAGAAATCAAATCCTGTGTCACTTCCAGAAAATGTTTTGGCTTAATTCCTTTTTTGGATTTTATATATGTTTCCTCTGTAAGCAAAGTGCCGTATAACTCGTAATAATTAAAATCAATGAAATATAATATGTTACATAGAACAGTCTTTCCCAAATTGGGTTTGTTGTAACATTTTGATAAGATATATATGATTAATTTGATGTAAGTGTCTTTATCAAAGTTCATTTTACTCACGGTGATGGTGGTTGTTATACCATATGTTTTATGATGATTTTAAGGAAAGTCCGAGAGCACTTGAAAACTAATCTTATTTTTAAATTTTAAATTCTTGGAAGATAATAATTAATATTTAGATTGATTTTTCATACTTTTTGTTGAAAATAAGGTAACATTTATATAGTAGTTGAATTATAATTAATAGTATTAGTTTTAATTAGGTTTTGTCTTATCTTAACTTGATTATATTATGTCTAATAATGAGTGTTTACTCAGATTTGATTAATAAAACTAAAA